>DATMOO010000235.1:0-4576 GCA_035568275.1 Candidatus Sulfotelmatobacter sp.
ATGCAATCGTCCTCGCTCCGGCCAAACTCAACCGCACCCAGAGCAGCGAAGTACTGCGCGTTCTGCGGAACCTTGATTAAGTCCTCGGGCTTGGCGCCATCGGGAATCTGAACCTTGCGCTCCTGCCACATGCGCGGGATGTTGGCCTGCCAGGCTTCGCGCATGCCGCGAATGAAGCTATTCGGACCGCCCAGCAGCAGCACGTGTGGGCGCAGCGTATGGCCGCGTGTGAGCACGCTGAGGTTCTGCAGCACAATCGCCTCAAACAGCGAAGCCATCAACTCGTCCGAGGGCGTACCGACTTTCTGCAGCCCATTGATGTCTGTCTCGGCAAACACACCGCACTTGCCGGCAACCTTGTGCAGCTTGATCCCGTGATATTTCTGCTCGGCCAGGAGTTCGGTAGGGATCTTCAGCTTCGCGTTAATTTTGTCGATGACTGCGCCCGTGCCGCCGGCGCATTTATCGTTCATGGATGGAATTTTCTTCTTGCGACCGGTCTCGTCGTCGTCTTTGAACACGATGATCTTGGCGTCCTGCCCACCCAGTTCGATGACCGAGTACACCTCGGGGTGAAGCTTCTCGACTGCCAGCGATACAGCTGTGACCTCTTGAACAAACTTGGCGCCGATCTGATCCGCAATCCCGTTTCCGCCGGACCCGGTCATGAAGATACGGGTGTTGTGACGGCTGATGCCGGACTCGGCTTCCATCCGCTTCAGGAACTCTAGTGTCTTTTCCGGCTGCTTTGTCTCGTGGCGCTGGTAGTCCTGCCAGAGAACCTTGTCGGTCACGGCTTCGACGACAACGGCCTTCACCGTGGTCGAGCCCACGTCGAGCCCAACTAAAAACTGGGTCTTTGCGTCATGCGCATGATGCGCATGGCGGACTTGCTGGATGGATGGCGGCGGCACCTCAAGCGGTGCAATCTGGATCAGCTGCGGGCCCTTATGGTCGTGCATGAATTCCTCATTCTTTCAAGAAAATCGAAAATGGCTGAACCGCCGAGATCGCGGAGTTTCTCAATACAAGAAGAATTCTCGGCGAGCTCGGCGGTAATCGCCTTTAGTCTCCGGACATCGCAGGTGCTGCTTCCACGCGCACTCGCGACCGCTTCCAGAAGCGCGTGTCTTTGTCGATCCGCTCGCTCACGTGCAAAATGAATTGCGCCGCGGTTCCGGCCACTCCGTCGCGATGCGGCAGGTGATAGAACGGCCGTTTCAGCTCGGGATGCTCGTCGATGTATTCGCGAATCTGGCTCATGGTCTTGCCAGTCGACTTGAGGCACTCTTCAAACTCCGTCTTGGCCTTGACCTTCGCCTCGCCGAGCGCCATTTGCACGCGGCTGTGCGCGTTGACCTCGCCTTCGCCGGAAGTCTCGATGGGCAGGAAGATCATGTCCTTGAACTTGTTGATCACGGCCGACTGCACGCCATCGGACTGCGACGATGGCATGCATCCGAACGGCTTCAGCGCCAGCACCATGTGGCAGAGTTTGTGCACCGTGTAGTAGACGTTCTTGCCAACTTCGAGGTGTCCCTCGCCGCCGCGCGCAAACTGGTTGTAGAAGGGGTGCGCTAGATCGGCCAGCTCCGTTTGCGGCGCTAGATGATGCGTGATTCCGCCCATGTTTTTCGCGGTGCGGTGATAGAAGAAACCCCACATCCGCTCGCCTGCACCGATCCCCCAGAGCTTCTTCCGTAAACCGATATAGTTCGCGAAATTCTTTTTCAACTCGTACCACTTCGGGGCCCGGTGGGGACGATTGACTGGCCACTTCGCGATCGCGTGGGCCTTCGCCTGGTACATCAGATAGGCAACCCAGGTCGCAATCGGCTCAACCAGGACCTGCGCGCCCTCGCGCTCGAGGAATTCGAACATGTGGAAGTTGCCGTCGCCCTCGGTGAGCTGCGCCCAGAACTCGCCAGTGATCTTCACCAGTGGCTTCACGCGGGTACGATCCACCTCGATGGAATCCATCTTTTCGCGTGCGTTCTTGAGGGCATTCAGATAGTCCTTGCCCCACATGTGCTCGTGCCATTTGCCGAAGACGTTGAAGGTGTTGCGCAGGATCTTGTTGCTCTTGAATTTTGGTTTCGCCCAATCAGGAGCGCTCTTCTCGATCTCAAACGCCTTGCGACTCTTCAGGTCCTCGCAGAGCCCGTCGACCATCTCGCGGAAGACGCGATCGGTTTCGCCCTTGTTCGCCTCGTACGGGCGAATCTGGTAGATGAGATCGTTGATGACATCGCCCAGGTGCATCGCATTCAGCATCCCGAAGCCGAAATCGACAGAGAATTTCAGGCCCGGCTCACCGGACGCAGCCTTGATGCCATCGCTATCCTTGAAGAGCAGGACGCGGAAGCCGTCGAATCCGGCATTCTTCAGCGCGAAGCGATACTCGGCCTCATACATGCCAAAGCGGCATGGGCCGCAAGAGCCGGCGGTGAAGAAGACGTAGTTATCGAGGATCTGCTGGCGCGTGAGGCCTTCCTTCTCGAGGAACTGCAGATACTGCACCAGATTACCCACGGTGAAGTAGGTCGGATTGCATTGCCCGTTGTTGCCAAATTCCTTGCCGGTCTGGAAAGCTGGGACGTCCGGTACCGGAAGCTTCTCGCAGCGGTATCCGCACCCTTGAAAGACAGCGCGGATCAGATCTTCGTGCTTCCAGGTAAAACCGCCGAACAGGATCGTAGTGTGAGGGCGTTGTTCGGCCGTGAAGGCCCGCTCCACTGGGCGGTGAAAGTGTTCGGGCTGGTCGAGTCCGGCAATCTTGCGCAAACGGGCGCGCTCGGCTTCGAGGCGCTGCTTGATTTCGGCATCATTCTCAATCTGGACGAAATTCGTCGTCGCCATATCTTCCTCCGGCGGTAGAAACTAACATGTAGGGATTTTGGTTAGTGAGGGGTGGGGGACAGTTTCGGAAGCGTACGGGTTGGACGCGGACCACCGCGGTCGAGACTCTCAGAAGAGCAGTTCTCCCGCCAACATCAGATCTGCTGCCGTACCGCATCCAAGCTCCAAAAAGAATGGCTATGGGCCCGGAGTCTTGCAACTATGAGTGCAGACTCGATTGGGGTTTGTTTAAAGTGTCCGCGTTTAGAAACGGACAGCTGGGAGGCGGTTGCCTCGTTTCTTTTCCCCAAGCAGAATTGCAAAGGACGAAGAAGCTTGATTAGGTTTTTTGTAACAGAAACCCGGCTCCGTCGGCAAGTCGGGAAAAGCGATTTGACCCATAGAGATTTCTCAATCCCGTCCGACTCAGCGCAGGTGTGGCTGATCAAATTTCGTCGGCATTCCATGCAAATCATT
The DNA here is from genome assembly GCA_035568275.1 of Candidatus Sulfotelmatobacter sp. Lineage (GTDB taxonomy): Bacteria > Acidobacteriota > Terriglobia > Terriglobales > Acidobacteriaceae > Sulfotelmatobacter. The sequence continues at coordinate 3,316 of DATMOO010000235.1, forward strand.
TAGAATCAATGCGATTTACGACGTAGGTTCGGGTGTCAGATCGACTTGGCCATAATGGAATAAACCGATGTAGCGGCGGACGCTATTCATGTCAAAACTGAACGTCAAAACAAAGAAACAGTGCAAGTGGGATCTTGTCAGCCTCGGAGAGGTGATGTTGCGGCTCGATCCCGGCGACGAACGTATCGCCACTACCCGCCATTTTCGCGTTTGGGAGGGCGGCGGAGAATACAACGTGGCGCGAGGACTGCGCCGCTGCTTTGGCGTGGAAACCGCCATCGTCACCGCCCTCGCCGATAATCTTGTTGGACGCCTCGTCGAAGACCTCATGCTGCAAGGCGGCGTTTCGCAAAAGTACGTTCGCTGGGTGCCCTATGACGGAGTCGGACGCACGGTCCGTAACGGGCTGAATTTCACGGAGCGCGGATTCGGAGTGCGCGCCGCTCTCGGCTGCTCCGACCGCGGACATACAGCCGCGTCGCAGTTGAAGCCCGGCGACACCGACTGGCAGCAGATTTTTTCCAAAGATGGGGCGCGGTGGTTTCACACCGGAGGAATCTTCTGCGGGTTGTCTGAAACCACGCCACAGGTCGCGCTGGAAGCCATGCAAGCGGCCAAGCAGAACGGCGCAATCGTTTCCTATGATTTGAACTATCGTGCCTCGCTCTGGAAATCGATCGGTGGAAAATCGAAGGCGCAGGAGGTAAACCGTCGGCTGGCGCCTTATGTCGACGTCATGCTCGGCAACGAAGAAGACTTCACCGCAGCGCTCGGTTTCTCGGTCTCTGGCCTTGACGATCAGCACTCGAAGATCGAGACTGGCGGCTTCAAGAGAATGATCGAGGCGGTCGTAAAGGAGTATCCGTCGATGGCGGTGATTGCCACGACGCTTCGAAATGCGAAAACGGCTACTCGCAACGATTGGGGAGCGTTGTGCTATCACGACGGACAATTCTTCGAAGCCCCGATGCGGGAAGATCTGGAGATTTACGACCGCGTGGGTGGCGGCGATTCCTTCGCTTCGGGACTAATTTACGGATTCCTGTCGGGGAAAGATCCACAATGGTCAGTTGAATGCGGCGCAGCGCATGGAGCTCTGGCCATGACCACTCCCGGCGATACGACCATGGCGACACTTTCCGAAGTTTTACAGACGATGTCTTCGCGGACGGCTAGAATCGAGCGTTGACGCGAAAGCGAGGCTGAATGCCAATTACCGAGCTGAGCATTGAAGACGTCATCCGCAAGGTTGGTGAAATCG
>DATMOO010000236.1:0-12055 GCA_035568275.1 Candidatus Sulfotelmatobacter sp.
CCGGGCCGTCCACATGAATAGCTCCAGGGTCGACAAACCGTTTGTCGCCATCAACTGCGCGGCGATCACGGAAACTCTGCTCGAAAGCGAACTGTTCGGACACGAACGAGGAGCGTTTACCGGCGCGGTTGCTCAAAAGAAAGGGAAGCTGGAAGTCGCGGAAGGCGGGACCATTTTCCTGGATGAAATTGGGGAACTCGCGCTTGCCATGCAGGCCAAACTCCTGCGGGTGTTGCAGGAGCGGGAATTCGAGCGGGTCGGCGGTACGCGCCCCATCAAACTCGATGCGCGGCTGATCGCTGCGACGAATCGCGACCTGAAAGAGGCGTCGCGCACCGGAATGTTCCGCTCGGATCTCTACTACCGTCTGAACGTCGTATCGCTCCAGATGCCCGCCCTGCGGGAGCGGCGGGAGGATATTCCGCTACTGGCGGCATTTTTCGCGGCACAGCACGGCGAGAAGGTGAAACGCCGGGTGGCCGGCATCTCGCCGGAGGCTCAAGCCTGCCTCGCGCGCTACGACTGGCCCGGCAACGTGCGCGAACTGGAGAACGCCATCGAGCGGGCGGTAGTCCTGGGCTCGACGGAAGTAATCCTCGCCGAGGACCTTCCGGAGTCGATTTTGGAGGAAACTGCCGCATCAGGGCAACCCGTGAATGCGCTGGCAGAGGGCATTCGCGAAGCGAAGAAGGTGCTGATCGAGCGGGCCATCGAGCAGGCTAATGGAAACTACACAGAGGCGGCCAAAATCCTGGGAGTGCACGCCAACCACCTGTTCCGGCTGATTCGTACCCTGAACCTGAAGCCCAAACGCGCGCGTTAGAATAGTTAAAATAGAAGGACAGGATCAAGATGACTTGCCCGCCAAAGGCACGCTCAACGAGTGAGCGATTAGGGTACCAACGCCCGCGCTGGCAGAACCACCAGTTGTCGCGAGGCCCGTCCTCGCTTACTTTGAGCCGGTGGGTTCGTCTAACCGATTCGCGGGTGCATCTTTCTTTGTTCTTCTTGCATCCAAGCACGGCAGTTTGTATCCAACGCCAGCCGCGGTAACAGGGATATGAGTAACCCTTCCAGCGTCGATCCGGACACGTTCCAGCAGCTTTTGGCCAACGCATTTGCGGTTCAGGAGAGTCAGATCAATAGCCAATCGCTCTCCGCCGTGATGGAAGTCCAACGGATGCTCAGGAACGGAGATCTGGACGTGGATGGTGCAATGCACCGCCTAGTGGCGTCTGCTAGAAACGCTGCCAATGCCACTGGGGTCGCAGTTGCCCTTCTCAAAGGAGGCCAACTAATTTACCGAGCCGGGAGTGGAAGTGCCGCAACCTACGTAGGGCGGCAGGTCACTGCTTCCCTCACCGCGTCAGCCGACGCCGAGAGAAGACGTGAGATTCTCCGTGTCGAGGACGCCCAGACGGACACACGCATTGAAGCGGCTATTTGTCGGCAGTTCGGTGCCCAATCGCTCCTGATCTTGCCGATTTATGACGTCCGAGGACTGGCGGGCGTACTCGAAGTGCTGTTCAGCGAAGCACATACCTTCCAGCACGGCGAGGTACGCACCTATCAATTGATAGCGCGACAAATCGAGGCGGCCATACTGCAAGCTCAACCGCTTGCACAGACAACGAAGCCGGTTACCCAACTGCCGATCACTCCGCACGCTATTGCGGAGGTTGCAGTTCAACGCGAGAGTTCGCTGAACGAGATTGGGTCTTTGCCCGCCCCGTCCACCAGGAATTCCCTAGGCCAGCGATACGCCGCCGCGTTGGCGCAGGCCCGGGAATTACTAATGCGCAGCCAGTCAGCCAGACTCGCGAAGAAGATGCAGATTGCTAAGGACGTTTCCTGGCGCAAACGCCAGTGGCACTTAGCCTTGGCATTCCTTGCTATGGCAGTGGGTTTGACTTGCTGGATTGCTTACAACGGTCGCCGCCCGGTTTCGCCCCCCGAATCTTCTACCCGGCCGGCATCAACTGCCGTCGATCCGCAGGCTGGGACTAAGACCGTAGAAGCAGTACCAGAGAAGGCCACGGACACGGATACGGCCACAGCCACAGTCGACTCCTCCGTGAACCCGGCAAGGCCCAGGTTTCAGCGTGTGCAAGTAGGAAAGAATGAAGTCGATTACATCAATGAAGATGTTACGGTCCGCTATTTCACCCACCCAACGAAGCCGCAGCGGAAGCCGCTTGTCAATGGGCGTGTCGTCTATATCGGGGATGACGTTACGGTGCGTTATTTCGCATCCACACCAGCAATCATGCCAGACAGCCAGTGAGATCCTGACTTTGTTGGCCCAACGATAATCCCCGTTACTTCAGTCCCCGCACCAGAAACAGATTCGCAAGATCGCGCTGGAAGGTGGCAGCGCATGCCTTGCCATCCGCCGACAAAGCCAACGGCCCAAAGAATTGAGCACCCGGTTCGGGAGCTTTCACTACGAGCCAAGGCTCTTTGCGGTGCGTCGCAATCTCCAACCGGCTGATCTTGATGCCAGCAGCTTCGCGCTGCTGCAGGAACAAATAGCGGCCATCCCCACTCCACCGCGCGACGCTCTCTCCGGTTTGCAAGTCGATGACATTTTTAGAATTCCCACCACCTACCGGGGTCAATAGGAGTTTGTGCGGGTCCACGGTGACGAACCACTGGCCGTCGGGCGAAACTCGCATCCCTCGCGTCCCTTCAGGGGTCACCGGCGACGTCTTGTTCGTCTCCAGGTCATAGATCCAGGAGCGTGTCGGGTGTCCCGTTTCATTGCCCGTGAAGAGAATCCGTTTGTTGTCCGGAAACCACTCCACGCCATCGAAGTGCATTCCGTCGATCTTTGCGAACTGCGATTCTCCGGGACCGGTAGGCAGCAACATCAGCCGGGAGCGCTCGAGTTCATGGTGTATGCATGCTACCCATTTGCCATCTGGCGAGAGGGAAGGCCTATTCCCGTATCCAAGCTGTACCGCGGGAGAACCGTCGGTCTTTCTCAGGTAAATGGCAGAATTGCGTCCCTGGCCGTTGGAAAGCTCAACGAAAACAAGTGATTGAGCATCGTTCGAGAGTTCGTAGATCAGGGACGAATCCAGCCATGCTAAATCGCGTTCTGGTCCGCCATTCGGCGGCAGATAGAGAATTCCCAGCCGTGAGTTGACCGTACTCAGCAAGACGCGGCCGTCGCGGGCCACATCTTGCATCACGATAATTCCACCAGTCTGCGTGACCAGCCGCTGGACGCCCGAGAGAGTAACCGCGAAGAGAGCGGGATCGCCGCCAAGTTGTCCCCCAGAAAACCAAACCTCACGATTATCCGGAGACCAATTCAAGGCTCCGATAGCACGCCACCCGTGTGACAAAACCTGCCGAGGATGACTCGAACCGACGATGCACAGGGAGTAGTCGCCGACTTCGACATCGAAATCGAAAAACGCCACCAGCTTCCCGTCGGTCGATACTCGCGGCATCATCGGCGGGCGCTTCTCAGTTTCGTACAACACGGTGCCGATGGGATACTCTAGCCGGAACTTTCCGCCGACTGCGCGCACCACAGCGAGCGAGTCTCCATCCGGGCCCCAATCCGCGCCACTCACGCCTTCCAGCACCTGTCGCGGCGAGCCGCCACCAAATGGCACGCGCGCCAGTGTGCCAACATCTTCGCCGCCCAACAGGATTGCCATCTCCCCACTCGGCGAGATCGCAAGGACTCTCGCACTGGGCAGCGCCAGTGCCCGCGCTTCGCGATTGCCGGGCTGGGCGGAAAATAGGGTGGATGGGCCGCCGTCCCACTCGGCGCTATAGACAACGGTCTCGCCCGGAGCGAACTTCGCCGAGGTGACGTCGCCGCGGCGGAACGTCAGGCGCTGGAACGAGGGCGGCTCCGCTGGCCGGGAGTATGCCCGCTGATACGAGATTTGCAGCGCAACTCCAAGCAGGACTCCAGCCAGCACGCCCAAGCCAGTCCAGACTCGTGCCCGCGATGTCCGGCGCACGGCGGGAGTTGGAATCGCATGTGCCAAGTTGCTGGAGTCCAATTCCTCGCGCAACTCTTCCAGCGCCACCTTCACGTCGGCCATCGTCTGCCAACGACGCTCGGGATCCTTCTTCAAGCATCGCGCAATAATCCGATCAAGTTCCGGTGGGATGTCAGAAACAGCCTGCGAGGCGGGCTGGGGATCTTTGAAAAGCACAGCCGAGAGCGACGATAGCTTGGACCCGCCCGAGAAAGCACGTTGGCCCGTCGCCATTTCGTACACGACCGACCCGAAGGAAAAAACGTCAGAACGGCTCTCGACCTTCTTACCGTCAGCCTGTTCGGGAGACATGTAAGCGACGGTTCCAAGGATCGTTCCCTCCTCGGTGAGAGGCGATCCCTCGCCGTGCATGGTTTCGGCATAAGCATCGGCTTCGCCCGCTTCAGTCAGCTTAGCCAAGCCGAAATCCAGGATCTTGACGACCCCTTGAGGAGTGACAATTACGTTCGACGGCTTAAGATCGCGATGCACGATCCCAGCAGCGTGAGCCGCGGCCAATGCGTCCGCGATCTGGATCGCATATTTCAGGACATCGCGGATTCGCAGCCCCTTCTTCCCGATCAGTTGGTCGAGGGTCTCACCCGCCACATACTCCATCGCAATGTATTGCAGCGGCTTGCCATCGACATCCTGCGTATCAACGTCATAGATCGTGACGATGTTCGGATGGTTCAGAGAAGAAGCTGCCTTCGCTTCCTGCACAAAGCGACGTTCCCTCTCTGCACTGAGAGCGGCGGTGGAAAGGATTTTGATCGCGGCAGTTCGCCCGAGTCGGGAATCGACGGCTTTGTAAACCACGCCCATACCGCCGGCTCCCAACTTGGCCTCGATGCGATACGAGCGGAGTGACTTGCCGATCATGGGTCCCTGGGGGAGATTTGGTGGACTTGGCCGGGACGGCTGCCGGCCTCCATGCCATTTCTAACAACGCATTATAGCGGCGTGGCAGGTTAGCGGCGAGTTATCCGTAGCAATTAATTAGGCGCCTACCAATCGATTCCCGGGAAGGTCGGTTAAGCGGCGGTGTCTCTCTCCCCGGAGATCATGATAGCGGCCTCCGTTCGCGCTCTTACGAGGCGTTTGGAATTGTAAAGTTGCATCCATCACGGTGGCTTCAGTGTCGTTGACTTGCTGGTCCTGCTCACGTAACATTCCCGCCAATTTAAGGAGGGCCATTGCAGCTACGCCTGGAAACGCGGCCGATCGGTGAAGTCTTCGTGGTCCAATGCTGCGGCCGCCTCGTGTCCGGAAACGAAGTCTTCAGTCTGCACTCGCAAGTGCAGGACGCCATCGAAAAATATGGCGATGTCGTGCTGCAATTGGAAAAGGTCGAGTTCATCGACAGCAGCGGACTCGGCGCCATCATGCGCCTCGTGCAGGCCGCGCGCGCCAAGGGCGGTGACCTGAAGCTCTGCGGTCTAACTCCCAAAATCCGCAAAGTCCTCGAACTTACCCACTTGATTTCACAGTTTGAAACCTACGATTGCATGGAAGAAGCCATCACGGCGGCGTATCTCGGCTCTCGCTACTCGCGCGGAAAAACCGGCGACGCTCGCCCTCGCGTAGTCTGCGTTTACGCGTCACTCGATGTCTGTGCTTTCCTGAGGGAAATTCTCTGCGGCGCCGGATTCAATGCCTTGACCACCACTGCGATCGACGACTCCCCCATCCTGTTGAAAGCGACCAAGGCGAAGCTGGCGGTCGTCTCTTCGCGCATAGAGATCGTACGCGGCAGGCCGCTCCGTCAGGCTTTCCGGGAAATCGTTCCTGACGTGCAGATCCTTACACTGGATGACCACTTCGCCACCGAGGATCCCGGCGAAGCCGCTGAAAAGCTGCTAAAAGACATCAGCGCGATGGTGACAACTGCGAACTAAAGGTTTCGAAGTTCCGGACCGAAACCTGACCCCTGCCCCCTCATCCCTGACCCGGAAGCCCTTGCCTCTACCAGATCCTCACCCTCTCCTCCGGCGCCAGATATAGCTTCTCTCCTGGCTTCACCTCAAACGTCGAGTACCACGCATCGATGTTTCTCACCGTATCCGCCCGATACTCCCCGGGAGGGTGCCCGTCGGTCATCACCAGCTGGCGGAGCGTAGCCTCGCGTACGTTCTCCCCCCAGTTCTGCGCGAAGGAGACAAAGAATTGTTGGTCGCTGGAGAATCCATCGACCGGCGGAGCCACCTGTCCTGAAGCCTTGTACCCGTCGTATGCCGCCGAGAGTCCGGCCAGGTCGGCAATGCTCTCCCCTAGCGTCTGCTTTCCATTGACCGCCAAATCCGGAAATGGTTTGTAAGTGTCGTACTGTGCCGCAAGTTTCGCGGTCGCCGCTTCAAAGTGTTTCAGATCCTCCGGCGTCCACCAGTTCCGCACCCGCCCTTTCGAATCAAATGCGCTTCCTTCTGTGTCGAAGGTATGGCTGATCTCATGTCCGATCACCGATCCGATCGCTCCATAGTTCACCGCAGCGGGAGCCGCGGGATCGTAAAACGGAGGCTGAAGAATCGCGGCAGGGAAGTTCAGCGCGTTCTGCAGTGGCAGATTCACCGCATTTACCGTCTGCGGGGTCATCGACCATTCCTTCCGGTCGACCGCCTTCCCAAGCCGCGCCACCTGCCGCCGGTATTCCGACAGATCTCCCCGCCAAATGTTGCCGAAAATATCGTCCGGCTTCACTTCGTAATTCAAATAATCGTGCCAGGTCTCGGGATACCCAATGCCAACGTACAGCGTCGAAAGCTTCGCTTCCGCTTCGGCCTTCGTCGACGGATTCATCCAGGTGAGCGCCTCAATCCGCTTGCGGAACGCCGCGATCAACTCGGCCACCATCTTCTGTGCCTTCTCCTTGGCCTCCGGCGGAAAATATTTCTGCGCGTATACCTGTCCAACGGGGTCGCCTAGGTATCCGTTGACAACCGATACACCCCGCTCCCATCGCGGACGCTGCTGCTGCACGCCCGACAATTCCTTCCCGAAGAATGCGAACCTTTCCGCCGCGAACACCTTCGGCAGAACTCCCGCATGCGCCTCGATCAAATGAAACGCGAGCCAATCCTTCCACGATTCAAGCGGACTCGACGCCACCAGCGCCGACTCTCCCTGAAACGCCTCGGGCTGCCACACGATGAAACTCGCCACACGGCTCAGCCCGGCTCCCTTGAAGTATTCATCCCAGTCGAGCCCCGGAGCCTTCGCCGCAAACTCCGCGCGCCCCCAGGTGTTGTTCGCCTTGTGGATGTCTTCGTTCTCCGCCAGCGTGCGATGCGTCTTCGCGATTGCGGTCTCGAGTTCCAGGATGCGAGCCGCGCGTGCATCCGCATCGGAGAATCCAGCCAGTTTCAGCATGGCGGCTACGTGCGGCTGATATTTCGCGAGGACCTTCTGCATACTCTCACTGTTCGAGGTGTAATACTCGCGGTCCGGTAGCTGCAGCCCGCCCTGCATCAGGTAGGGCGTGTAGTGGTCGGAATCATTGAACCCCGGCGCTACCCACAGTCCAAAAAGATTTGGAGTGTGATAGTTCGTGTTGTTCAGTGCGTCCACATCGGCGCGTAGCGTCTCGCCCAGCGCGTGCGCCAGTTGTTTCCTGTCGCGAATGGCCGCTATGGCATCCAGGTGCGGTTTTACCGAAGTTAGCCCCTTCGCCTCGATCGCCGCCTCATCCATATACGAATTGAAGAGGTCCGCCACCTTGCGCAAATTCGATCCTGCAGGTGGATTCGAAGTGGCAAGATCCTTAATCAGGTCCGCCGTGCGCTGGCTGCTCAGATCATCCAGTTTCGTCCAAACGTTCATGACCGCCCGGTCCGGCGGAATCTCAACGCGCTTGATCCAGTTGCCATTCGCGAACCGGTAAAAGTCGTCCCCCGGCCTCACCGAGCGTTCGATGTTGTCCACAGCAATCCCGTGGACTTCTGGAATGGAAGCGTTCTGCCCGGAGGCGCAATGGGCAGACAGGAGCAGACAAGCCAAGACAGTCTTTAAGAACATATCGATTCGGTTCACGTGGAGCTCCAAAGGCAGGGCAGCCAGAAAAATAACTCGCTAATTACATAGAGCACCCTTCGTTAGACGTATGGCACCACGACAGGTCACGTAGAGACAGCCGCCGCGGCTGTCCAGCGAAGGCGAAGCCGAGCGCACCGCACCTCAGACCGCGAAATCTCGCCGTCCTTTACAACCCCGGTATAACTCGCTGATGCCAAGCCGTAGCCTGCTCATAAGCATAAGCAAGTCGCAGTACCAGATCCTCGCGCCAATGAGGCCCCGCAATCTGCCATCCAATTGGCAATCCGCCTTGCGTGAACCCGCAGGGAACCGAGATCGCGGGCAATCCCCACACGTTAAACGGCCGTGTATTCCGCAACAGCTGCAACTCCGCTGGACGCAGCGAGTCCGCGTTAGCCCTCAACTCGGCAATCGCAGGAGCGGGAAGCGGCGTAGTAGGCGTGACCAGCAAGTCCACCTCGGCAAACACATCGCGAACGTTTCGCCGGGCCGCTTCCAACTCGCGCCTCTTCTGCATATACTCCGCCGCAGTTACGTTCTCTCCAGTCCGAATCCGCCGCACCGTCTCTGCCTGATACAACTCTGGATGCTTTGCCACATCCCCCGCGTGGTAGGCATACGCCTCCGCAGCCTGCAACGTCCGGTCGGTCGGCACCTCAATCCTTACTTCCTTAATATGTGCACCCAGAGTCGCGATTCCCGTCAAAGCATGCTCGATCGCAGACGCCACTTCCGGATCGAGATCGTCAAAGAAATACGCCCTCGGCACACCCACTCGCAACCCTTTCGCGCCTTCCTTCAGGACGGACACATAATCCCTAACCGGAGCCTCGGCTGAAGTAATGTCCGCGGAATCATATCCCGCGATCGCTTGCAACACGATCGCCGCATCCTCAACGCTTGCAGCCAGCGGCCCCACATGATCGAGCGATGTCGAAAGTGGAATCACCCCGCGGCTCGAAACCCGACCATACGTCGGCTTAATCCCCACGCATCCGCATAGCGCCGCCGGTTCGCGAATTGATCCCGCCGTGTCCGTTCCAATCGCAGCGCACGCCATCCCCGCCGGAACCGAAGCCGCCGACCCTCCCGAAGATCCCCCGGCAATCCGTTTCACGTCCCACGGATTGTGAACATCCCCAAAATGGCTGATCAGAGAACTGGCGCCATAAGCGAACTCATGCAGGTTATTTTTGCCAACGATCACAGCTCCGGCCGCGCGCAATTTTCGGACGACTTCCGCGTCTTCAGTCGGAACACGATCCTTATGCAACGCACTGGCCGACGTCGTCCGCACTCCCGCGGTATTGATCAAATCCTTCAGCGCAATCGGAATTCCATGCAGAGGCCCCCGCCACTTTCCCTGTGAAATCTCCTCCTCGCCGGCCCGCGCCTCTGCCAGAGCCGATTCCGCCATCACAGTGATAAACGCATTGAAGCGCGGATTGAGCTCTTCGGTCCTCCGTAAGCACTCGCGGGTGACCTCGACAGGAGAAACGTCCCGCCGCCGAATCCGCTGCGAAAACTCAGAAATCGTCATGAGAGCACTCATCGCCGAAAACATTGTAAGGGCAGCAGCGTTTTCCTTCGTGCACCTTGGTGCCCTTCGTGGTTTCCGCCCTTTTTTTCAGCCCAACCAAAAAGTCCTATAATGAGAAAAGTCGTTTTCTGGGGGCAAGACAAAAATGGCAGAGATGACGATCGCGCCTGTTGCGACTCACGGCTTCTTCGTGGACGGACGTTGGCAGCAGGACGGCGACGTCGTCGAAATACGCTCCCCGTATGATGGTAGCCTCATCGCCCGCGTCACGCAGGGTCGCAAAGAGCACGCCGAAGCCGCGATCGCCGCCGCCGTCAAAGCCTTCGGCACCACTCGCCGTCTCCCGGCCTTCGAGCGCCAAAGAGTCCTTCGCCAAATCTCTGCGTTCATGACCGAACGCAAAGAGGAATTCGCCCGCACTCTCGCACAAGAAGCCGGCAAGCCCATCAAAGCGGCGCGAATTGAAGTCGAGCGGGCCATCTTCACCTTCAACGTGGCCGCCGAGGAAAGTACCCGCATCTACGGCGAGTTTCTGCCTCTCGACTGGCAGGAATTCACCGCCGGACGCTGGGGCATCGTCCGCCGTTTTCCACTCGGCCCCATCGCCGGCATCACTCCATTTAATTTCCCCATCAATCTCGTCGCTCACAAAGTCGCTCCGGCCATCGCCGCCGGATGCCCCATGGTCCTTAAGCCCGCGCCGCAAACGCCGCTCTGCTCGCTGCTTCTCGCCGAATGCGTGCAGCAGGCCGGATGGCCCGATGGAGGCTTCAACGTCCTCCCGCTCTCCAACGAAGATGCCGGTCTTCTTGTCACCGACGACCGCATCAAGCTCATCAGCTTCACCGGCAGTGTCCCTGTTGGCTGGGACATCAAACGCCGCGCCGGAAAGAAGAAAGTTGTGCTCGAACTCGGCGGCAATGCTGCAGTCATTGTCCACAGCGACGCCGACCTCGCCTACGCCGCCGACCGCTGCGTTACCGGAGGCTTCGCCTACGCCGGCCAAACCTGCATCTCCGTCCAGCGCATCCTGGTCGAGCACTCCGTTTATGGAAAATTCACCGACCTTCTGGTAGAGGGCGTTAAGCAACTTAAGGCCGGCGATCCGCTCGACGAGTCCACTGACGTCGGCCCGCTCATCCGCGAAAGCGACGCGATCCGCACCGTCGCTTGGATCGACGAAGCCGTCCGCGCCGGAGCCCGCCTCCTTTGCGGAGGCCGCCGCAATGGCTTAGTCGTCGAGCCCACGGTACTGACCGGCACCAAGTCCGACATGAAAGTAAACTGCCAGGAGATTTTCGGCCCCGTCGTCAGCGTCGAGCCTTACCGGGATTTCGACCAAGCCCTGCGCCAGGTCAACAACACGGCCTACGGAATGCAGGCCGGCGTTTTCACTCGCGACGCGAAGCTGCTCTTCCAGGCGTATGAAGAACTCGAAGTCGGCGGTGTCATCGCCGGTGACGTTCCTTCTTTTCGCATCGATCACATGCCCTACGGCGGCGTGAAGGATTCCGGCCTCGGCCGCGAAGGCCTGCGTTATGCCATCGAAGAAATGACCGAACCAAAGCTCTTGGTAATGAATCTCCGCTGACCGCATCCCGTATTTGTGATCCTGAGCGTAGTTGACGTCCGCGAAGCCGTCGTCAACGAAGTCGAAGGATCCCGACGTTTCCGCCGCAGCATCAGGGTAGGGATCCTTCGACTACGTGTCTGCGTCGCTTCGCTCGCAGCCACTCCGCTCAGGATGACAGACATGGGTTCTTTGCTTTGCTCAGCAATGACAAACCGGTGAGAGTTGAAAAACTCAACATTTTTTTACAACATTCACTTCATACGCTTCATAATTTTTTTCTATCGCGAATTTTCAAAAACCCGCGACAAAGCTTCTCGAAATATTTATAATTCTCTGTTTCGCAACCAACTCGAAAACCTGTGGGTGGTTTTCTTACTCGGAACTTAAACGGACACACTGAGCGGACGAGCTAAGCAACTAAGCTCCGCCGGATCTCTTCGCTAGATCTCATAAGAGAATGTCGCAGATCTTCCATCGCAGCACGAATACGCTTTCCCGCGCCACCATTTTCGGCGCAGTATTCATCGTTGCGGCATTGGGCGGAGTCGTTTACATCGTGCAGGGCTCTCCCTTTGTGACCTATGCCGGCGTCCGCAAGCCGCAGCCCGTCCCTTTCAGCCATCAGCATCATGTCGCCGGACTCGGCATCGACTGCCGCTACTGTCACACCTCGGTCGAGACCTCCAGCTTCGCCGGAATCCCTCCGACCAAGACGTGCATGAACTGCCACTCGCAGATCTGGACCAACGCCCAGCTCCTTGAGCCCGTTCGCGCCAGCTACCGCTCCGGCGAATCGCTGCAGTGGACCCGCGTCAACCAGCTCCCCGACTTCGTTTATTTCAATCACAGCATTCACGTCACCAAGGGCGTCGGCTGCAACACCTGCCACGGCCCGGTCGACCAGATGCC
>DATMOO010000237.1:0-3706 GCA_035568275.1 Candidatus Sulfotelmatobacter sp.
ACTTCCGCGACCTTCGCGACGTCCGCCGTCTCATGCACATCGGTCAACACCAGCAGGTTCAGCTCATCCTTGATCTTCTTCAGAATCCGCAGACCTTCCTTCAGCCCCGGCCCGCGAAAACTTCGAATCGACGTTCGGTTCGCCTTGTCGTAGCTCGCTTTGAAGATGAATGGAAAGTCGAGCGACTTCGTCACTCCTTTGATGATCTCCGCCATCCGTATCGCGTGCTCTTCGCTCTCGATCACGCACGGTCCGGCGATCAGAAACAGATCACCCGACCCAATATGGATGTCTCCGACTTGGAAAGAAGTTGTCATTCCAAAAATCTAAGGACACGCAAGAACACGACGCCCTGAGAGGCCTTCGTGTAACTTCGTGTCCTTCGTGGGTATTCTATCGTCCCGCAACTCGCTCCGGCCGGTGGAACATCTCCACTTCGACCGTTTCTTTCTCAGCTTTCCGCTTCTGCCTACATTCGTAAGCCGCTCCCACAAATGTCTTAAATAAAGGATGCGGCTCGAGCGGCTTCGATTTGAATTCAGGATGGAACTGGCACCCGATAAAGTGTGGATGATCCGCCAACTCGATCATCTCCACGTAAGTCCCGTCCGGCGTTGACCCTGAAATTCGCAGCCCGGCAGCCACTAATGGCTCCTCGTACTCGCGGTTGAATTCGTACCGATGCCGGTGCCGCTCGCTGATTTCGAGCACGCCATAGATCTTGTGCGCCAGTGTATTCGGCTCGATCTTGCAAGTCCATGCGCCCAGCCGCATGGTTCCGCCCAGTTCCTCCACGCCGCGCAACTCGCGCAACTTGTAAATCACCCGATGCGGCGTAGCCGGATCAAACTCGCTCGAGTTCGCCTCTTCCAGCCCGACCACATTCCGCGCGAACTCGATGCACGCTGTCTGCATCCCCAGGCAAATCCCAAAGTACGGAACCTTCTTCTCGCGCGCATATCGGATCGCGGTCAGCATCCCTTCGATCCCGCGCTTCCCAAATCCACCCGGCACCAAAAGCCCGTCATATCCCTCGAGTTGCGCTTCGTAACTCTTGTCGCCGGTCTCCAGTCCTTCCGCCTCAATCCAGTTCAGTTGCAACTTCAAATTGTGCGCAAGGGCTCCGTGCACCAGCGCCTCTTTCAACGACTTGTACGAGTCTTCATACTCCACATACTTGCCTACGATCCCAATCGTGACGGTGTCCTTCGGGTTGTACACGCGGTGGACAATGTCCTCCCACTTCGCGAGGTCGCGCTCCTTCGCTTCCATGTGCAGATGCTTCAGCACCAGTGTGTCCACATTCTCATTCGCGAACACCAGCGGCACTTCGTACACCGACGCCACATCCTTCGCCGTGATCACCGCCTCTTCCGGAACGTTGCAGAAGAGCGCGATCTTCGACTTCATCTCCTTCGCCAGGAAGCGGTCCGTCCGGCAAAGCAAAATGTCCGGCTGAATTCCGATGCTCAACAACTCTTTTACCGAGTGCTGCGTCGGCTTGGTCTTCAATTCCTGCGCCGCCGCGATAAACGGCACCAGCGTCACATGCACAAACAACGTATGCTCGCGCCCCAACTCCTGCCGCATCTGCCGGATCGCTTCCATAAACGGCAGCGACTCGATGTCGCCCACCGTCCCGCCAATCTCCACAATCGCGATATCGACTTCCTGCGCCACCTTCTTCATCGCCGCCTTGATCTCATTGGTGACGTGCGGAATCACCTGCACCGTCTTTCCCAGATAATCTCCGCGCCGTTCCTTGGCGATGATCTGTTCGTAAATCCGCCCCGTCGTCCAGTTGTTCTCGCGAGAAAGTCTCGCGTGCGTAAAGCGCTCGTAGTGCCCAAGGTCCAGATCGGTCTCCGCACCGTCGTCGGTCACGAACACTTCGCCATGCTGAAACGGCGACATTGTGCCCGGATCCACGTTCAGATAAGGATCGAACTTCATCAGGTTAACTTTGATCCCGCGGCTCTCCAGCAGGCATCCGATCGAAGCCGCGGCAAGTCCCTTGCCGAGTGAAGACACAACTCCCCCAGTCACAAAGATGTACTTTGCTGGCATCTCTTCCTCGCTTTAAATTGTTTTTGGAAAATTGTGCAGGTGGCGTGCACAATCAATTATGGCAGAAAACCCCTGTGGAAGAAACGAAAGAAATCGTCCTTCGAAAGATTTTCCTTCGTGTTTAGTGCTCTATGGTTGTGTAGGATTTTGTGGGGACAGCCGCCCTCGGCTGTCCGGTCGAGCAAAGCTCGACGGCTGCTGCATCCGACCTTGCAAACTGATTCGGATCTCACGGCTCCCCGCGTTGACGGCTCCCCGCGTTGACTATCTCCCCCTAAACGGCGAGAATAACTGAGGTCACCCGCACCAGAACAGTAGTGTCCCCAAAAAGTGGGCCTGTGGCGCAGCTGGGAGCGCGCTTCCATGGCATGGAAGAGGTCGTCGGTTCGATCCCGACCAGGTCCACCATATTTTCAAGTACTTACAGATACCCCACTTTTCGGTTTGGTAGCATTTGGTAGCAAAACGCTCGTCCCGCGCGTGACCTCTTCCAAATTAGGAAGGAGTCGAAGCTCGGCGCTGATGGCGTCGACCGTCTTCTGCACGCTTTCCGGAATCTCCTGCATGTAAACGTCGGTTGTCGTTGCCGTGCGGGAGTGCCTGAGCACGCCTTGAATGTCCTTCACTGTCCCCTTCTTCTGCGCCAGCGTCGCAATCGTGCGCCGGATCACTTGGAAGGTCAGTTTGGGCAACTCAAGTTCCTGCACCAACCTGTGCAGAACGCGCTTCCGGTAGTTATTGCTGTCCATGAACCCGTCTTTTTTGTTCGGGAAAATGAACGCCTCCGGAGACGAATTGGGGCATCGCTCCTTCCAGAGCCACAGGTCGTCGGCTAGTTCTTTCGGAACGTGGACGACTCCCAAGCTCTTTCGGGTCTTACCCCAGGTGCGGATTTTGCCTTTGTATACGGTTTCCACGAGCCGCATGGTGCATTCGGTGTGGCTGAAGCACTGCCAGCGAAGCGCGAACAACTCGCGTGATGAGGCGCGCCTTCGTTCGGCTTCTGGGGCTCACACCACGCCGTTATCGCGACCTGGCAGCGCGCTCGCGCATTAGAGGGCCGGTGCAAACCGTGGCGCATCAGGTCAACTCAACTAGCAGAAGACGGGCAAACCGGAAGAACTGAACCAATTGAGCCCGTTTAAGTAATTTTATCCAGATTCGCAAAGTGCTCAAAATCGGTCACAAGAAGGAGGAAAGTCGCATGATTACAAGGTCGGACCAAGAATATTCGCCCTGTGCGCGCTGATGGTCGGGTTGCTTCACCCCGAAGTAGCAGTATGGCGGGTCAGTGGAGCTGAAGAGCCGACTGATCGAAGGGCGAGCGGTGATGTATGTGGGTTGGGAATATCGATTGCACCCGAGTCCCATCACGACATCGATCGCCGTCGCCCTCATTTGACGACTCTTCGGCTTGTGAGTGCGTAGGGCATGAGCGCCGGGAATGCCTGCAACCTTCGTTTCCGGGTTGCGCACTATCCAGGTACTGTTAGGCCATCGTGACTTGGAAGAGACGACCATTTATCTCCATCTCTCCCAACGGCACCTCAACGCCACCGCGAGTCCCCTGGACTCGCTCCGGCTGAAAGACAAGGTACCGCAGAGCGAATAGATGAACCGGCCACCACTCGAGGTGGCC
>DATMOO010000238.1:0-27183 GCA_035568275.1 Candidatus Sulfotelmatobacter sp.
ATACGCGTTTTCACCGAGATGTCTGTCGGCGTGCAGACGATTTTCTTCCAAGGGGCGCGCAGAACGATCACGGCCGCCTCCGGATCGAACCAGAAGTTGAATTCGTGACGCGGATTGTTCAGAAACTCCGGATTGTCACTCCGGGGGCTCAGGCTACCTCCCATAAAAACGAGTTCCTGGGCGAGTTCCGGAAGCTGCGGATCGATGGAAATGGCAAGCGCGAGGTTGGTCATCGGCCCACCTTCATAAATCGTCACTTCGTGCGGATACTTGTGAACCATGCGGAGGATGAAATGCGCCGCATCTTCCGCAGCTGGCTTGGTAGTCGGCGCCTTTTCCGGAAGCGAAGGAATGACAGACGCCTCATGCCACCAGCGATCATCCCACGCCCCAGCATACGCGACCTTGCCATAACGCTGTTGCCAGAACTGCGCCTCGTCGCGCGTGCGCAGCAGCGGAAAAGCCGCTCCTGGAACAACGGGAATATCGGTGCGCCCGATGATTTCGAGCAGTCGCAACGTATGAGCCACTTCTTCGTTGCGCCACTGATCCCCGCTGACGACGGTGATGCCAAGCACCTCAACCTGCGGCGACTGGATCATCAGCAACACAGTCTGCATGTTGCTGCCGCCGGGACCGGAGCAGTCTTCGTTGATGATGACTTTGCGGCGCGGCTGGGCGGAACAATCGACCACCATCAGAATTAGGGCCAACGGAAAAATCAGAAGCCTTGTTGTCATGTCGTGGAAATTGTAGCTTGAACGCTCGGCAAACCGTGGTCGGGGCAAAGATAAGGGCAGAGCGGGAAGTGTTCCCGTCTGCCCAAATGCTCTTACTCCGGAACTTCAGAACTTCAATTTAAGGGCGAACTGAATGACGCGTGCATCATTCAGTGCCTGACTCACTACCCCGAAACTGAGCGGGGCATTTATGTCCTGTTGTCCACTGCCTGCTGCACCCGGCAGGAAGAAATGTGGGTGGTTGAACAAATTGAAGAACTCCGATCGGAATTCGAGGTTCATCCCTTCCCGCAGAAGAATCTGCTTGATGATTGAAAAGTCCGTGTTCACGAAACGAGGACCATAAACCGGCGCGCGTGCCGCCGTGCCAAGCTCTCCGGCTGGGGCCTTCTCAAAAGCACAGGGGTTGAACCAGTTCGCTTTCGTGTGAATCTGCGATGGAGCATTGCAACCTTGATTGCCCGCCACCGGCCCCGCCTTGTTTGGATCGCCCACCTGGTTCGGACGCTGGTAATTGTTCCCGTTGTAGTTGAAAAATATTCCTGACCCGTCTCCGCTGTCCACGACGAACATCGGAAATCCAGAAGTTGCCTTCACGATGGCATCCACTTGCCAATTTCCCAGGATTGCGTTGGTAGCACCGTTCCACGTGTTCCCAAAGTGCTTCCCTTTGCCTAAGGGCAGGTCATAGAGGACGCTGGCGGTGAAGCTGTCGTTGAGATTCAATTGCGACAAACCCCAGTCCAGCTTCGCGGTTCCAGGCAACGGATAGTAAATCGCACCGGGGTTTGTTCCCAAGCCATCCGGCATCCCTGAGTCGAATGTGCGAGACCACGTGTAGCCCAGCAGGGCATAGAGGCCATGCTTCACACTCTTGGTCTCCGCCTTTACCTGTAGAGAGTCATATCGAGCCGTGCCGACGCTGTTGTTGGCAACGACCTGCTGAAAGAAGCCCGCATACGGGAACGTTCCAAAGCCGCAGCCCAACGTGTAACCCGGAACGACGCCACACGCGCTTGGATCGCTGAGGTTCTCGTTTGACTGGCTGACCAGAATATGAGTGCTCTTTGAGCCAGCATACCCCACCGTCAACACGACATTTCCAGGCAACTGGTGCTCCACGTTAAGGTTGTACTGCTGGACCATGCCCTGCTTGAAATTCCGGTTCATCGACTGGATTGTTCCGGTATAAGCGGTAGGGTTCACAGGAGCGTTGTAGATAGCTCCTCCCGGAACGTTAAGAGCGGATGCAGTATCGGCCTTGAGCAGGAACCCACCCGATAGGGAACCGGGAGCGACGCCAAACGCGAAGCCGAAAGCGTTAGGATCCACTTCCGCGTAGTACGGCGGGTTCTGCCAAAGACCCTGTCCGCCCTGATTCCAAGCGGCATCATGAAAGATCGCATAGCCGGCGCGGACAGCAGTCTTGTCGCTTCCCATGGGCCTCCAGGACAGTCCGATGCGCGGCTCGATGGCCGTCTTATCGAACTGAATTCCCGCTCGTCCGTCTGTGGCAACACAGGTCGTACAAGCACCCAGAGTAGGACTGCCTTTGGGCACGTACCACTTAAGCGTCCGAATATCGAAGTTCGCTTGCCGATTCATGACCTCGGTTTGAGGCGTGGCCAGGGACCACGCAACGCCTATATTCACGGTCAGATTGTTGGTGAAGCGCCAGTCATCCTGCACAAATGGACGGAACAGCTTCCAGCGACGGCCGACTGTTCCTCCGAGAAACGTCTGATCGTGAGCGGCGAAGACGCCCCAAGCACCCAAGAGCACGTCTGCGGCATCGTCTCCCGTCCACATGGCATTCTCCACCGCGAAACCATCCTGGAAGGCATTGTTTCTGATGTTCATCTCGTTGGCGCGATATGTAGCACCGAATCGAATATTGTGTTTGCCGCGAATGATGTCGAGGGTGTCGGAAACCGAGTAGACGTTGGTCCCGCCCTGGTAAGGAGAGTAGCCGCGATCACCCAACGACATATAGTTCGTCATCAAAAACGACGTCATGCCGCAGCTGATGCAGTCTTTGCTTGACTGGTTCAGAGTCGTAGGGTAGCCCGTAATGGAAGAGCATGCGGCCCCCAGATTCGCTCCCGGAATGCCGATGACCGCAGCCTTGCAACTCCCGTCGCTACCGAAGGACAGGATGTGATTGAAAATCCTGTTAAAGCCCGCACTGGCCTGGTTGATCATGTTCCCGGAGAAGACGTGCGTTTCCGATACAACTGCATTCCGTCCATGATTCTCGATGTGCTGATTGCTTCCGAACGCGTTGACTTCAGCCCATGTCGGTGAGCCGCCGGGGACAAAGTTTGTAGCCTGATCGTAGCTGAAGCGCCCAAAGGCAGAGTCTTTGCTGGAAAAGTTGTGATCAAGGCGGATGTCAAAGGTTCCTTCATTCAGCCTCCTCACCGGCGAATTGGCGTAGTTGAAGCCCGCTACATTCGCAGTGGGTGTTGGATACAGTTGAAGTATCTGCGCACCAATCGGACTGACCAGCGCCCCCGGAATTATGTTGCAAGGCTGTGTGACGCCGGGTGTTACAGGCCCCTGGCTCCCGCCATCGGGTCCGCTCGCAGCCGGGGCGACGGGAAGTCCGGTCGCGATGTTGCAAATGAACGGACCTGTGGCTGTGGTGGTTGCCGAGGTATGGTAGGGGAACGGGTCGGTGAGTTGTTTCGCCGTCGCGGCGCCGCTGAAATCGTAGTTGCCGTTAGCATCAGCCGTCGTCATGCCGGTGGTTGGGACAAACCCGCTGAAGGGTATTCCGCGGCGCTGCATCTTGGCCTGGTAATCAATAAAGAAAAATGTCTTGTCCTTCTGAATCGGGCCGCCAAAAGAACCACCAAACTGATTCAGGTTAAATTGTTGCTTCGGACTAGGATTTCCGAAATCGTAGACTTTGGCGTCCAGTTTCGTGTTGCGGAAGAATTCAAACAACGATCCGTGAAACTGATTGGATCCTGATTTCGTTGTCACCAACACAGTAGGACCGGCACGCTCTCCGTATTCCGCGGAGTAGTTGTATGTCAAAACCTTAAATTCCTGAATATCGTCAATAGAAGAAAAGATTCCAATTCCCCCTTCATCTAATTGGTTGTTATCGTTGCCATCGAGCAACCAGTCGGTCTCTTGTTCACGCGATCCACCGACCGAGAGCGAAAAAGCTCCGCGTGTTGCGGCTTCGCTGCTGGCCGCACTCGTAAAGAAACTTACGGGATTTGTCGACTGTGTCGTCCCCGGCGTCAGCGTTGCCAACTGCACGAAGTTCCGCCCATTCAGCGGAAGTTCGGCAACTTCCTCTGACGTAATGACCTGCCCCAAAGTCGGACTCGTAGTCTCGACCGCAACTTCAGTCGCATTCACCTGTACGGCTGTACTCACCGACGCAGGCTGGAGCGGGAAATTCAGTTCGCGCTGCTCATCCACCTGTAGGCGGACATCCCTCTGTTCCACCGGACTGAAGCCCTGGACTTCGACGCGAATCGTATAGAACGCTGCGGGAAGCAACGGCACTGTGTAGTGGCCGGTATCGTCCGTTTTCACTTCACGCGTGAATGCAGTGCTCTGGGAGGTGATTCTCACACTGGCACCCGGGATGACCGCGCCGGCTTTGTCGGAAATAGTACCGGAGAAACTGCCGGTGGCCTGACCGTGAAGTAGCGGCATAAACAGGGTCACGACGACACACGACACCGCTAAGAGCGTCCTCTTGCTCGACATTTCGCTCACCCTTTCGACGGCTTGCTCCCCAAAAAGAAAAGACACTCCCGCTTCCCATCGAATTAGGAGGCCCCCAGCCGCAGACACGGCTTATAAATCGCCCATCACGGGTAAGTCAAGAAGTTTCGCGGTGGGTGAGAGCATCGGAAGATCGCATATTTCATTTTTTGCACAGACGCATTTGCAAAAACGTTCCAGCGAAGTTCCGGCCTACCAGAAGAGAATGCTGGGAAAGGAGAAACACTGCAAAGGTAACCGCTCTCACGCACGCGCCGACCATTCCGAATCGAAGCGAGCGCGGTCGTAAAAGGATTTCTGTGTGCCGACTCCGGTCGTCGATAACCCGGCATATAAATTTGCGCGCCGCACCGCTTCTTTCTCCGGCACACCTTCCCCAAGAAAAACGGCGAAGCTCCCGATGAAGGCGTCTCCTGCGCCGGTGCTGTCGATGCTCTCGACGGCAAACGGCGGGACATGCTCGGTCCCATCGGGAGTTGCCAACAAAGATCCGTTTGCGCCCAGGGTGATGATGACGCGTCGTATCCCGTCCGCAACAAGGTTCACGGCGCACTTCTTCGCGGCTTCCACCGTTTTCACCGCCATCCCTGTGATGGATTCAGCCTCGCTCTCGTTGGGAACGAAGTAGTCCAAATCCTTGAGTGCTGCCATATCGACGGCCTGTGCCGGAGCGGGATTCAGGATGCAGCGGATTCGATGTTGGCGCGCAAAATTGATCGTGTAATAAACCGTCTCCAGCGGAATCTCGAACTGCAGCACGATGCAGTCAACAGACTTCAACATGTCGGCGGCACCATCCACATCGGCGGGCTTGATCGCGTCGTTAGCGCCTTTCACGACCAGAATCCGATTCTGTCCGTTGGGCTCGACGAAAATAGGAGCGACTCCGCTCGAAAGTCCCTCGACCTGCTTCACATAAGTAGGATCAATTCCCAGCTTGCGAAAGTTCTCAATCGTGGCCGGCCCGAACAAATCGCTGCCCACACGCGCGACCATGAACACATCGGCCCCGCAGAGTCGCGCTGCCACGGCCTGATTGGCACCCTTGCCGCCAAATCCCAGATCGAACTTCTGCCCGAAGATGGTTTCTCCAGGTTTTGGAAATCGATCTGCGAAGGTTGTCAGGTCGATGTTTGCACTGCCTACTACTGCGATGCGAGGCCGCTTTGCCATCATCGTCTCGTTTCTCCGGATCTGGGGAAAGGCCGAGTCTATGTAGCGCAGGGTGGACGTGTCAACGCGAGCCGCTCGAGGCAGCGCGAAGACGAACGCACTTGTGGCTCCAACCCAAGAAGAGTACAGTTACTCGTTTTCCAGGGGGGAAACGCATGTTCACGCCACAAAGCCTCACCATTGCGCTGCTGATGATGATTACCAGTGCCATCTGCTGGGGTTCGTGGGCAAATACCTTCAAGGGAGTCAAGAACTACCGTTTCGAACTTTTTTATTGGGATTACGCCATCGGAATTTTTCTGATTTCTCTGGTGCTTGCGCTCACGATGGGCAGCACCGGACAAGATTCCTCCAGCTTCCTGGAGAATGTTCGCGCGGCCGACCCTTCGAACATCGTCTCTACCCTGGTCGGTGGTGCGATTTTCAATCTCGCCAATCTGCTCCTGGTCGCTGCGATCGATATGGCGGGCCTCGCTGTTGCTTTTCCCGTCTCGATCGGAATCGCCCTCGTGGTGGGAGTGGTGTTGAACTACATACTGCAACCCAAGGGCAGCGCCCTGTTGCTGATGGCGGGTGTGGCGTGCGCCCTGATCGCCGTGATTCTCGACGGCAAGGCTTACGGAAATCTCTCGCGCACCGGACGGGGAGCTTCTCGCAAAAGCATCATTCTTTGCGTGATCTCAGGAACGCTGATGGGCCTCTGGAGCCCTTTCATGACTTATGCCATGACGCGTGGCGACCATCCTCTGACCCCATATAGCGCGGCAGTATTTCTCACCTTGGGGGCGCTGCTCTCTTGTTTCATCTGGAATGTCTATTTCATGAAGAATCCACTGGTCGGAGAACCAGTCAGTTTCAGTGGATTTTTCAGCGGGCCGCCTTCCGGCCACCTGCTCGGATTGTTGGGCGGTTGCGTCTGGGGACTCGGAACTGTCTTCAATCTCACCGCGGGGAAACTTACCGGCCAAGCGATTTCCTACGCGATTGGGCAATCTGCGCCAATGGTCGCCGCCCTGTGGGGAGTTCTCGCGTGGAAAGAATTCGCCGGGTCCGGGTCACGCGCAAAAGTTTATCTCGCGTTGATGTTCGTCTTTTATGCTTTTGCGATTCTGCTGGTCGCGCGCGCGAACGGCTGAGGGAACACCTGCGTCACCATCCCAACACTCAAGGCTCCGCTTTGCTAGGTTGCTTATCCCGGGCAAGGTGTTTGCCTGCTACTCCCCTCTGATCCGGCTGATGAACAACTGCAGGAAACGGTCCGCATCTGATGCGAGGCATACTTTCGCATTCGGTTTCAGCTCGACGACTCCCTCGATTTCGTAATGATCCCCACGCAGCACGTTGTTTTCGTTGGAACCCATCCGGTTCGCCACCGTTTCACCACGCGTGAACTCTCCCTTCGTCTCCACATCGACGTGCACCTCCTTGAGCGTTACGAGCGTCGGATCGATCACAGTGGCGACAGCCAGGGGATCGTACATGGCCGCACCGGAATATCCGCTCTTTTCCGAGCGCGTGACGTAAAAATCGGCAAGCTTGGAGATGAAGTCGCTCTCCGGCCCGTGCAATGACTGAAGCTGTGCAAGATGCTTGCGGGTCATCAGGGTCCGCTCGCCGACATCCGAACCGATCATGGTCACGATCCATCCAGCGTTAAAGACGATCGACGCCGCTTCGGGGTCGCCATATATGTTGGCTTCTGCCGCACCGTTGACGTTTCCTCCAGTGATCGATCCGCCCATGATCACAATGTCTTTTACTAGCGGGACAATCGATGGATCCGTCGAGACCGCCAGAGCAATGTTCGTAAGTGGACCGACCGGAATCAGCGTGATCTCGTGAGGGTACTTATGAACCATTTCGATGATGAGATCGGGGCCGAAGCGTGAATCCGCCTTGCATTTCGATGGAGGCAGTTCCACACCGGCTAGGCCGTTCTTGCCATGCCAGAACTGAGCGGTGATAAGTTTCTGGTTCAGTGGGTGCTGGGCTCCGCCCGCGACGGGCAAATCACAACGGCCTGCGAGCGATGCCAATTTCAATGCATTTTCAAGTCCCTGCGACGCCTCGACATTTCCTGGGACTACCGTAAGAGCTTCGACCTTCAATTCCGGCGAATTCAGCGCCAGCAGGATCGCCATCGCATCATCGATGCCCGGGTCGGTATCAATGATGACTCGCTGAGGGGGCTGGGCAATGGCATGTACGAAAGAGCAGACGAGCACAAAAAGAATCGACAGCGAACCGCATCGCTTCACGTAGAACGATCCTCGGTTTGGATTTGGAGCACACGAATTTTACAGCAGCATGCCGGCAATGGAGGCCGACATGAGATTCGCCATCGTGCCGGCGAGCATGGCGCGAACCCCCAACCGCGCCAATTCAACTCTTTTGTTCGGAGCCAGCGCCCCGATGCCGCCGATTTGAATTCCGATAGAACTGAGATTAGCAAAACCGCAGAGCGCGAAGGTTGCGATTGTAAACGAGCGCGGATCGAGTGCTTTCTGGGCCGCTCCCAGCATCTTGTAAGCCACCAGTTCATTAGCCACCATGCGTGTACCGAGAAAAGAGCCGATGGTGGAGCAGTCCTGACGCGGGACCCCAATCAGCCATGCGATAGGAGCAAAGATCACTCCAAGGACCTTTTCTAGGCTTTCGGGAAACCACCCAATCCAGTGGTGAATGCCGCCGAAGATCCCGTCCACGAGCGCAATTAGCGCGAGGAACGAGATAAGCATCGCTGCGATGTTTAGCGCGAGGTGCAGGCCATCGGTGGTACCGCGCGCGATCGCGCCGATGAGGTTTTCTTTCTTCTCAGCCTCTTCCTCCTCCGCGCTCATTACAACTCTGCCTGCCGTCTTCGCTTGCTCGGTTTCCGGTACAAGCATTTTCGCCATGACCAGCGTTCCGGGAGCTGTCATGATGACAGCGCTGAGCAAGTGCCCGGCGTCGATACCGTAGCCGATATAGGCCGCCATGATTCCCCCGGAAACGTGGGCCATGCCGCTAGTCATCACCGTCATTAATTCGGATCGGGTGAGATCTGGCAGGAATGGACGGATCGTTAACGGGGCTTCCGTCTGCCCCATAAAAATACTGGCAGCAACATTGAGAGACTCTGCGCCGCTGGCACCCATCACTCGAGTCATTACCCAGGCGAAAACCCGAATGATGATCTGCATGATCCCTAGGTGGTAGAGCACGGCAAAGAAGGCGGCAATGAAAATGACGGTAGGCAGGACCCCAAAGGCGAAGTATCCCAGTTGCGATCCTTGGTTGGCGAGATCTCCGAAAACGAAATGTGATCCCGCATAGGAGTAGCCCAATAGACGAGTCACCGCCTCCTTGGCCACTTGGAACGCTTTCTGGCCGGGCGGAAATCTGAGCACAAAAACTGCAAACGCAAACTGCAGCCCCAGCCCCCACGCCACCGTTTTGAGGCGAATCGCCCGGCGGTTCGTGGAAAAGGCGAAGGCCAAACCGAGCATCGTTAACAGGCCGAGAATCCCGGTGTATCGTCCCATCAGTGTTTTTCTCCGGACTTCTGGATGACTCGGTGGATCAGCGGCCGCTTTGCCGGTGCTGCATCCGCGATCTGAATACTGTCGGCAATCAGCAAACGGGCTTGCTCCGCACGCGCTTCCGAATTGTAGTAAACCGTCGCGAGCGGTTCCTGGGATTCCACTCGTTCTCCAACTTTCTTGTGCAGAACAATGCCCACCGCCGGATCTACTGAATCATCCTTCCGCTCCCGCCCGCCACCGAGAATCACGCAGGCGATGCCGATGTGTTCGCACTGCATAGAGGTAATGACGCCTGACTTCGGACTAACGATCTGGGATGTTCGTCGTGCCTGCAGAAGCCGCGTCGTGTCATCAACGACCCGCGCGTCACCGCCCTGCAGTTCGATCATGTGTCGAAACTTGTCCAACGCCTTGCCGGACGAAATCAGTTCTGAACTGAGCTTTGTCCCTTCTGCAACGGTCTTGGAAGCGCCTCCAAGATGGAGCATCCATCCGGCAAGATGAAGGCAAAGCTCGCGCAAATCCTCCGGGCCCTCGCCTCGCAGAACTTCCACGACCTCGATCACTTCCAGCGCGTTGCCAATCATCTTTCCGAGCGGCTGGTCCATGTCGGTAATCAGCGCGACGACCTGCTTTCCCATGCGCTCGCCGGTCTCCACCATGAGCTCAGCGAGGAAAGCCGCATCCTTTTCGCTCTTCATGAAAGCACCGGAGCCGGTCTTCACATCGAGCACGAGCGCGTCGATGCCCTCGGCAAGTTTCTTGCTCATGATCGATGCGCAAATCAGATACGGACTCTCGACAGTTCCGGTTACGTCGCGCAGCGCGTAGAGTTTTCGATCCGCTGGCGCGATTTCTGCCGTCTGGCCGATCATGGCACACCCGCAGGCTTCCAGCACTCGTCGGAATTCGGTAACCGGCAGGTTCACATTAAATCCTGGAATGGCCTCGAGCTTGTCGAGCGTCCCGCCGGTGTGGCCCAGACCTCGACCGCTGATCATCGGCACTGCGATGCCCGCGGTAGCCACCAAGGGAGCGAGCACGAGCGAGGTCTTATCTCCAACACCGCCCGTCGAATGCTTGTCGACTTTTCTCTGTGGCAGTGAAGAAAGATCGAGGACCTCCCCCGAACGCAGCATTGCATCCGTCAGCGCCGCCGTCTCGGGCCGCGTCATACCGCGCAACACGACGGCCATAAGCCACGCTGAAACCTGGTAGTCAGGAACGTCGCCACGCGTGTAGGCATTCACCAGGCTTTCAATTTCCTCTCGCGTCAGCTCGATGCCATCTCTCTTCTTGCGAATGACGTCAATCGCACGAAAGGTGGGTGCAGCAGATCTCGTTTCGCTCACTGGAGCCGGAATCCTTCCGGAAGAAGTTCCTTGATGTGCGCCTGCTTCGGGCCGTCTGCGCCCTGAAAGAACACGGTTGCGTCTGGCCCGAACTCGTAAATCACCTGGCGACACGCGCCACAGGGCGAACAGGCGATTCCATGATCGTTGGTTACCGCGACAGCCCGGATTTCGATCTTTGGTCCTAGTTCGGCTACAGCTGTGAAGATTGCTGTCCGCTCCGCGCAGTTGGTCATGCCGTAGGATGCGTTCTCCACGTTGCAACCGGAGAAAACTCTGCCATTTGCCAGCAGGATCGCGGCCCCGACGCGGAATTTGGAATACGGAGCATGAGCATTCTTCATCACTCGCATTGCGGCCCGGTCCAACTTCTTCCGCACAGCCGCCCAAGAATTAGTTTTGCGCATAGAGAGAAGGATTCTCGACAGTTCTCAATTGTTTCCTGCAACGTTTAAAATCGTGCGCCATTGTAAACCCTGGGATGGATTTCTAGCCGTTTCTTGGCTTGGCTAACCGCGAGAGAACGGCACTCGCACGAAAAAGTCCGCGTGCCGTACAATTGCATCCAATGTTTAGGCCTGCTTCGGATTAGGGCAGACGCAGTGGAAAGCAATTCCGAAATGCTCAGCGACCACGATTCCTCGAAACTGGCGCAACGTCGCGACGCGAAAATCGCGACTCGAGATCGTGGCGCATCGGGAGCACTCGCCTGGCTTCAGGGATGGCCTCTTCTGCCGAACTCCGGAATTCCGCTTGATCTGAGTTGGGTGCGGGAAGTTCGCGTGAACACGAGCGCCGTCGAACGAAGAACGCAATCGCAGGTGGCAAGGCGAACCGTCAAGAAGGACTGGCAGGCGGCATGGCTGCTGCGTGCGATTTCGTGCATGGATCTGACCACACTTTCCGGGGATGACACAGAAGAACGTGTGCGCCGCCTGTGCGCGAAGGCGCGACAACCCATTCAGCATGAGTTAGTCGAAAAACTCGGCATCGAACAACTCGGAATCAAAGTTGCCGCGGTGTGCGTATACCACACGTTTGTGGAGACTGCCCTCAATGCCCTTGAGGGTAGCGGGGTCCACGTGGCGGCGGTCTCCACCGGATTTCCTGCGGGCTTATCTCCACTGGCCGAACGTGTCGCTGAAATCCGCCGGTCCGCAGAAGTCGGCGCGCACGAGATTGATGTCGTCATCACACGCGCGCACGTGTTCGGCGGACAGTGGCAGGCGCTCTATGACGAAATCGCCGCGTTCAAGCAGGCGTGCGGCGGCGCTCACATGAAAGTCATTCTGGGAACAGGCGATCTTCTAACCCTCCGCAACATTGCCCGCGCCAGCTTCGTCGCAATGATGGCGGGAGCTGATTTCATCAAGACCTCGACCGGAAAGGAGGCGACCAACGCCACGCTCCCGGTGAGTCTGGTGATGATTCGCGCGATCCGTGAGTACGCGCAACAGACCGGCATGGCCGTTGGATTCAAGCCGGCGGGAGGCATTCGGACCGCAAAGCAATCCATCGACTGGCTTGCCATGATGAAAGAGGAACTGGGCGATTCCTGGCTGCGGGCGGAGATGTTCCGCTTCGGTGCGAGCGGACTGTTGGGTGACATAGAACGCCAACTGGAGCATCATGCGACAGGACGATATTCCGCCGAGTACCGGCATCCAATCGCCTAGCTCAGTCCACGAGAGAAATGAACTGAATGAGCATCGCCGAAAAATTTGTCAGCATGGAATACGGCCCTGCGCCTGAAGATCCGAAAGAGGCCCAAGCATGGCTCGAGCGCCACAGCCGCAAGTTCCATCACTTTATTGATGGTGGGTGGCTGGCGCCCGCCGCGGGCGAGTATTTCGACACGCTCGATCCATCGAACGGGGAAAAACTGGCGAGTGTCGCGCAAGGCAGTTCAGCAGACGTCGATGCCGCCGTCCGGGCCGCTCGCGCGGCTTCTCCGAAATGGCGCGCGCTGACACCTCACCTTCGCGCTCGTTACCTCTACAACCTCGCGCGTCTCGTGCAGAAGCACTCCCGCCTTCTTGCCGTTCTCGAGACCATGGACAATGGCAAGCCCATTCGCGAGAGCCGCGATATCGACATCCCGTTAGTCGCGCGGCATTTTTACTATCACGCGGGCTGGGCCCAACTATTGGAGCAGGAATTCCCTGATCACGAACCGTGCGGAGTCGTCGGACAGATCATTCCCTGGAACTTCCCTCTTCTCATGTTGGCTTGGAAAATTGCGCCTGCGCTCGCGGCCGGAAATACCCTGGTGCTGAAACCCGCCGAGTTCACTCCTCTTACTGCTCTCGCGTTCGCCGGCCTCTGTCAGGAAGCAGGTATTCCCGGGGGAGTGGTCAACATCGTGACGGGTGATGGATCAACGGGAGAATCCCTCGTCAAGCATCCCGAGATCGACAAGATCGCGTTTACGGGTTCAACCGAGGTTGGTCGTGCGATCCGCGAAGCCACTGCTGCGAGTCACAAGCGTCTCTCTCTGGAACTCGGCGGGAAGTCGCCTTTCATCGTGTTCGATGATGCCGATCTCGATGGCTCGGTTGAAGGATTAGTGGATGGAATCTGGTTCAACCAGGGTCAGGTTTGCTGCGCGGGATCTCGTCTGCTGATGCAGGAAAGCATCGCGGAAGTGCTCATCTCCAAAATCCGCGACCGCATGAATACGCTGCGACTCGGGCCACCGCTCGACAAGGCAATTGATGTCGGAGCCATCGTGGCACGCGTACAACTGGAGAGAATCCAGCGCATGGTGGCCCAAGGAGTGGCAGAGGGCGCAACCTGTTGGCAGCCGCAAATCACGCTGCCCTCGCGGGGATTCTATTTTCCACCGACAATTTTGAGCAATGTGCATCCTACATCGATCGTCGCGCAGCAGGAGATTTTCGGCCCGGTGCTCGCTGCCATGACCTTCCGCACACCAAAAGAAGCTGTGGAACTCGCCAACAACACGGTATATGGACTGGCCTCGTGCGTCTGGAGCGAAAGCATCAACGTCGCGCTGCATGTCGCGGCGCAATTGAAAGCCGGCGTCGTGTGGGTGAACTGCACGAACCTGTTCGATGCCGCCTGCGGCTTTGGTGGATATCGCGAAAGCGGGTACGGGCGCGAGGGCGGACGCGAGGGCCTGCTCGAATACATGGAGCCGAAATGGTTCAAGCATGCACCCAAGCTCGTTGCAGATAGACCACCGGTTCCACCATCGCAAGATCCCGCCGACTCAGGCACTCCCTCCATTGACCGCACCATCAAGCTCTACATTGGCGGCAAACAAGCTCGTCCCGATTCGGGTTACAGCATGGAAGTGCGTTCGCCTGATGGTGCATTGCTCGGTGAGGCGTCTTTGGGTAATCGCAAAGACATTCGGAATGCAGTCGAGGCGGCTCGCAAGGCGGAAGGCTGGGCGAAGGCAACAGCGCACAATCGAGCACAGGTCCTGTATTACTGCGCGGAGAATCTCGCCGTGCGACAGGACGAAATCGCGTCGCGACTTGCCTCTGCGGTTGGAGAGCAGCAGGCGAAGCGGGAAGTCGCATCAGGAATCGAGCGCATCTTCTCGTATGGGGCGTGGGCTGACAAATTCGATGGTGCGGTTCACAATCCACCCTTCCGCAACATCGCCATCGCCATGAACGAACCCATCGGTACTGTCGGCGTGATCTGTCCTTCGGAAACACCGCTGTTGGGATTCCTTTCGCTCGTGCTGCCTTTGATTGCGGTCGGAAACACGGTGATCGCAGTACCGTCCGAAAAATATCCCTTGATCGCGGCCGATCTTTATCAATTGTTCGATACGAGCGATCTCCCCGGAGGCGCGGTGAACATTGTGACGGGATATGTTTCGCAGCTGCTCAAGCCGCTCGCGGAACATGATGATGTCGATGCAATCTGGTGCTATGGGGACGAGGCCACTGTCGCCTCCGCAAAAGCGATGTCCACGGGAAATTTGAAGCAGGTCTGGACCAACGAAGGCCGCACAATCGATTGGTTCGATTCGAAAGTTGCCGAGGGACGCTGGTTACTCGAGCACGCCACCCAGGTCAAGAACATCTGGGTTCCCTACGGTGAGTAGTTCGCCCGATTGATTTTCCACCGGTTCGGGACTAGCATACCCGAAGTTTTCATTCGCCCGGCATCATTCTCTCTGCACGTCCACGTCGACCAAGGAGGACCTATGGGCATCGCAGTCTCCACGCAAATTCATCCACAAGTAGCAGAGTTCATCGACAAACCACGAAAAATGTTAATCAACGGACAGTGGGTAAACGCCGCGTCCGGCAAGACGTTTCCAACATACAATCCGGCAACCGGCGAAGTTCTCGCGCAGATCGCAGAAGGCGATCGTGAGGACATTGAACGTGCCGTGGCTGCGGCAAGGCGCGCGTTTGACAATGGTCCATGGCGCAAAATGACAGCCTCCGAGCGCGGACGCCTCATCTGGAAACTGGCGGACCTGCTGGAACAACACACCGAAGAGTTCGGATACCTCGAGAGTCTCGATAATGGTAAGCCCCTCACCATTGCAAAAGCGGCTGACGTGCCCCTGGCCGTCGATCTGTTCCGTTACATGGCGGGATGGGCGACGAAGATCGAGGGCAACACGATCCCGTTATCGGTGCCCTACACTCCGGGCGCGAAGTATCTCGCGTACACGTTGCGGGAACCGGTCGGCGTCGTCGGGCAAATCATTCCCTGGAATTTCCCGCTCCTGATGGCTGCCTGGAAACTTGGCCCCGCGCTCGCGACCGGCTGCACCGTCGTGCTGAAGCCGGCAGAACAGACACCGCTTACGGCGCTTCGTCTGGGCGAACTGATTTCGGAAGCAGGCTTCCCGGAGGGTGTCGTCAACATCGTTCCGGGTTACGGCGAAACCGCCGGCGCCGCGCTGGCTGCGCATCCGGATGTCGACAAAGTCGCCTTCACCGGTTCCACGGAGGTTGGCAGGCTGATCGTCCACGCCGCCGCGGGCAATCTGAAAAAAGTATCTCTGGAGCTGGGAGGCAAGTCTCCGAACGTCGTCTTCAAAGATGCCGATCTCGAGAGCGCGATTCCCGGCGCAGCCGGCGCAATCTTCTTCAATCACGGCCAGTGTTGCTGCGCCGGATCACGCCTGTACGTGGAGAAATCCGTCTACGATCGTGTGGTTGAGGGCGTGGCCGATTACGCCAGCAAAATCAAAGTTGGGTCCGGACTCGAGCCAGAAACGCAGATGGGGCCGCTGGTCTCACAAGAACAGCTGAATCGCGTCTGCGGATATCTGGAATCGGGCTTCTCTGAAGGCGCAAAGGCAGTGGTCGGAGGCCACAAGGCCGGTGACCGCGGATATTTCGTTGAGCCGACGGTGCTGGTTAACACGCAGGAAAATATGAAAGTCGTGCAGGAAGAAATCTTCGGCCCAGTCGTTGCGGCGATGCCGTTCACCGATCCCGAAGAGATCGTTCCTCGCGCCAACAACAGCGATTACGGTCTTGCAGCCGCCGTCTGGACGCGCGACATTGGCAAGGCACATCGTATGGCCGAGCAACTTCGTGCCGGAACCGTGTGGATCAACTGCTATAACATCTTCGACGCTGCACTTCCGTTCGGAGGTTACAAGCAGTCCGGCTGGGGACGCGAGATGGGACACGATGTTCTCAATCTCTACACGCAAACCAAGGCGGTCTGCACGCGAATCGCGTGATCGTTCAGCGTAAAAGTAAAGACGGTGGCCGCAGGGCCACCGTCTGATTTTTCTTTGCCGCAACGGATTCCTCTACTTCTCCATCAACAGAACCTTCTCGGCATCGTCAATCTCGATCAGCTTCACTTCAATTACTTCGTTGATCGTGGTCTGCACATTACGCCCCACAAATGTAGCCTCAACGGGAATCTCCCGATGGCCGCGATCGATCAGCACGCAGAGCTGCACTCGTCGGGGCCGCCCATGCTCAAACAACGCGTCCAGCGCGGCCCGCGTGGTGCGGCCAGTGAAAAGAACGTCATCCACCATCACGATGTTCTTGTCCTCGATCTCAAACCCGATCTCTTTTTGCTGCACGACTGGCTTCGGCCCCAAGGTCGACAAATCATCGCGGTAGAAGGTGATATCCAGAGTTCCCACCGGCACTTTGGCATTTTCGATGCGGGTGATGATCTTGCCCAGCCTTTCAGCGATAGGAACTCCACGTCGGCGGATCCCCACCAGTCCTAGAGCCTCGACGCCGCCGTTCTTTTCCACAATTTCGTACGCAAGCCGTACCAGCGTCCGCTCGATTTCCGACGCGGACATGAGTTGCGCCTTCTGACGAAGACCAGTTTTGCGAGCAGGAGTTTTCATTCGGAGTTATGTCCTCAGACTGCCGTGGACCGGCTTCTCAATGTATTCAACCCGATGGCCGAGGTCAAGCGCCTGGAGCGGCAAGGAAAGGACTATCCATCGATCTTGTTCGCGGCATGCGCCGACGCGACCGGCAGTTCGATCGACGGGTGGACATCGATCGGACACGTCGTTTCGACGGTTTGCACAGTAGGAGACTTCGCCTGCCGCAATTTTCGAAGATTGATTTCTTCCGGGTTCTGGGCCGCAGCTTCGGTGGCGATGATACCGACTCCCCGGTTTCGGCCAAGAGCCTTCGCTCGGTACAGGGCAGCGTCGGCGAGTTCGATCGATTCCTCGGCGCAAATGGATTCGTATGCCCGACGGCACCACGGATAGGCGGCCCACCCGACTGAACAGGTCTTCCGCACACTGATTCCATAGCCAAGATCGAAAGGCTCAGCCGAGATGACTTCCAGAATGCGACTGCAAAACGCCGGAGTGCCTGAAGGATCTGTCGAGCGAGTCATGATCAGAAACTCTTCCCCGCCCCAGCGCACCAGCACGTCAGACTTGCGAACTACGGTTGAGAGTCTTTGCGCCACAAGCTGCAACAAACGATCGCCGGCGGGATGTCCGTAGCGGTCATTTACTTCCTTGAAGAAATCCATGTCGACCATGATGAAGACTAGATCGCGATGGTCCATCTTACGAATGTCATTTCCGCGAGCCCGCTGATAGTTCCGCAAGACCTGTCCGGCCTCCGCGGTCAGAATCTCTTCCATGTAACGGCGGTTCCATACTCCGGTCAGCACATCCGTGAAGGAGATTTCCTGGAGCTCAAGATTCTTTCGCTGCAGTTCGAGGCTGTGCCAGCGCAAGGATTGCTCTTTGTTCTCCAGTTCGTCTTTCAGGTGGCACATTTCGTCGAGATTCTGGCGCGACGATCGCAACAGAGTGAGCAGTTCCTGGTCGAGCAGATGCTGCTTTAGAAACACCAGCACACCCATGATGAGCATGACTGCCACGGTCAGAAAAAGCCGGTAGGTACGCACTCGATGCGGTGCGTCGCCGCCAAACTCCGCCCAGGCCACCATCGAAGGCGTGACGAAGACTGCGACCATGGCGAGACGAGCCTTCCAGATGCCAAAACTGCGCGGAGGCGCCTCCTCCGATAAGGACTCGGACTCCGCTGATCCGGCAAGAATACCTATTCGTACAAACCAAGCCATCGATGCCACGAGTGGAACGTCATACAAACTGCCGGTGTAGTAGACATGCAAATCAATCGCGCCGCTGGCCAGCAGTGAAGCACCGCAGTAGAGCAGCGTCGCGCCGAACAATTGGAAGTAAATGGTGCGCCAGATGCCCCGACTGCGACGCCGTACGAGAAGCAGGCTGGCGGCGAGCACAAGCTCTTCGCTAAAGTAAAGTAGGTCAAAGCTCCTGCCGTACACCGGCTCCGAAAGTTGTACGTATTGCCAAGGGATCACGACGAACAAATACAAAAACAACCACCAGGTCAACAGCAGAACAAAATCGAGCGTCCTCGCGCGGATCGCGTGATCGTCTTGCCTCTGGTGCGGTTGAATCGCAACCGCGGCCATCATGGGTACAACGTGCAAGAAAAGAATCACGTCCCCGGAAAACGGATTGGGCGCTTCATGCCGCAGGTAAACTTCAAAGTATGTCCACATCACCTGGGACGCCAGCCAGGTGGCTAAGCCCAGTCCCATCAGAAGCCAGAACAGACGGCTTTTGCCGGATGTGGTCCTGACATTGGCAAAGAATGCTACGGTCGCGAGAAGCAGAACAACGTTCTGGAGAATGTCTCCAAACGCCGTCAGGACAAAACTGCGGGGGACGATCAGCGAGAACGCAACATGCACACACACGAGTGTGCAGATGGCAATGGTCCACTTCCGCCCGTTCGTAAGCGCAAAACTCCCCACGCATGAATTGTATGGTTGTAAGGAAAGAGTAAAGAAGTACCGAGGTAACCAGGCGACCCCAAAACTAAAGTGGGGTATTTTTGTTACGAATGAGCCGCCGAGAAATGTTGCACAAACCGGTAAACGTCTCGAAATGAGTTGTATAGGGGAACGGCTGCAACTCGATAAGTATCCGGCTCGCGCCAGTCGCCAATCACCCCCTCGGCCAGCAACTGGTCACAAAGACCCCGCCCCGTCGTCAGGCGAATGGACAGCTGCGCTCCCCGTCGCTCGGGATCGCAAGGAGTAATAATCGAGTACTTCCCCGCCTTCTCTCGCAGAAGAAACTCCATATAGCCTGTAAGCAAAACGCTTTTCTCTCGCAAACGCTGCATTCCGGCCTCTGAGAAGATTTCCATTGAAGCGCGCAGAGGAGCAAGCGCAAGGATTGGCGGATTGCTCAATTGCCAACCTTCCGCGCCGGTCATGGGATTGAAATCAGGTCCCATTTCAAATCGGGTTCGCTCATCATGCCCCCACCACCCGGCGTAGCGCGGCACATTCCACGCATGGGAGTGGCGCTCATGAACGAAACATCCCGCAACGCAACCGGGCCCGCCATTCAGATACTTGTAGCTGCACCATACCGCGAAGTCCGGCCCCCAGTCGTGCAAGCGCAAAGGGACATTCCCAACCGCGTGGGCGAGATCGCAAGCAACGATGCATCCCTGGCGATGCCCAACTCTGGTAATTTCCGGGATGTTGAAATATTGTCCCGTCGCGTAATTCACTCCACCGAGAAGAATGAGCGCAATCGATTCGCCTTCCTGATCGATCAGCGATTCTATGTCCTCGTCCCGAATACAGGATTCGCCCTCTCGAGGAGTTAGCTCAATGAGCGATGTGGAGGGTTCGTAATTGTGAAATCGAATCTGTGACTTCACCGCGTATTGATCCGAGGGGAAAGCCCCTCGCTCAATTAGAATCTTGTGCCTTTTCGAAGTCGGGCGGTAGAACGATACCATCATCAAGTGCAGGTTCACGGTCAAGGAATTCATGACCACTACTTCAACTGGCTCTGCGCCAACCAGAGTGGCGGTCTGCTCTGTCAAAAGCTTGTGATAGGGCATCCACGGATTCGTTGCGTGGAAGTGTCCCTCGACGCCAAGTCCGGCCCAATCCTTCAGTTCCTGCTCCAGATATGTTTCGGCCGCCTTGGGCTGCAGTCCCAGCGAATGCCCGCAAAGATAGATACCCTCTTCACCGCTCTTCGTCCTCGGAATGTGAAAGCGGTCGCGGAAGTGAGCTAAAGGGTCGCGAGCATCCATCGTAGCCGCATACTGCTCACCGGTTTCAAAGGTCGGCGGCCTCACTGCGGCTCCAGCGGACTCAAGTCGTCGACGAGTCTTTCCGCTTTCTTCCAATCGAGATCTTCAATGCGGTCAATGTGCTCGCACAGTTCCGTCAGCATCCGGTCTTGCACCTGGCCTCGCTTCAGGGCTGTGGCATATGGCACGCGGAGGAACGTGACCATCGAGTACTTAGGCACAAAACGCTGGGGATACTTCTTCTGCAACGCGAATTCCACTTTCTTGCGGAACAGAAAACGTGGATCGCCTACGCGGTCCCGCATCTCGACGAAGTTCTCGATCGCCAGATCGGCAATGGCATCCGTGTTCTCTTTGCGGGCGCGCTCAAACTCACTAAACACTTTGTTCCAATCCGCCCCATGCTGGTCTAGCAACTCCATCAGAACGGTGCAATCCTCGAATCCACAGTTAATTCCCTGTCCGAAGAATGGAACGATCGCGTGGGCGGCGTCCCCGAGCAGCAGAGCCTTGCGCTCGAAATACCACGGCGAACATCGAATCGTGACCATGGAGCCAACCGGATTTGCGAAGAAGTTGTCCGCGAGATCCGGCATCAGCGGCAGCGCATCGGGAAACTGCGATCGAAAGAACTCCAAAACGGCCGCCCGTGTGGGCAACTGCTCGAAACTGTCCTTTCCCTCAAAGGGCAGAAAGAGAATGCAAGCGAATGTACCATCGACGTTGGGAAGGGCGATCAGCATGTAGTTGCCTCGCGGCCAAATGTGCAAGGCATTCATCTCTAATGCGTGCTTGCCGCCACGAACTGCCGGAATCGTGAGTTCTTTGTAGCCATACTCGAGATATTGTTGCGAGAAATTAAACCGACTGCGCTTCAACATCTCGCCCCGAATGGCCGATGCCGATCCATCGCAGCCGATCACCACATCGGCAGCCACCGAGTGCTGTTCACCAGTTTTCTCATCGTGCAGCTCGAGGGCACCGCTCTTCAGATCGATTCCGCTGCAGCGTTTTTGGAAGTGGACCTTGACCCCGCGCTCCTCAGCGGCGCTCATGAGTGCAATGTTCAGATCAGCCCGCGAAATGGAGTTGATCACTTCGGACTCATTCCTACCGTAGGGCTGACATGTTATCTCCGACGTTGCCGAGTGCATCATCCTGCCCTTCATCGGGATGACAATCTTCTGCATGTCGTGCCACAACCCCGCCTGCGTCAGCGCGTGAATTCCTCGCACAGATAGGGCCAGGTTAATCGACCGCCCTGCGCTCATCTGCACCCGACGTATGTCCGCGCGTCTTTCGTAAATCTCTACCTGGAAACCGCGCTTGACCAGCTCAAGAGCGAGCAGCGGCCCGGTGAGCCCGGCGCCAATCAGCGTAATCGTCCCGGTT
This sequence comes from Candidatus Sulfotelmatobacter sp., assembly GCA_035568275.1. Lineage (GTDB taxonomy): Bacteria > Acidobacteriota > Terriglobia > Terriglobales > Acidobacteriaceae > Sulfotelmatobacter. Next base: position 21,498 of record DATMOO010000238.1, read on the forward strand.
TTCTGAGTCATCTGAGAAGGTCGAGGAGTTATTCCGTAAGCAGCGTCCGTGCTTCCCACAACTCCGGAAAAAATTTCTTGTCGAGGGTGAGTTTCAGATATGACGATCCCGCACTTCCACCGGTTCCCATGCGAGTCCCAATCACCCGCTCTACGAGCTGGATGTGGCGCAGCCTCCAACCGACCACGAGCTCATCGAACTCCGTGAGCCGTTCGCAGACGTCGATCCAATCCCGATTGCTGTGCTCGTCGCGGTATAACGAAAGTACGGCACGTGCCCGGGCATCGAACCGTTCGCGTTCGCTTGCATTCTTCTCGATCTGCAGCTTCCCCATAGAGCGTAGCGCTTCGAAGAAGGCATCATGCAAGGAAGGCTCCTTCAAACGACGCTCGAGCTGCGCGTGAGCTTCGGGCGTTGGCCGGTGATAGCGCAGCATCTTTTCATCTTTCAATCCGCACAGAAATTCGAGTTCGCGAAACTGCTCCGACTGGAACCCGCTGGCCGGCTCGAGTTTTCCGCGAAAGGCCAGGAAATGCGTCGGCAGCATGGTTTCGAGGATCGTGAATTGTTCCACCAGCACGCGCGTAATCTCGGTGCAGCGCCGTAGCAGGCGCGCCGCCTCATAGACTTCGTCGCGTGATTCAGGATTCTTGCTCGCGTCCTGAAGGTTCGCCACAACCGCATCTAAGTCATGAAGGAGTTCCTTGAACCACAACTCGTACGTCTGGTGCACGATGATAAAGAGCAACTCGTCATGATGCTGTGGCCGCGATTGCGGGTGCTGCAACTGCAGCAGCTCGGGAACTCGCAGATAGGAACTATAGGTAAGCTGATGACCTTCGGGGGAGGCTGGTTCCGAAGGTTTATCTGTCTGCGCACTCTCGATAGCTGCATTTCGGCGGAGGTTAAGAAATTCTGCCGCATTTTCACCCAGCAGCTGCGATTTTGTGCGCTGCGATAGATCACTAGAGCGAATAAGCTCTCCTACACGATGCTCACCCAGCGGAAACGGATAATCGGATCCCAGCATTACCCGCCCGGCCCCCATCGTATCGACCAGATAATTCAGGGCTCGGGAATCAAACACTGCCGAATCGACGTAGAACCGATTCAAGTAATCCTTGGGAGCCAACTCACACACGCCGTGTGCTCCCGGGTGATGTTGCCATGCATTCTGCAGCCGTCCTAAGAGGAAGGCGAAACTTCCGCCCCCATGGGCAAAACAGATCCGAAGACTTCGTGGTAGCTTGTCGAAGGCACCACCCAGAATCATCGCAACAATGCCGAGCTGTGTCTCCGCCGGCATGCCCACCGTCCACGGCATCATGTATTTCGGCATCCGAGATTGGCCGAACATGTCCCAAGGGTGGACCAGCACCGCCGCGCTTTCGTCCGCACAGTGACGCAGGAAGGTCACGATGCTGGGATCATCAAGGTTCTTCTCTCCCACGTGATTGCCTATTTGCACGCCCGAGTAACCCGCTCTCATGCATCGGCTCAACTCCTTGCATGCAGTGTCCACGTCCTGCAATGGCACCTGGCACAGAGCTTTCAGTCGGCCTTTACCCTGAGCACACAATTCCAGTGCAGCGTCATTAAACAACTGCGCGCAATCGAGTGCATGTTCAACCGGGCGATCGTAAGCAAACAAGACCGGAGTCGCCGACAGAACCTGCACTTCGATTCCGTCTCGATCCATCTCCTCAAGACGCTTCTGCGGATCCCAGCACGCGGAGTAGATATGGCGGAAGAAACGATCACCAATCATGATGTCCGCTTGGCCCGGCTCAGTGTGTTTGATCCAGGGCCAGTTGGGCGTCCCGTAGCGAGCCGCCAAGTCCGGCCAGGCGCGGGGAAAAAAGTGATTATGGATATCGATGACAGACATTTCTACGGTTTGCCGGGATGAGTCGCGCCGCAATGTTTACACTTTCGGAGGTTCTCGTTGTTGTAGAACTGTTCAAACAGTGGAGGAAGATCGCGCACGATGCTCTTCAGTTTGACCTCAGCGCGATGCAGCAACTGATGGCAATTCTGGCAGTACCACTCGAACCCATCCATCGCTCCTTCCGGCCTCGGCATCTCGACCACAACACCAATCGTTCCCGCCTGCAGGCGTTGAGGCGAGTGACGCATATGTTTTGGAAGTAGGAATATTTCCCCTTCTTTAATTGGGACTTCGAGGGGCGGCTTGCCCGGTGTCTCCATGAGGCGAAGAAAAATATCGCCCTTCAATTGATAAAAGAATTCTTCTGTCGGATCGTCGTGATAATCGCGACGATTGTTCGGCCCTCCGACAACCGTGACCATCATGTCGCCGTCTTCCCAAACTTGTGCGTTGCCCACCGGTGGCTTCAGCTTCTCCTTGTTGTCCTCGATCCAGCGCTGAAAATTGAATGCCTTCAATTCCTTGATCGATGGCATAGGCCTCCTATCTCTCAGGCTTGTAAGCAACCGCCCGGATTTCGATCAGCAGATGCGGATGGGGCAACTGATGCACCGCGACCGTAGTGCGCGCCGGACCATCGTAGTCGAAATACTCGGCATACACTTCGTTATATCCGGCAAAATCATTCATGTTGACCAGGTACGACGTAACTTCGACGACGTCCCGAAGATCAGCGCCAGCCGAGCGCAGGATATCTCGTACATTTTCAATCACTGCTCGAGTCTGAATACGAATGTCGAGGCGTGCGGTTGCCATCTCGTCCACATCTGCTCCGGCAATAGTGTTGTCGCCACGCCGTGAGCTCGTACCCGAAACGATCAGAAAATCCCCAGCGCGCTTAACGTGCGGATACTTTCCCCGCGGCTTCGCCTTCCCCTCGACGACTTTGCTTTCGACCTCTCTCATTGCGTTTGCAGCCGGCCCAATTCCGATTCAGAGCCTAATACATATGTTGTTCAGTTCCGAATAAAAGTTCAGCGAGTGCAGGCCCCCTTCGCGTCCGATTCCCGATAGCCCCATGCCGCCAAACGGCGTGCGCAGATCCCGAAGAAACCAACAGTTCACCCACGTGATCCCCGCATTCATCTGTTGTGCGACGCGGTGGCCGCGCTTCAGATTTGAGGTCCATATCGACGCCGCCAAACCATACTTAGTATTGTTGGCCATGTCCACCGCTTCGTCCTCGATGTCAAACGGCGCGATGTGGCAGACCGGTCCGAATATTTCTTCTTTCACACAACGAGCCGATTCAGCCAAGCCAGTATAGATGGTCGGTTGAACGTAGAATCCGTTGTCCAGAGAATTGCCGAACTCTGGAATCCCGCCGCCGGTCACCACATTTGCACCTTCTTCTCGGGCGAGCGAGTAGTAGGAAACAACCTTCACGCGGTGCTGTTTCGAAATTAATGGGCCCATCTCGGTGGCCGGTTCCAGTGGAGATCCCAGCCGTAGACTCTCAGCTTTCTGCTTCAGCGCGCTGACAAATCGATCGAAAATGCTCCGCTCCACGTAAATGCGCTCGGCGCAGAGGCAAACCTGGCCGGTATTCAGGAAGACTGCGTCGGCGATTCCGGCGATAGCATCCTCGAAATCGCAGTCCGTGAAAACGATGGCGGCATTCTTTCCGCCCAATTCAAACGATACCGGCTTTACGGAAGGAGCGACCGTCTGCATGATGGCAGCACCAGTCTGCGACTCGCCCGTGAAGGTCACCGCATTCACATCCGGATGCTGCGTGAGGAATTCGCCAGCCGAGTTCGGACCGAATCCATGCACCACGTTGTACACACCGTCCGGAATTCCTGCGCTTTGCATGACTTCAGCGAGCAGGGTCGCAGTTGCAGGCGTTTCTTCCGACGGCTTCACCACCACCGCATTACCACACGCTATAGCCGGGGCCAGTTTCCAGGTGAGCAGAAGAAGAGGGAGATTCCACGGAGTGATGATTCCAACCACGCCCAAAGGCTTGCGGATGGCGTAGTTCAGCGCGCTCTTGCCGTCCGCGGTCTCCGTCTGGAACGACTCGATTCCGGCGGTGCTAATCAGATCGGCAAAAGTCCGAAAGTTCGCCGCCGCCCTCGGCACGTCCAGCCTCGACGCCAGGGAAATGGGCTTGCCGGTGTCAGCGACTTCCGCCGCAACGAAACAATCGAAGCGCGCTTCAATCGCAGCGGCGATTTTGCGCAAACGTGCCGCGCGTTCGCGCACACTTGCGCGGCCCCACTCTCCTGCCAAAGCCGTGCGTGCACTGTGTACCGCGCGATCGACCAGGTTTCGATCTGCCTCGGTGACCTGCGCGATCACGCTTCCGTCCGCTGGGTTCACATCCGCGAACTCACGCTGGCCTGCGACAAACTTCCCATCAATGTAGTTCTGAATGACCTTCACGTGCCGAACCCCGCGGCATCCTATCAGTCCCGCGTCAGCGGAAGCAATCGCCGGAATGGAATCAGCTCTTGCGTTCTTGCAGATATCGACCCAGCGCATCCTTCCACTCGGGCATTTCGATGCCATAGCGACGCAAGCTCGTTGCCGACAGAACCGAATACGCCGGACGCGGCGCCGGACGCGCCATTTGCTGGCTGCTCACCGGCCTCACCTCAGTCGCAAGTCTAGCTCCTGTGATGATCTCTTGCGCAAATTCAAACCACGAACAATCGCCCGCATTGGTTACATGCACGATCCCACCGGCATTCTTTCGGCAAAGCTGGATGATGGCTCGCGCCAGATCCACGGTGTAAGTTGGACATCCTCGCTGATCATTCACGACATCGAGCGCGGGGCGATTCGCGGCCAATCGCAAGATCGTATCCGGGAAACACCTTCCACCGGCGCCGAAGACCCACGAAGTGCGCGCAATGCAACAATGCGGCAGGATCTTCATCAAATTGATCTCAGCCTCCGCTTTCGAGTGCCCGTAAACGCTCTGCGGGTTTCGTTTATCTTCGACTTCGTACGGAGAGGTCTTCTTGCCGTCAAACACGTAGTCCGAACTGAGGAATATCAGCTTAGCTCCCGCTTGCCGGGCGGCCTCTGCTACGTTGACCGCTCCATCCCGGTTCACGGAGAAGGCCACCTCACGATGACTTTCGCAGCCATCAACGTCGGTGTAGGCTGCCGCCAATACAATCCAATTTGGACGACCGTTCCCGATCATCTCGCGTACTTTGGCCGGGTCGCGGATATCCACATCGCGCGAGCCCATGGCCAGCACCTCGTCGCCAATCCATTCGCGCAGGAGCGCTTTGCCCAGCAGTCCAGTGGCGCCAAGTATCAGAACTTTCATTGTCTTGATTTCGCTATTCGAAGCACTCGGCGTGCCGCAGCAGAACTCCGCGCTGATCTTTTGGCGAGACTACGGGTTCGCCTGTAAGTTCCCACTCAATCTGCAAGTCCGGGTCATTCCAGGCCAGAGTACGTTCGTATTCCGGCGCGTAATAGTCAGTCGCCTTATACAAAACATGGGCTGATGGTGAGATCACACAAAATCCGTGCGCGAATCCCCGAGGTATCCACAACATAAGCTTATTTTCGCCGGACAGATGAACGGCTTCAGTCTTCCCAAATGTGCTCGAACTGCGCCGCAGATCAACCGCGACATCCAGAATCTTGCCTTCAACCACCCTCACGAGTTTGCCCTGTGTCTGTTGGATCTGATAGTGCAATCCGCGCAATACATTTTGCGCCGAGCGGGAGTGGTTGTCCTGTACAAATCGCTCGCGAATGCCCAATCCCGCA
>DATMOO010000239.1:0-2700 GCA_035568275.1 Candidatus Sulfotelmatobacter sp.
CGACAACCTGACTGGCGGCAACCACATAACCACGGGCAGGCAAGTTCCGTTTTGCCTTTTCACCGATCCAGAATTCGCGCGCGTCGGACTGAGCGAGAAGGAAGCGAAAGCACAAGGAATTGCCTATCGCCGGTTCAAAATTCCGATGAAGTCGGTGCTGCGCGCGCATGCGCTTACCGAAACGCGAGGATTTTTGAAGGCGATAGTGGAAATCGAGCGGGATCGCATCCTCGGCTTCACGGCCTTCGCTGCCGGCGCAGGAGAGGTCATGTCCGCCGTGCAGATTGCTATGATTGCCGAGCTGCCCTATACCGCACTGCGCGATGCGGTCCTGACTCACCCAACACTGGTTGAAGGTCTCATACCTCTGTTCTCGTCCGCGGCGTCAGCGCACAAAGCTGTCGAGACAGGACGAGCCCAGATCTCCGCCGCATGAGGTGAACTGCAACAGCAATTAGAAATATAGGAGCTCGTGATCCGGTCGTTGCGCAACATGTTTCGCTACTTGCGCCGGCACTATTAGCTCCGAAAGAGGGCATGTCGGAAGCCATCTTTGCAAGTAGGACATCCCTTCGACAGCTCCCAGATTACGGGCAAACCGGATGTTGTTCCAGGCCAGAAGTTCGCTTGTGGGAAGTTCACCGTTTCACCGGATCGGTAACGACAAACGCGCCAGCAATGACCGACCAATCGCTGGAGAGAAGCCAACTTACCTATGCGCATGTCCCGATTTGGATTACTTCCGGTTTGCCACTCGTGGAGAATCTCTTCTGCCCCTCAGCGAAGCATATCCGTGTTGCAGCCCACCCTGAACGGCGGCTGAATAAATTCGCGTTTTCCAACTACGTTTGGAGGTTCTTGGCTACGGCTGGACGATGATTACTCCCACCATTCCTAGCTCATCGTGTAGCACGCATTTGTACTGGAATATGCCGGGTTGGGTAAAGGTTGCGCGGAAGCGCGTTGCGCTGTTGAGGTTGAATGGAGCCTGCGTCAGACCAATGCGATCTTGCGGCAGCTCGGTAATGAAGCCCGAGTGCACTGCATCCGAAGGCGAGCTGAGGTAGGCGTGGCGGGCGCCATCCGCATCCATCGTGACGTTAGAAGAAGGTGGAATCTGATGTTGATTGTCCGGCTCAGGCCCAAAGGTTATGGTGTGGCTGGTCACAGCCTCTGCCGTGGTCCACTCCACGGTTTCGCCGACATGGATCACTTTCACGGCGTCCATGAAACGCATAACCGAGGCCGTTTCTGTGCCTCCAGAAGTGCCAATGATCTTACCGGCACCAGCCACTACGGCGTTGTCGCCGCCCTCGTGGACATGCGCCGAAGCGTTGAGGTCCGAGAGCAAGGCGCCGCGCTGGCGGTCAGCCTGACGGTCGTAGAAATCTTGGTCATGCGGCAGCGGAATCCCCGAATCCAACACATGGACGGTAGCGGTCATGTTGGGATGAGCGAGGCACACTAGCTTGAAGTTACCGATCACGGGAAAGATTACCGTGTATGTCTTCCCGTCAGCATTTGTGAGGATGCCGCTATTCACACATGTGTTGTTGTCAAAGACGGAAAAATCAGGAGTTCGGCCATCAGGAGGCAGCCCGCCCGCGCAACCGGCGAAGCGATTGGGTCGAACCTGACCTAGCGCTAAAAACGTGACGGTGTGAACTTCATTGGTTGGAAATGACCAGGTAATGCTGTCGTCGGCGTGAATCCAAATCTCGTTGGGAAAAAAAGCGAGCGCCTGATGAGCTCGATCGCCGTTTTGCGCGCCGACCTGGATTTGCCAAGTATCGGCCAGGGCCGCAGACGGAAGAAGGAGAGCGATCGGCAGAGCACATCGGCAGAGAGTTGAGTGAAAACGCGAAGTAAGTAGATTTTTCATGGCTCCTCCAGGAGCGGTGCGGGGTAAACAATCAGGCACTCCCACGGGTTGAGTCAATGCAATGCGAGCGAAACGTAGGTGACATCGAAAGTTGTTGATTCTTGGGGTCTTTCCGCGTGCGGTGACATCTTTACTGCGCCCTACGGTAAAGAATAGGGATATACTTCGGATTAATCGGAGCCCCAAGCAGGTGACCACCCAAGCCAAGCCGGAAGTCGCGCGTTTTGGCGTATACGAGTTCGCGCCTCATACACAGGAGTTGCGCAAGGCGGGAATCCGCATTCGTTTGGAGGGCCAGCCGCTCGCGATCCTGCAAATGTTGCTGGAGCGGCCTGGGGAACTGGTCACGCGCGAGGAGTTGCAGAAAGAGCTCTGGCCAACGGATACATTTGTCGATTTCGAACACAGCTTGAACGCGGCAGTCAAGCGCCTGCGGGCGGCATTGAACGACTCCGCCGATCAACCGCGCTATGTGGAGACCTTGGCGCGCCGGGGGTACCGCTTCATTGCACCGCTGAACGCGGCTGGCGCTGAAACCGGCATTGTGGCGTCCGTCGTTCCTCCAACTCCAGCAGTTGCGCAAACGCCTTCCAATGCTCGCGGCCGAAGGGTGTGGCTCATTGCAATCGCGGTGTTCGCTCTTGCGGTCGGCGGCTGGGGGTGGCGCCAATGGCGCTATCGATTCGCTGTGCCTGCCGTTCCGGTGATTCGTTCCCTGGCTGTGCTTCCGTTAACAAACCTAAGCGGAGATCCGTCGCAGGAATACGTCGCGGACGGCATGACCGAAGCCCTTATCGGCCGTCTCTCCAGGATTCGTG
>DATMOO010000240.1:0-9675 GCA_035568275.1 Candidatus Sulfotelmatobacter sp.
GTCTTCGGAGTCGCCAACAAGCGCTCGATCGCGTGGTCGATTGCGCAGGGATTACATTCCGCCGGCATGAAGCTTGCCATTACCTATCAAAACGAGCGCCTGGAGCAGGAGGCCAAAGACCTCATCCTGTCGCTCCCAGGCGCCGAAGCCTATATGTGCGACGTTTCCAAAGATGAAGAGATCGCCCGCCTCTTCGCCACGCTCAAAGAGCGTCATGGCAAGCTGCACACCCTGGTGCACTCGGTCGCCTACGCGCCGGCTGACGAACTCAAAGGAAGTTTCGTTGATACCACGCGCGAGGGATTCCGTGTCGCGCTCGACGTGAGTGTCTATTCGCTGATCGCTTTAGCCCGTGCGGCGGCTCCGCTGATGACCGAAGGAGGCTCGATCATCACCATGACGTACTACGCCTCGGAAAAAGTGGTCCCGCGCTACAACGTAATGGCGGTCGCCAAGGCCGCATTGGAATGCTCCGTCCGATACCTGGCCTACGAACTGGGCAGGGAAAAAATTCGTATGAACGCCATCTCCGCCGGTCCGATAAAGACCTTGGCCGCCCGTGGCATCGCGGGCTTCGGCGACATGCTCCGCGAACACGAGGAGCGCGCTCCGCTGCGCCGCCGCGTGGAGATCGAAGAGGTAGGTTCCACGGGAGTTTTTCTGGCCTCCAACGCCAGTAGCGGCATAACGGGCGAAGTCATCTATGTAGATTGCGGCTACAACATTATGGGGTTTTGAGAAACGCGTTGTAAATGTGAAGGCAATGAGGGACCAGAGTGAAAGTGCCGAAGTTGTGAGCCGCTTTGGCGCGGTCGCATTAGAGTTTTGTTCCGTCGTTGAGTCTGCATCGAGGCTGGAAAGGACAAGACTACTGACCGAGGTTTACCGTCTGCTCCCGAAGCTGCTCAACGAGGCCACCAAACTGCCGTGCGTTCGAACGAAAGATGAGGACGACGCAAGCCATAAAGACGAAGATTCTTCCCCCCACCGAAATGCAAGAATGACCTACGAGCAATGGGAGCAGATCTATAGTCTGCTCAAGGAAAAGCTGGGCGATTGGGACCCCTACTGGCAAGTTTTTTGATCCGACTACGGACAAGGAAGCTGTCTGCGGCACTGTCGCCGACGATATCGCCGATACATATCGCGATCTGAAAGAAGGGCTGGTCCTCAGCCAAATGTAGGGAGTTCGGCCGGAAGATATCATTTGGGAATGGCGACTGGGTTACTATTCTCACTGGGGCCACCACGCTATCAACGCCTTGCTGACGATTCATTTCCGCTTGCAAGGGGTGCTGGAATGAATTACCAAGCAGTTGCTTCGCATCTCATGTGGATTGCGGCTACAACATCAAGGGGTTCTGGCACGTCGTGTTAGGTCAAATCTAGTTTCTCTAAAGGTACCGCTATGAGCGTTTCGTCTCTCCGGTCAATCGGAGTGATTACGATGTCCTGCGTTTTCCTGACTCTTACCGCGCGTGCCGAATCTTCCTCCCGCGCGGCCGCCGTTCTCGACTCCATGCCGCACGCGAAGTCGATCGAACAGGTAGCGATCTCCCCCGACGGAGCCCAGATCGCTTACATCGTTGGCGGGGAAATCTCCATCATTCCCGCCGCTGGCGGACCAACTCGGACGATTCCGGTAGAAGGCAAGCTCTCTGCCCGAGACGTGGCATGGTCCCCGGATTCCAAACAGATAGTTTTTCTGGCAGATTTATCCGGAGATGTTCCGGCCGCCCAGTTGTGGACCGTTGCTCTCGACGGCAGCGCACCCGTGAAGCGGGCCGATCTAAAAGGCTACGCTGCGGTTCCCAGTTTCTCTCCCGACAATTCGAAGCTCGCCCTGCTTTTCATCGAGGGAATTCCGAGAGTTGCAGGCCCGCTACAGCCGATGCTTCCGCTCGCGGGAGTCATCGACGATCAGATTTATGAGCAGCGCCTGACAACGATCGATTTGTCTACGAATACGCCGGCTGCGATTACGCCGCCCGATGTTTACGTCTACGAGTACGACTGGATGCCCGACAGTCAAGGCTGGGCTGCGATCGCGGCTCATGGCTCGGGAGACACCAACTGGTATGTCGCTCATCTCTATCATATCGACGCGCGATCCCCTGACATGCATGAGATCTACATCCCCAAGCGGCAGATTGCCGAGCCCCACGTTTCACCCGACGGTAAACAAGTCGCATTCATCGAAGGCCTGATGAGCGATGAAGGTTCGGTCGGCGGCGAAATCATGACCGTCCCTGTGTCGGGCGGCACCGTCCGCAATCTCACTGCAAAGATCAACAGTTCGCCGTCAACGTTGGTCTGGACTTCGGCCGATCGCATTTTTTTTGGCGAAAACGTTGACGGCAAGTCTGGATTCGCGAGTGTCTCTACCTCGGGCGGCGCGGTCCAGCAGATCTGGGCAGGCGACGAATCTGTGAGCGCACAGTTTTCTTTGAACGGCGCACTTTCCCGTGACGGATCGGTGAGTGCGGTGATCCGGCAGTCAGCCAGCAGCCCCGCGGAACTCTGGGCCGGACCAATCGGAAATTGGAAACAGCTGACGACGCTCAATGCCGGAGTCAAGCCCGCGTGGGGCGAGATGGTGAATTTTCACTGGACGAATGGAAGTCTGCGGCTCCAAGGCTGGTTGATGTTGCCCGTCAACTACACTCCCGGCAAGACGTATCCGCTCATCGTCAATGTGCATGGAGGTCCCTCGGCCGCATGTCACGCCCGGTGGGACTCGCAAATCATGGGCCCGCAGTCCGCCATGGGCTACTTCGCTTTCTGCCCCAACCCGCGCGGCAGTTACGGACAAGGGGAAGCCTTCACTCAGGGCAATGTCAAGGATTTCGGCGGCGGCGATTTCCGCGACATCATGGCTGGCATCGATGCGATTTCGAAGCAGTATCCGATCGATCTGCACCGCCTCGGCATCCGCGGTCACAGTTACGGCGGTTACATGACCATGTGGGCGGAGACGCAAACGCATCGCTTTGCGGCAGCGGTGGCCGGCGCCGGACTTTCCGACTGGCTCAGCTACTATGGCGTAAACCAAATCGACGAGTGGATGATTCCCTTCTTCGGCGCTTCTGTGTACGACGATCCCGCCGTCTATGCCAAGAGTGATCCCATGCACTTCGTGAAGAACGTCAAGACACCGACGCTGATCCTGGTTGGCGATCGCGACGGCGAAGTGCCAGTCGAGCAGTCCGTCGAATGGTGGCACGCCCTGAAAGCCATGCACGTTCCCGTAAAGTTCGTCGTGTATCCCAATGAGGGACACGTATTCGTAAAGCCATCCGATTGGCAGGACTACTTCCAGCGTTCGCTGGAATGGTTCGACGAATGGTTCGGGAAGACGTCGCCCCAGCTGTAGGGCCGCCTCCGGCGGGTTACACCTGCGTATATCATCTAGCTGTGACTTCCATCGCTGGCGCCGCCTCCGAAGATTCCTATCGCCGGATTCGCCAGCTACAGGCCATCACCATCACCTGGATGATCATCGAGGCCATAGCCTCTCTGTGGACGGCCGTCCGCGCCAGAAGTCCTGCCCTGCTCGCCTTTGGCGGAGACAGCACAATTGAACTGCTGTCCGCAGCCGTGGTCTTGCGTCGGTTTCAAACCCATGCCTTTGAAGAACACTCCGAACGACGAGCCGCTCGCATTGCGGCCGTTCTTCTTATCATTTTGACGGGATATGTTTTGGCGATCTCGGCGTCGACCCTGCTCGGCTACAGCCAACCTAAATCGAGCCGGACAGGAATCGCGATTCTGGCCGTTGCCGCGCTCGTGATGCCGTGGCTCGCGCGAGAGAAGCGGCGGTTGTCGTCAGCGACGGGCAGCGCTGCACTCCGTGCGGACGCGGCAGAATCCATGTTGTGCGCTTACCTGTCAATCATCGCCCTGCTCGGATTGGCAGCACACGCATTCTTCGGAATCGGCTGGGCAGACCCGGTAGCCGCGATGACAATCACCCCGTTCATTGTTTGGGAAGCATGGGAGGCCCTGCGGGGCAAGCAATGTTCATGCCCGTGACATCCCAGGATAGGTTGTAAGATTACCTCATGGTCCACCGGCGCCTCGTGTTCGTGCTCTTCTCGGCCGCAATCTTGGTTTCGATGGTTCGGGAATGGAGTGCGCCGGTCTCTTGCGCGCTCCGGCAAATAGAGCCGGGCTGCGCCCGGCGGACGGCCGTGGCGGCCGTCCCCACAAAGGACCTTGTCAGAAAAGGCCTTGCCCCAAGAGATCTTCCATGGAAATCGCGCAACTTACCCCTGCAACACGCGCTCGTTAAGCGCTGACCCTGATCCTTCTTCCGTTCTCCCCTTCGCGCTCCAGCGCAATCTCCACATCCCGCTCGCGCACCAAACGCGGAAACTTCTCTCCCCACTCGATCACCAGAATGCTGTTGTCGCCGCGCAAGTCGTCCAGAGCAAGCGTGTCCAACTCACGCGGAGTGTCGATGCGATAGAGATCGATGTGAAAGAGATTCGCACGGGGGCCGCGATATTCGTGAATCAGGGTAAAGGTTGGGCTGGTGACATCCTCTTCGGAAGCTGCGTCGAATGCCGCGGCAATTCCCTTCACCAGTGTGGTCTTCCCCGCCCCCAGATCGCCGCGCAGCAGCACCAGCTTGGGCGGAGATAAAAGCTCGGTGAGAGTCCGCCCGAAAGCGATCGTCTCCTCCGCAGAGTGAGTGCTGATCTCACGCAGCACAGTGCCTGTCTTGATTTCACTGTCCACCCGAGCAGTATAAGTGGAAGAGCGGCCCTTTGAGGGCCGCGTTGAAGCAGACAAGAAGATTGGGCTTTTTAGCCCCTGCGGCTCGCTGCGCGTCGCCGGAGGGCCGAATGCGGCCGTCCTCACATGAGCTCAGTATGTCGAGAACGCGCTCGACTTCATCCCCAGTGAACTCCGCTCCACCACGTGATCGAGCGAGGTGCGTAGCCGGCGATGGTCGTCGTCCTCGATCGCCACGAAGCGGAACGGCTGCAATACGCTGTCGTCGAGCTTACGCGTCGGGCTGAGAACTTCGGCCATCCCATGAACCGGGCCGGCCTGCGTTTGGAAGGCAACTTCGACGAAGTCGCCCTCGCCCAAGGATTGCGGCAGGCGCAACAGGCCTCCGGTTACCGAGATGGTTTGGAGTTTCGCTTTCGTACGGCGGCCGTCTTCAAGGCGAATCGCAGCCAGAACTGAATCTCCTAGCTGGACTCGGGCGGCGCGCCGCGAGGGGTGCGGTTGGGGGAAGTGGGTCATAGGCCTGATGCACTATGGCACTATGCGATATTGCGTAACAGATTACGGAGGCCCCTTGTCCGGATTCCACACGGGAAGCGGGCCTTAGGCTCATGAAATCTCCAACTACGAAGGACTTAGAGCGCGTTTACTCTATAGTAAATGTCCTAAAGGACAATAGCCAGGGCGCGCCGAATTCCGTGGGTCGTTGGGGTCTTTTGTGGGGACGGCCGCCTTCGGCCGTCCCCCGGGCGAAGCCCGGCTTCCCCAAGAGTGCCCGAGACCCGCCAATTCGATTATCTTGTAAACCAGTTCCGGAGGAAGCATGTCGCGACTCTTTCAAATCTTCTTACTCGGTTCTCTGTCACTCACTACTGCCGCGTTCGCCCAGACGCCGCTCTCTCGGCCCCCGCTTCGTGTCGCTATCGTCGGCCTGGTTCATGGCCACGTGCACGGATTCCTCGGCCAATACCAGCATCGCCCCGAGATCGAAATCGTCGCCCTTGTCGAGCCCGACTCAAAGCTTCGCGCTGCCGCCGCTACGCGATTCGGCTTCCAAGCGGCGCAAATGTTCGCCGACCTCGACGAGATGATCGCCAAGGTGCACCCGCAGGCTGTGCTCGTCTACACGAATACCTACGACCATCGCCGCGTCGTCGAAATCTGCGCGCGTCACGGCGTTCACGTCATGATGGAGAAGCCCCTCGCCGTCAGTCTGGAAGACGCACTCGCCATGCAGAAGGCGTCGCAGGCCGGAAAGATTCACGTGCTGGTGAATTACGAAACCTCCTGGTACCGCAGCAATCACGCGGCCTACGATCTCGTGCACGATGGAAGCTTGGGTGAGGTCCGCAAAGTAGTCGTACACGACGGCCACAAAGGCCCCAAGGAAATCGGCGTCGAACCCGAGTTCCTCTCCTGGCTCACCGATCCCAAGCTTAACGGCGGCGGCGCCCTGTTCGACTTCGGTTGCTACGGCGCCGACCTGATGACCTGGCTCATGGACGGCCAGCGCCCGCAAACCGTCACCGCCGTCACCCAACAGATTAAGCCGGAAATTTATTCGCGAGTGGATGACGAGGCCACCATCGTCCTGACTTACCCAAAGGCGGAAGCGATCATTCAGGCTTCATGGAACTGGCCTATCGACCGCAAGGATATGGAAGTGTATGGACAGACGGGTCAGTTGATCACGGTAAAGCGCGATGACATCCGCGTGCAAAGAGCGGGTGAAAATCAAGTGCAGCAACTCACCGCGAAGCCGATCCCGGCCCCCTATGACGACGAACTCTCGTACCTGCGAGCGGTAATTCTGGACGGAGCGAAAGAAGATGCTCTCTCATCGCTGGACAGGAACGTGACGGTAACGGAAATTCTCGACGCCGCGCGCCGCTCGGCGGCTGAGGGAAAGACAATCCACCTGCCCGCAAGGTGAACTCTCGCAGAGACGTTGCTTGCAACGTCTCAGCCGGCAGCGTCGACGCTGTCGGCAAGACGCAGCAAGCTGCGTCTCTACGGAAGCTAAGGGTACGCGTTCTCAACCAATAACGCTGTTTTCTGCTGTCGCGCTCTGGCGCGCCCGTTCGAACGCGGCCGGCAATCCGCGCAGCAGATCGGTAGCCACCAGCGAATGCTCGCCGACGGTCTCGCGCGTCACGTCTCCTGCCAGCCCGTGCAGATGCACAGCGGCGCAGACTGCGAGCATAGCGCTCTGCGGATTCTGCGCTCTTTTCTCCTGCCCAAGCATGCCCGCAACCATTCCGGTCAGGATGTCGCCCGTGCCGCCGGTCGCCATGCCAGGATTTCCGGTGGTGTTGACCCAAGCTTCGCGATCCGGCTGAACGACCAAGGTGCGATGTCCCTTGAGCACGACTATCAATTCGTGCTCGCGGGCAAATTGTCGTGCGATCCCCAGCCGATCTTTCTGAACCTCAGCGACCGAACGCCCCACCAAACGCGCCATCTCGCCAGGGTGTGGAGTGATCACGAGTAATCGATCTTTCCCGTTCAGGTCGTTCGTGTGTCCTTCAAACGCGTTAAGGCCGTCCGCATCCACGACCATGGGCATCTTCTGATGCACGACCAGGGAACGCACCAGCGTGGCGGTATGCGGATCACGTGAGATCCCCGGCCCGACTGCAACCACGGTCATGCTCTTGAGAAGCTCGTCAATACGCACACCGGCGCTGGTAGCGATCGTGCCTGCATCGGTTTCCGGCAGAGGCTCAGTCATCAGTTCCGGACAGAATCCAGCGACGGTCGGGAGCGCGGACTTGGCTGTGGCCACGGTCGACAATCCCGCCCCCGCACGCAATGCCGCCATGCCGGCCATTGCAACCGATCCCGCCTTTCCGACAGATCCGCCGACCACGAGAACATGCCCGTAGCTTCCCTTGTTCGACTCTGCCGGACGCGGCCCGATCATCGCCGAAAAATCGCGCGGATGAATTACGTTCAGATGCAGCGATGAAACGATCGCCTGGTCCGGCGACCCGATTCCGGCAACATACGTCGGACCCTGCGTCAGCATGCTGAACAGATGCGCGGGGCGCGGGGCCGTGAACGTCACCGTCACATTTGATCGCGCGATGACTCCCTGCTGCGGGCCCATCGCGTCCGCATCCGCACCGGAAGGGATGTCGACGGCAATCACCTTTCCCTGGCTTGCATTCAAAAATGAAATGGCTTCGGCATAGAGCCCACCGACTGGCGGTTTGAATCCGGTGCCGAGGATCGCGTCTACGTACAGATCTGCCGACAACGCCTGTTGCACGCGCTCACTCTTCCACTCTTCCAGCGAACGCACGACGGTTGGCGGCTCCGACAGCTTGCCGTACATCGCCGCAGCATCACCCTTCAATTCCGCTGGATCCGTGAGCAGGACAACCTTCACCTTCTTTCTTTCGGCCAACAGCCGCGCCACAACAAAACCATCCCCGCCGTTATTGCCTTTGCCGCAGATCACAACCATTCTCATCCCCGACTGCCAGAGGCGTAGAGCCTGCTCCGCGACAGCTGACCCCGCGTTCTCCATCAGGGTGAGTGACGGCACCCCGAATTTTTCGGTGGTGACGCGATCGATCTCGCGCATTTCTGCCGCAGTCACGATTTTCATGGGAGTTCGACTTTCATGAAGAGGCTACGGACTGTTCCAATTGCCGTAATTGCGAAGGCTCGCCCATCGCGATCAAGCAGTCATCGGGCTCAATGCGCTCGTCGGGCGCGGGATTGAAGCGCATGGCATCGCGCCGCTTGATGGCCAGGACGATGACGCCGCGCTCCTGTCGGATGCGGGAAGTCTCCAGCGTCTTCCCCGCGAACGCAGAACCGGCGGTGATGTGGATCTCGCCGATCTCCAGATCCATGCCGAGGTGCGTGGTCGGCGTGTCGAGGAAACTCACCACATGCGGCCGCAACAAAGATTGCGCGATCCGCTGCCCGGCGAAGGAGTACGGCGAGACCACGGAATCAGCACCGGCGGTCAACAGATGTTTCTCGGCCGCGTCCTCGCTGGCCCGGGCAATGATCTTCAAATGAGGATTGAGTCCGCGCGCCGTCAGCACAATATAGAGATTCGTGGCGTCGGTCGTGGTCGCAGCAATCAGCCCGCTGGCATGCTCGATCTGCGCCTGGCGCAGCGTCTCTTCCAACGTCGCATCTCCCGCGATCACCAGCCAGTTTTCGTGCGCAAAGCGCTGGCGCTTAATCTCGGCGTTTTCGATCATCACGAACGGCACTGGCTTGCGCCCCAATTCCCTCGCCACGCTGCGGCCCACGCGTCCCATGCCGCAAATGATGAAGTGGCCCTCGAGACGTCCGACTTCGCGCTCCATGCGCCGCCTTCCGAAGAAGCTCTGCAGTTCGAATTCTAGCAAAGCCTGGCTCAGTGCCTTCGATCTGCGTATCGAAACCTATAAACTCTTCGGAGTAGATGTCACTCAAATTCCAGGCCTAGAGGAAAACGCGTTGCCATTGTTCAGTGAGGTCGGCCGCGACATGTCGAGCTGGCCCAACGCAGCGCACTTTGTTTCCTGGCTTGCACTCTGTCCGGACAACGACATCAGCGGCGGGAAGCTATTGTGGCGGGGAGCCCGAAAGGTCAAAAACCGGGCCGGCCATTTATTCCGCTTGGCAGCCTTTTCCCTCCATCCTAGAGCAGCAGATCGGCCAACTCGACCAGGAGGTCGCCGGTCTGCTTCGTCAGTACCAACACGCGGTCGAACGGTTGGCGGAGGTGCCGGGTCTGGGAGTGGACTCAGCGACCCAGATCATTGCCGAAGTAGGTGCCACTGCTGCGACCTTCGCTTCGGACAAGCAACTCTCCTCCTGGGTGGGCGCGCCTGCCCCGGCGACGACGAGAGCGCCGGCGTGAACTACAATCACCGATCCCCCAAGGGCAACCGCCACATGAGACGCGTTCTCAACCAGGCGGCCAACGCC
>DATMOO010000241.1:0-17016 GCA_035568275.1 Candidatus Sulfotelmatobacter sp.
GCCATGGATCTGGGGATCAAAGGTCGTGTAGCGCTGGTAGCAGCGTCCAGTCAAGGGATTGGCTTAGCGACAGCCGAGGCGTTCGCCGCCGAAGGCTGCCGCGTCGCGATGTGCGCCCGCAACGACCGCACATTGCAAGCCGCCGCCGAAAAGATTCGCAGGCAGCACGTAGCCGAAGTCTACGCCGAAGCCTTCGACGTCACCGATCTCGCTGCCGTGTCGCGCTTCGTTTCCGCAGTGGCAAACAAGTTCGGCAGCGTCGACATCTGCGTGACCAACGCAGGCGGTCCGCCAGCCAAAGGATTCTTAGCCGCATCCCTCGAAGACTGGAAGAAGGCGATCGAAGCCAACTTCTTGAGCAACGTGTATTTCGCCCATGAAGTCATCCCCCACATGCAGCGTAAGAAGTGGGGACGCATCATCACCATCACGTCTATCACGACCAAGCAGCCGGTCACCGATCTGGTGCTGTCGAATGCGGTCCGCGCTGCAGTCGTCGGTCTGGTGAAGAGCCTGGCGAACGAATTCGGGAAAGACGGAATCCTTGTCAATAACGTCGGCCCGGGATTCACCGCGACCGATCGATTGAAAGAGCTGGCGAAAGCCCGCGCCGCAACGACGGGAAAGCCAGAAAAGGAATTCCTCGATGCGTGGGCCGCGGATGCTCCGGTGAAACGCTTAGGCGATCCTCGCGAAGTGGCGGAGACAATTGTCTGGCTGGCATCGGAGCGCGCGTCATACATCACGGGACAAACGGTGTTGGTCGACGGTGGAATGTATAAAGGGTTGTGAAGAGCTATGCGCCACGAGCTACTAGCTTCGAGCCACGAGCTTCGCGTAGTTCTGGTTTTCTCGTAGCTCGAAGCTCATAGGTCGAAGCTCTTAGGAGATTCATGCGATCGATTGCATCACGAATGTCAGTCATGAGTGGCGAAGGTGCGCTGTCCGTTTTTGCGCGGGCCAAAGAACTCGAGGCGCAGGGCCGCTCGATCATCCATCTTGAGCTCGGCGAACCCGATTTCCACCCTGGTCGGTCCGTCATCGATTCGGCCGCACAAGCGCTGGCCGAGGGCAAGGACCGCTATTGCAACGTGATCGGCGTTCCTGCACTGCGTCAGGAAATTGCCGCGTATCTGGCCCGGACGCGCAACATTCAAGTCTCGCCCGACAACATTGTTATTGCGCCCGGATGCAAGATCGCACTCTTCCAGTCGATGATGGCGCTGCTGGAACCCGGCGATGAAGTTCTTTACCCGAATCCTGGTTTCCCCGGATATGCCTCGATCTCGCTCGGGCTCGGAGCCGTTCCGGTACCTTACACGCTCTCAGCGCGGAATCAACTTCAGCCCGATCCAGACGAAGTTGCTTCGAAGATTACTCGGCGGACGCGGATGCTGCTCACGAACTCTCCGGGGAATCCGACGGGCACCGTCTACACCGACGCCGTGCAACGCGCGCTAGCCGAACTCGCAGTGAAACACGATTTGTGGGTGCTCTCGGACGAGATTTACGCTCGCATCATTTACGGCGGGGAATATCTTTCCATGCTGCGCTATCCCGGTATGGCCGAGCGCACGCTGATCATCGACGGATTTTCGAAGAGCTTTGCAATGACGGGATGGAGGCTTGGATACACGGTCGCTCCACCCGAAGTCGTGCCCGCGCTGAACCTGATGGTCGTCAACACCTACACCTGTGTTGCGGAGTTCACGCAGTACGCGGCAATTGAAGCGCTCCGCGATCGCGAAGGCAACACGCCGCGCATGGTCGATGAATTCGCCAGCCGCCGTGATCAGGTCGCGCGCGATCTGAATCGCATTCCTGGTTTCCGCTGCCTGCCGCCGGATGGCGCGTTCTATGCCTGGGTCGAGATTACCGGAACCGGCATGAGCGCCGAGGAGCTCTGCCGCATTCTGCTCGAGGACGCCGGTGTCGCTGCCATTCCTGGCGCAGCCTTCGGTTCTTCCGGTAAAGACTTCATCCGATTCTCGTTCGCATCCTCGATGGCAACGTTGCAGGAAGCGGTCGAGCGCATTCAGAGAGTCTCGTCGTCGTGGCAGGCAACTGCTGTTCGGTGAGCGGTCCCAGGTTCAAAGTAGTGTTCGAGGGCATCCCATGCGAGATGGAATCCGAATTAGTGTGGTCATCTTATTGTTAGCTGGCTTGTGTGCGGCGCAGGCCCGACCGTTTCCGGGTGGAGATGTGCAGCAGATCTATCAGCGCCTGCTCCCCCAGATCGAAAAGATCGCGGCCTTCGATCATCACGCCCATCCCGGTTATGCCGACGATCCGGATGTCGACGCCATGGCCGCTCCTCCCAATGCGAGCGAGGCGTTGCGAACGCGTGACGACAACCCTGAGTTGGCAGCCGCAGCCAAGGCGCTATTCGGATATCCGTACAACGATCTCTCCGCGGAGCACGCGAAATGGCTGCTGAATAAGAAGACTGAGTTAAAGAAACAGCTTTCGGGCACCGCATATTTCAACTCCATTCTCGACAAGATCAACATCGAATCGTCGGTGGCGAATCGCGCGATGATGCCCGACTACCTCGACGCCAAGCGCTTTCCCTGGGTGTTCTTCGCCGATTCATTCATGTGGCCGTTTAATAATGAGCACGAAACCGGACGGAATCCTGATGAGGGAGTCTTCATTCCGCTTCAAGAGAAGATGCTGCACCGCTGGATGCAGCAGGTGAACGTCACGAAGCTTCCGGCGTCATTCGCCGACTATCTGAGCTTCATCAGCCGGGTGCTCGAGGATAATTCCCGGCGCGGCGGTATTGCCATGAAGTTCGAGGTGGCCTATTTCCGACCGATGTCTTTCAGCGATCCGACAAGCTCGCAGGCTGAGGACATCTATCGCAGGTTCATCACCGGTGGAATACCGACGGAAAAGGAGTACCGCACGTTTCAGGATTACATCTTCCGCTACCTGGTTCAGGAAGGCGGACGGCTGCACTTGCCGGTGCACATTCACACGGCCATCGGTATCGGCGACTACTTCAACCTTTCTCAGAGCAACATCATGAGCCTCGAAACCGTGCTGCGTGATCCGCGATATGCGTCGACGACGTTCGTCATGATTCATGGTGGATATCCGCTGGAGCGCGAGGCCATTTGGCTGGCCGCGATGAAGAACGTGTATCTGGACTCTTCATTCGGCGAGCTCGCGCAGTATCCTTCGGAATTCAAGCACACGCTGAAGATGTGGCTGGAAACTTTTCCCGACAAGATCACCTTTGGCACCGACTGTTTCCCGTACAATCAGGTCTTGGGCGCGGAAGAGAGTTACTGGCTGGGCGCTTATTCATCGCGAACCGCATTGGCTGCAGCGTTAGCGGAGATGATTTCTGAAGGAGAAGTCACCGAGTCCCGCGCACTGGAATTGGCCCATGCCTATCTTCATGACACGGCGGTGAAGCTGTACAACGGAAGAGTTCACTGACAGGGACTTCCTGATGGCGAAGGGATACTGGATCGCTTTCTACCGTTCGGTTTCGAATCCGGCTGCGTTAGCGGAATACGCCAAGTTGGCGACTCCCGCGATTCAGGCTGGAGGAGGACGCTTCATCGCGCGCGGTACACCCTACCGAAAGTATGAAGTGGGACTGGATCAACGGACGGTGGTGATCGAGTTCGATAGTGTGCAAGCTGCTGTCGCCACCTACGAGGGTCCTGCCTACCAGGCGGCTCTGAAGGTGCTAGGAAGTGCTGCGGAACGGGACCTTCGCATCCTGGAGGGCAGCTGAAGACAGTCGAAAGCCAAGCGCTGCACAAAAAGTTTATGCCAAAATCGAAACCCAAATCTAAAGCAACGTCGCTCGCAAAAGCGAAGTCCAAAAAGCCCGCCAAGCGCGTGGGCGCAATGCAGGCTGCCCCTTCCGCGGCACTGCAATACATCCCGTGGCATACGATTCCGCTCGAGGATCTCAATCCTCTGCTGCAGAGGCAATTCGTGGTAGGTCAGGAGATCATGCTGGCGCGCGTCCTGTTAAAGAAAGGATGCATCGTCCCCGAACACAGCCATCACAATGAGCAGTTGACCTACATCGTCGAAGGGGCGCTTAAGTTCTACATTGACGGCAAGGAGATCGTGGTGCATGCCGGCGAAGTGCTCTGCATCCCGTCGAACATGCCGCATAAGGCCGAGGCCATGGAAGATACGGTGGACCTCGATGTGTTCGCTCCGCCGCGCGCCGACTGGATCAACAAGACCGACGCATACCTGCGGAGAGAGAAATAGATCGCGCGCATGTCATCGGCCTCCACTTCCACTCCGGGTGTGCGCCAGGAAAACTTCCGGTTTCGTTGCATTGCCTGCGGTGATCTCACTGATGCCGCGAGCCAGGACTTTCGCTGCGGTCAGTGTGGAGACTTGCTGGAAATCACATATCCCACTTGGAAAGAAAGCAAGCCTGATGCCGCGGAGCTGAAGACTGCCTGGCAGAAGAGACGCCTCTCGTCGAGCCCAGTAGATCTGAGCGGAGTTTGGCGCTATCGCGATGTGCTGCCCGCCTTAAATGATGAGCAGCAGGTCATCACTCTCAGGGAAGGGAACACGCCGCTTTACGAGTTGCTGCGGTGCGCGCGCATCACAGGTGTGCCGCGCCTTTTCGCCAAGCATCAGGGAATGAATCCGACGGGATCGTTCAAGGATGCCGGGATGACGGTTGCGGCGACCTTTGCCCGCCGTGCGGGATTCCGCTGGGTAGCTTGTGCATCGACAGGGAACACTTCAGCATCGATGGCCGCCTATGCTGCGCGTGGAGGAATGCGCGGCCTGGTGCTGGTTCCGGAAGGCAAGATTTCCTGGAGCAAGCTCTCGCAAGCGCTCGACTACGGCGCGGTCACCTGCCAATTGCGCACCGACTTCGACGGCTGCTTGAAGCTTTTGCAAGAACTGGTTCGGAAGGCACCCGTCTACCAGTTGAATTCAATTAATCCGTTTCGGCTGGAAGGGCAGAAGACGCTTGCGATCGAATTGCTTGAGCAACTTGATTGGCAGGTGCCTGATCACATCATCGTTCCCGGCGGCAATCTGGGGAATAGCTCCGCGATCGGCAAGGCTCTGTTGGAAATGCGCGAGCTGGAATTGATTTCTCGCTTGCCCAAGCTGTCCGTGATTCAGGCGGAAGGGGCCAACGCGTTGGTGCGCACGTTGCGGGAAGCCGGCGGCAAGCGTCTGATCAGCGTTCCCCCGGAAACGCGCGCGACAGCGATCCGCATCGGCAATCCTGCGTCCTGGAAAAAGGCTGCGCACGTGCTCGAAGCCACTGGTGGCGCGTGTGAACAGGTAACCGAACTGGAGATCGCGCAGGCCAAGGCGGAGATCGGCGCGGAAGGCATCGGGTGCGAGCCGGCATCGGCAGTCACGCTGGCTGGGCTGAAGAAGCTGGTGAAGCAAAGGTTCGTGAAAACGGACGAGACCGTCGTGCTGGTGCTGACGGGGAATTTGTTGAAGGATCCGGATTTCACCATCGATTTCCATCGCGGCGAGATGTTTAGCGGCGGACCAGAATCCGGGGCATTGGATTCCTTGCGCCATCCGCCGATCGTTTTGGATGCTTCGCTTGATGCGGTCATGCGAACTTTGGAGCGATTCAATTAAGTTTGGAATGCGGGCGAGGGAATATCTCGTCTGATGGTGCGAGCGCAAGATGCGCTCGCTATAGCCGGCGGGACGCTGGCGCTACTCTGATGCCTGAGAAGAAATTACGACAATCCAGCTTTCGGATTGCACTGCCCGCCACTTCTGCCAACCTTGGGCCGGCGTTTGATGCTGCGGCGCTGGCCATGGATTTCTACATCCGGATTGATGCGCGTCCAGCCAACGATTTTTCAATCGTGGCTAAGGGCCGCGATCAGGACATCTGCGGCAAAGTGGAGAATCACCTCATCCTGAATACGTACCGGGAAGTGCTGTCCGGAAGCGGTCGGGTGATCACACCGCTTTCGCTGCGCATTGCCAACGAGATTCCAATCGGCAAGGGTTGCGGTTCTTCTGCCGCTGCTCGGCTAGCGGGGATTGCGCTGGCGGTGCATTTCGGGCGGCTCAAGTGGACTGATGCGCAGATTGTCGGCGAGGCCTCGCGTCGCGAGCACCATCCTGACAACGCCTCGGCCTGCTGGATGGGAGGGCTGACCGTGGCGCGGATGTCTGGAGAGGCTCAGGCACAGGTTGCGGTCATCCGGCCGAAAGGGAAGTGGCCCTTGTTGCTGGCCATTCCCGATCAACCTCTGTCGACCGAGGAAGCCCGACGGGTGCTCCCGGCCCAGTATTCGCGGGCGGACGCCGTGACCAACGTGCAGAACTCAATGCTGCTGCTCGCGGCCTTCACCCAGGGACGCCCCGATTTGCTGGGTGCGGCCCTTGACGATCGTATTCACCAGCCCTATCGGGCAGCTCTATGCCCGTTGCTGCCAGGCTTGCAGGAACTAAAAGGGAAGAACGGAATCCTGGGAGCGGCGCTCAGCGGGGCGGGACCGTCCGTACTGGTGTTCATTGATCCGCACATGTCGGTGTCACGAGTCCGCAGGCACATTGCCTCCCATATCGCCAATAGGGGTCTTACAGCAGAACTACTCAAAACTTCCATTACCTCGCGTGGTGGGCGGTCCTAGGTCACAAGGATGTGTTTTCAAGTCTTGTTCCTAGCCCGAATGTGCCATTTACCCTGGACCGCCTGTGGAGTACGTTGAGTCTTCCCCGTGGAAACAACTAATCTGCGCCGAAGGTGTTCTAACAGTCGCGAGCATACGACCTAGAACGGGTGAGATTTAGTCGTTCCGGCGGGAAGGGTGAGCGGTAATGAGGGCGAGAAGGGTTCAACGAAGGAGGGGCCACCGTATGTCGGGGAACGAACAGGTTCTTGTGGAGATGGAAGCTTTCCTTCTGGCGCTCGCCTCCTACGCGGATCGTGTTGCCTATGATCCCAAAGTCACTTTCGAAGAGCACCGCGTCAGCCTTATGGGGCCCGTTGGCCGCGCCGCACAGCCTTTGGCGAGAGCCGCTCGAGTTGGCTCGCGCTGATCTTCGTCGACTCCCTATTCCTGGGGAAGCGTAAATCCGTACTTGCGGAGCACATCAGACGCTTCCTTCGTTTTCAGATACTGCAGAAAATCTGCTGCTTCCTTCCTATGTTGTGACCTGTTGAGCACTACCACGCCCTGCTCTAGCGCGGGATAGTAATCCGCAGGAACTACCCAGAACCTCCCTAAGCTTCTCACTGCCGATGACAGAGCGTACGCCAAGGCGACAAATCCAGCTTGGGCGTTTCCTGACTCGGCAAACTGAGCTGCCTGCGAGACGTTCTCGCCCATGACGAACCGGTCTGACAGACGGTCGTAAAGTCCAGCATGCTTCAAAGCGGCGACTGCAGCTCGGCCGTAGGGCGCATGTTCAGGATTGGCGATAGCAATCTTCTTGACCGAGCTGTCGAGGAGAACCGCCATGCCCTGGTGTTCGAGATCAAGGGGCGAGTTGGAGGGAACCCAGAGAACCATCTTACCCAAGGAGTATTGGTAGAGGCTGGCGGCGTCCGCCTGGTCATCCGCGATCAGGTGCTTGGGATAATCCATATCCGCCGAGAAAAACAGATCGAAGGGGGCTCCATTTTCAATTTGCTCAGTGAGCGCTCCGGAGGCTCCGAAGGAAAGTTTGATCCGGATGCCAGTCTTCTTCTCGTGGTGCTGGGCGATGTCGTGGAGGGCAGGATTCAGGTCGGCAGCAGCCGCTACCAGCAACACGGGCTGTGCCTTTTCTTGCGTCCATGAGCTGGTGGAAATCAGGGCAAGACAAACTGCCACCGCAAGGTAGAACCGCAGCATCGATCTAAGCCTCCGCATTTTCAGTGTTTTCTATTGCACGAGCGGCGGATTCCCAAAGTGGGCCAACATCGTTGCGCTATGGCGGTTTTACATTGAATCGTCCGGCTTTCCTTCTGATACTGGCAGGTGCGCAAGCGTGTCGGATCAAGCCGATGGCCGCTGCGGGTCCTGGTACTGGCAGCGACTCTCCTCATTGTCCTATCTACAGCCCAAACTCAGGGTGCGAAGCAGACTGGGGCTGAGGTGTCCATTTCCGATCCTGATGGGGAGCACGTCAGGGAACGCAGTGCGTGGTTCTACCGCGGCCGTGTGGTGCGCGGTCTGCCATCTGCAGAGTTGCGACGGTGTGCGTATTACGCGAAGCTTCAGTTGCGCGCGCAGCGGGCGACAGCTCTGCCACAGGCAAGCCCGGCTGTCTCGTTTTCTGTTGGATCGTGGCTGCCTCTGGGGCCGGTGCCCTTGGCGTCGATGCGAGCAGCAATGGCACTCAGGACTATCACCAGGCGCAGGCCGAGCCACGGCAGTAGCTATCGATCCTGCGGACTACACTGGCAATACGGTTTCCCGGGATTCTGGCGCATGGCCGGAAAGCACTGGCGGAATGCGATGGGAGAATGGCATCGCTCGCTCTCAAAGCGGGCGTTTGTTCGAGCGCTGCAACGATTACTGCCTGAGATCCGGGACAGCGATCTGGTTCGGAGCGCGTCCGAGTTCGGGCGCAGGCGCTCAACCCGGATGGCGCGTTAGTTGACGATTTTCAATTGGTGCCTTCCGGCAAGGTACTGCATGTATTGAATGTGCCCTCTCCAGCGGCGACGGCTTCTCTCATGATCGGCAAGGCGATCGTAGACACCGCGGCCTCGAGTCTCGGACTGGGTTAGCCAGCACTCTGCCCTCCATCCCGTCGTAGAAGAAAATTCAATCAGTCACACTCGAAAAGAAGGACACAACCGCTGGCGAACTCGTGCTAGCGTCATTGCATTAAGGATCGCGGGCCCAGCGGTGAGGTTGGGAGTTTTAAAATGAGAACCTGCATGAACGCGAAGTGTGTCGCCTTCGGCCACATCGTTTTTTCGGTTGCCACGCGCTGCCCACTTTGCCGCTGGGACCTGCGCAGAATACTGCCGGCCAGCGAAGTCGCCTCTTCAACCAAGCCTGCGCAGCCACAACCATCGACGAATTAAAACTCCCGCGCACTCGCTTTACTTGCCGATATCTTCATTCCACAAGTCAGCATGATCGCGTATGAACTCCCGCATCATCTGAACGCATTCTGGATCCTGCACGACAGTCAGATTTACGCCGTGCTGACGAAACAACTCTTCTGCACCCAGGAAATTCTGATTCTCGCCGATGACCACGCGCGGGATTCTGTACAGCAAACTGGTTCCGGTACACATGACGCAAGGACTCAGCGTACTGACCAGTGTCAACTGAGACCAGTCGCGCCGGCGGCCGGCGTTACGGATACAAACGACCTCGGCGTGCGCGGTCGGATCGCCGCTCTGGACTCGCAGGTTGTGGCCGCGGGCTAGAATGCGCCCCTGGGGATCTGCGAGCAGCGATCCGATGGGCAGTCCGCCCTCGCGGAGTCCGAGCCGGGCCTCCGCGAGAGCCGCCCGCAGTAGGGTTTGTAGATCCATATCAGAGCTACCGCCATCCCCGGGATCTTGAAGTAATCAAAGATTTTGTTACTGCCGTACCAAGACCTGCCAAGCCCGGCCAAGGTAGTCTAATTCCGGGAAGCATCCCCCCAACAGTGCTATTTCCCTCCCCCGACAGTGTAATTGACCATGACTGGGGGGGAAGGCATTCTCATAGGGCCACATTCCGGGGTAAGTGTGACTGGCGAACGAAGCCGCCTCGAATCGGTGCGTTGAGTTTACAAACCGGGCCAATTGTTCTCGAAAGATGGTTGTTGAGGGACTGGGGGAAACCTAAGCGTGCTGAGCGAAAAAATCAAAGTGGCCAAGCAGTTTGCGCTTTTTGCGGAAGTCATTCCCGCCGAGCTTGACCTTATCCTCGGGGCTGCCCGCGAAAAACGTTTTGACAAAAGAGAGACCATCTTCAGTGAAGGGGACCCTGTCCGTCACGTCACGATGGTAGTTTCTGGCATCGTGAAAGTGACGCAGATGGGGCTCAATGGCAATGAAGTCATCCTTCGCCTGAACGCTGCCGGCGAAATCGTGGGCTCGTATCGCGTCTGCGGCAATTGTTTCCACTGCGCGACGGCGCAAGCCGTACAGTCATGCGTTGCCCTGGTGTGGGACGCGGCAGTGTTTGAGAAACTGCTGGCCCGGATTCCCACGTTCCGCCGAAACACCGTGCGGGCTCTCGAGGAGCGCTTGCTCGAGATGGAACAGCGGTTTCGGGAAGTTTCCACGGAAAAAGTAGGGTCGCGGCTTAGCAGCGAACTCGTTCGCCTGTCCGACCGGCTGCGCCGCTGTACCGAGAATGGTCGTCTCGAGATCACACTGTCGCGCGCGGAACTTGCGCAACTGACCGGGACCACGCTGTTCACGGTGAGCCGGCTCCTCTGCCAATGGCAGACGCAAG
This sequence comes from Candidatus Sulfotelmatobacter sp., assembly GCA_035568275.1. Taxonomy (GTDB): domain Bacteria; phylum Acidobacteriota; class Terriglobia; order Terriglobales; family Acidobacteriaceae; genus Sulfotelmatobacter. The sequence goes on from DATMOO010000241.1 coordinate 10,386, forward strand.
GCATCGTTAGGGTTCGGCGGGAGTCAGTTCTGGTGCAGGATTTCGCTGCCCTGGCGCAGATTTCTCAATCCGAAGAGCGCTCCGCATAGATCGGCAACAACAGCCCAAACAATCAAGCTGACCGGGAACTCTGCTTCAGAGTTCCCGTCTGGCGTGTGTCCTGGCTCGCCTCTCAATCAAAACCGCAGTTGAGAACTCCATAAGTGAGTGTCGCTCGCACTGCATGCGATGGGGCAGGGATCTGCTGTAGCTTAGATGGACTAGAGTTGGGCGGTTCGGGTGGTTTGACCGATCGTTGTCAGCACTTAAAAACCAACGGCACCCAGTGTGGATCGCCCGCTGAGAAAAAGCCCCGAAACTGAGACGAAAGCCACCCCAGGGTGAGCTTGAACGAAAATTTCTTTCCGGCTGCGGCGCGTTCCCACTAGAATGGAACCACTGCAGGCGGAAACCCGCTTCTCTCACGGGTTTCGCTCCGGAGGTTCTGTGCACGTCCTGGTCACGGCCGACGCCTTGTCTGGATCCTGGACCTATGCCCGGGAACTGGTGACCGGACTGGTCACGCGCGGCGTGCGCGTCACCCTGGTCAGCTTTGGCGAAATCCCTCTGCCCGATCAGACATCCTGGATGGATCACCTGCACGGACTGGATTATCGTCCCACCGCGTTTCGTCTGGAGTGGATGCACGAAGCTGAAGAGGACTTGCCTGAATCGTCGGCATTTCTGATGTCGCTGATCAAAGAGCTTCGGCCGGACATCCTGCATTTGAATCATTTCTGTTACGGGAACTTGCCGGTGGATGTGCCACGCGTGGTGATGGCACACGGCGACCTGGTTACATGGACGCATGCTGTGCACGATCGTGCGCCGCGTCCGGCACGCGCTTTCGACTGGTATCGGCGAACGGTGCTCAATGGATTGATGAGCGCGGATGCGGTGGTGGCGCCGTCGGCGTGGATGCTCGATTGCATCTCGTCCTGTTACGCGCGGCCGCGACGGAGCGAAGTGATTTATCCGGGGCGCAATCCGATCTTCTTTAATCCCTACGTCAGCAAGGATGATTGCGTGCTCGCGGTGGGGCGGCTCGTGGACGCGAGCAAGCAGGTGTTTCTGCTCACGCAGCAGCAGCACCCGCTGCCGGTCTGCATCGTGGGCGCGGAGCATACGGTACCGCTGCCGCGGATTCCGATCCGGGCGGATGTGAAAGTGGCCATCGAGGAAACGTCAGTGGCCATTCGTGGGCCGCAGACCGATGCCCAATTGCGCGCGCTCTACAGCCGAGCGGCAATCTACGCTGCAACTTCGCGTTATGAACCGCTGGGTATGCCCTTGCTCGAAGCCGCCTTCTCCCGTTGTGCGATTGTGGCTAACGACATCCCCAGCTATCGCGAAATTTGGGGTGATACCGCTCTTTATTTCCGTACCAATGACGCGGCCAGCCTTGCAGAGAATATCCGCCTGCTCAATGCCGATCGTCCGATGCGGCGCGCGTATGCAGAATTGGCTTACACTCGCGCCCGCGAGCGCTTCACCACCAAGCGGATGATCGATCAGTGCCTGGAACTTTATCGCAGCCTGCGTTCGGCGCGGGTAAAAGCGGCTTAGTCTGGTCGATCCCTCCGTGCTCACCTTTCCTGCCTCAGGACGTCCTTGAATTGCTGCACCAGACGTCGCCATGCATATCATGATGAACGAGCTTCGTTATGCCGCACGCCAGTTGTACAACTCTCCCTGGTTCACGGTGACGGTGGTTCTCACCTTGGCGCTTGGCATCGGCGCCAACACCGCCGTGTTCAGCGTGATGAACGCCGTGCTGCTCAAAGGCCTACCGGTGCCGAACCCGCAGGAACTTGTGTATCTGCATGTGCCAAGTGGACAGCCGGATGGGGCAGGCAATACGGGCGACTCGACGACTTCGTTTTCTGAGCCGGTGTTTGAGGATCTTCGTCAGGACCATCATGCGTTCGCTGATCTGATAGCGTTTGTGCCGCTTGCCATCGGGAAGGTCGCCGTCCGCTTTGGGGACACACCCGAAGAGGTAGAAGGAGATATGGTCAGCGGCGACTTCTTCTCGGGGCTTGGGATTTCTTTGGCGCGCGGGCGCGGTTTCACTATTGAAGACGAACGGGGGCATTCGCAGGTTGCGGTGCTCAGTTATTCGTACTGGACCCGGCGCTTCTCGCGGAGTCCGGCGATTCTCGGGCAGAACATCTACATAAAGGGGAATGCGTTCACGATCATCGGGGTGGGACCGGAAGGCTTCTTCGGAGTCGAGCCCGGGCAATCGACCGATATCTGGATTCCACTGCAGAGCCGAACCGATCTCAACGCCTGGGGAACACCCGCGGAATACAACACGCTCTATGGCACACCCACCTGGTGGTGCCTGGAACTGATCGCGCGGCTCGCCTCGGGCGTGTCGGCGTCACAGGCACTGGCCGAAGTTACTCCGCGATATCAACGAGTGGCCTACACCGGTCTTAGCACCCCAGATCCTAAAAAGCCGAAAGTGACCTTGGCCTTCCAGCGTGCGCGCGGCATCGAGGGACTCGATACTGCCGGAAACTATCGCACCGGAGTGACTGTGCTGATGACACTGGTGGGCCTGGTGCTTGCGATTGCCTGTACGAACGTGGCTATGCTGCTGGTCGCGAAAAAAAGCGCGCGTCAACGGGAGTTCAGCCTGCGGCTCGCACTCGGCGCCGGGCGCTGGCAGATCTTCCGGCAACTTCTGCTGGAAAGCATCCTTCTAGTGGCTATGGGCGCGACGCTGGGATGGTTGTTCGCGCTGGCGGCAACACGCGCGCTAGCCGCGTGGTCGCGGATCGAGACAGGGTTGGTTCCGGATGGCAGTGTGTTGCTATTTACGCTGGCCATCTGCACGCTGGCGGCGCTGGTATTCGGTCTGGCTCCTTTGATTCCGGCACTGCGAGTTCCGGTGGCTGGTTCGTTGAAGACGTCCGCTTCAACGTCCTACCAGACTCGTTCCAGCAAGTGGAGTGGGAACGTCGTGATGGCCACGCAGATGGCATTTTGTTTCGTCCTGCTCGTTGCCGCGGGACTCTTGCTGCGCACGCTGGAAAACTATCAGTCGACGAATCTGGGAATGCGCGCGGAAGGCGTGCTGGTTTTCGGAATCACTCCGCAGAAAACCTCCAGCACGAGTCAGAACGTGCAGTTTTATCGTTCTCTGCTGGAGCGGCTGCGCAGCCTCCCCGGGGTGGAGTCAGTTACGTTCGCCGAGAACCGTCCGGGCTCGGGATGGAGCGACAACAACGCGGCGACAATTGACGGTGTGTCGCACACCTATTCTGAGGCGCCACTGCGGTCGAATGACGTCGGCCCGGACTTCTTCCACGTAATGGGCGTCCCGGTGATCAACGGCCGCGATATCTCCGACAGCGATACCGAGGCGTCCCCACACGTGGTCGTCGTCAATGAGACCTTTGTCAGGAAATTGATGCCCGGTGTGAATCCGATCGGGCACCAACTGGGGAAGTCTCCGGCGCGAACTATCGTGGGTGTCGCGAAAGACAGCAAATACCGAAGCGTCGATGAAGAGCCGATTCCGATGGCGTACTACCCGTATACGCAGGTGAGTGGCGTTTCTCACCTGGAAGTGGAAGTGCGAACCCGCGGAGCGGCCACAGCTCTATGGAACTCGATTGCCACGGCAGTGCGCGCCTTGGATCCGAATCTTCCGCTGGAGAACCCAATGACGCAGGACGCTGTCTTTGAAAGCTCGTATTCGCAGCAGCGGATGTTCTCTCGGCTCTCGGCATTCTTTGGAGTGCTGGCAGCGATACTGGTCGCGATAGGGCTCTACGGAACGTTGGCATACAGGCTGGCGCGACGGACTTCCGAAATCGGTGTCAGGATGGCGCTCGGAGCGCGTCCGTCCCAGGTCTTGCGAATGCTGGTGCGGGAGAATCTGCTGGTGACAGGGATTGGGCTGGCGTGCGGTCTGCTGATTGCTCTGGTTTCTGCGGGGATGATGCAGTCGATGTTGTTCGGGCTGCAACCGCGCGATCCGGTTACGTTCAGTATTGCATTCTTCATGGTGACGCTAGTTTCGCTGGCGGCGAGTTTTCTGCCTGCGAGGCAGGCTGCGTCGATTGCGCCGATTCGGGCTTTGCGGACGGAATGAGCTACCAGTGTGCCGTCCGCCAGCGCGGACTCGGTTTCTTTCACTCGCGTCTACCCGGCACTTGCCGTGCCGGGCTTTCACAGGCCGCCGCTACGCGGCTGGCTCGCCAATTTAGTCCAGCATGCTTGCCGACAGCCCGGTTCGATTCTGAGTTCCATAAGACGCGATTTGTATACCCACTTTTCTTATAACGATTCGTGCGTCAGGCATCTGTTGTCTTCCCGCAGGCGAGCTGCGATCGGTCCTTCCATGGTATCTTCTTAAGGCTTACTAGAAACTCGCAAGGTTGGAGGATTTTGCATGGCGCAAGTGAAGATTACGGTCCGTCCGAATGGGCCTTTACGCGTGGAGGCTCCAGAAGGAGCCGTCGAACTGGTGGATATCAATGGAAATCAGTTCGATCTAACGGGCAAAACAGCGTTCTCGCTTTGCCGCTGCGGCGGATCGGTCAATAAACCTTTCTGCGATGGGACTCACAGCAAGATCGGCTTTCAGGGCGCAGAACTGGCTGTGAAGAAGGCCGAAGGACAGGCGTAAGTGGCGAGCGTAGGAGAACTAGTCTGCTACCTCTCAGCCGACGGCGTCGGTCGTGGATAGAGTGTCCACGCTTTCGGCAGAGACGTTGCAAGCAAGGTCTCTACGACAGGAAGCCTAGTGCGTCGCAGGTCCGCGCAGCTGCTGGGCTAGGTCTCTTGCTTCCTGTGACTCTTTCGGCATTCCCTTTGCCTGATAGGCATCGGCTAGCGCATTCTCGATGTCCGCACTGTCGCCGGACTTTTCTTTTTCCTTGAGATAAGCAGCAATGGCGTCGTCGTGGCGGTTGAGTTTTGCGTAGGAGTTTCCCATCTCGAAGTAGACGCCCGAAACGTGTGTGCCGGGCGCCGCTTTCTTGAACTCATCAATGGCTGCGGAATGGTTCTGTTGAGCGGCGAGGACGAGTCCCAACCCGTAGTGACCTTCAGCGCTGTTCGGATCTTGGGCTTGGATTTGCATGAATGCAGCCTTCGCGTCGTCCAGGCGCTTTTCGGTCAGGTAAATCAGGCCGAGGTCGAAGCGGGCGTCGAGATTTCCGGGCTGCAGTTCGATAACACGTTTGAATTCCGATTCGGCTTCAGGATATTGGTCGCCAGCCAGATAGGCCTGTGCCAGCGCGAAGTGTGCAGGGACCAGGTTGGGCTGCTGCTTGATCACGGCTTGCAGTCGCGCCACCGGGTCACCTTTGGTTTCCTGAAAGGCGCGAGCCATTCGCATGGGTCCGCCACGCCATTGCCGCACGCCGAATCCGGCCGCCAGCAGTCCCAGCGCAACCACACCTACAACAGTCGCGCGCCGCAGGGGTGCATCCGTTTGCGGTGCCAGACGCGCGATCAGGGCACCGAGGATGAGGCCGCTGACGAGTCCACCGATGTGGCAGGCGTTATCGATTCCTCCGAAAAGCTGTCCGAATCCCAGGTTAAAGACGGCGAAAATGACAAGGCTGCGAAGGGTCCCACTGATGGCTGCACGGGGCAAAGAGAATTCGCCTAGATAGAAGGAGGCGATAAGAGCTCCGGCCAGACCGAAGATTGCTCCTGAAGCTCCAACGCTCAGGACTCTAGGATTCCAGGCAATGCTTGCCAACCCCCCCGAAACACCGGTGATGAGATAAATGCCGGCGAAAGTCCAGCGCCCATACAGCGATTCGCAGAGCCGCCCGAGGTCCCACAGACACCACATGTTGAAGAAAATGTGCATGGCGCCGCCGTGCAGGAACATGTAGGTCAGCAGGCGCCACCACTCGCCGGACAGGGTGTAAGGCCCGAAGTTGGCTCCGTAATGAAAGTTGACTTCTCCGGATATGTTGATGGCCGAGCCGCTGGCCAACGCGGTTGCGAGAAAGACCGCTATGTTGGCGCCGAAGATCAGCTGCGTCAGCGTGATGCTAGACTCGCTGCGACGCACCCAGGGCCGGGTGATGACCGGTTGCGGGACGTTGTCCGACTCTTCGCCCCGTTGCGCGGCTTCGTGTTTTACGCACCACTGGCAGATCTTCTTGAAGGTCAAAGGAGGCAGTTGCCGCCCGCATCGAATACAGTTCGCCATGTCTTATACAAAGGTATCAGCAGTTGAATGGGTTGTGGGTTCGACAGAACACAACCGCGGAGTTGATGAACGGTCGGAACGAGAACGGTTCACGGGGGCTAAAGCCCAGATAGAATGCGCATCTGACGCGGCCCTAAAGGGCCGCTCTTCCACGGTGCGGGACAGAGTCGGGAGCGCAGGGCGAATGTTGTGCCGAGGCAGGCTGTCCTGTCAGGTTCCATGCAGTAGCATGCGTCGCTTCCCTCCGGAGGGCGTACGAGCCGTCCGCCCCTACACAAGACTTAGTGGATGGTCTTTGTTTTGCGGGACATGTAATCCATTAGCAGATACTGGCCTAGAGTGTAGGGAGTCGTGAAGTACGCCTTGCCGCGGCACATCTCCGTCACCTTCTGCACGAACTGT
>DATMOO010000242.1:0-50765 GCA_035568275.1 Candidatus Sulfotelmatobacter sp.
CTGTGCTAGCATTCTCCTGACTCCATGCCCAGCGGAAAACTGCAAGTCATCCCTCTCGGCGGCCTTGGCGAGTTCGGCATGAACTGCATGGCCGTGCGCTGGGGCGATGACATCATCGTCATCGACGGCGGACTCATGTTCCCCGAAGCTGAACTTCTCGGCGTCGACATCGTTGTCCCCGACATTTCGTATCTCACCGAGAATCGCCAGCGCGTGCGCGGGATTATCCTGACGCACGGACACGAAGACCACATCGGCGCCCTCCCCTGGATTCTCGCCGAACTCAACGTGCCGGTCTGGGGCACAGAGTTCACGCTCGCCTACGTCGAAGACAAACTCGATGAGCACGGCCTGCTCGACGATGCCGACCTGCGCGAGATGCGCCCCAACGAGCGCTTCAAGGCCGGAGCGTTCACCATCCATCCCATCCGCGTCACGCACAGCCTGGTCGACTGCGTTGCCCTCGCGGTCCACTGTCCTCTCGGCGTCATCATCCATACCGGTGATTTCAAGGTCGATCCCACGCCCACCGACAACAAACTCTTCGACCTGCACACCTTCGCCGAGTACGGCAAAGAGGGAGTTCTCGCGCTATTTCAGGACTCCACCAACGTCGAGCGTAAGGGATACACGCCCAGCGAGCGCGCCGTCCGCCGCAAATTCGACGAAGTTTTCGCGCACACCAAGCGCCGCCTCTTCATCTCCTGCTTTTCCAGTTCGATTCACCGCATCAACCTCGCCGTAGAACTCGCTCACGAGCACGGGCGCAAAGTCGCGTTCCTCGGCCGCTCCATGAACAACTCAGCCGAGATCGCCGAGGACTTGGGTTATATCGAGATGCCGGAAGGCCTGGTCATCAATCCCGGCGAGATGAAGAATTTCCCGCCCGAGAAAGTCTGCGTACTGATCAGCGGAACACAAGGTGAGCCCATGTCGGCCCTGAGCCGCGCGGCGGTCGACAATCACAAGCACGCCAAAATCGAAAAGGGAGACACCGTCGTCCTCTCCAGCCGCATCATCCCCGGCAACGAAAAAACCATCTACCGGATGATCGACCATCTCTTCCGCCGCGAAGCCCACGTCATCTACGAAGACGGCACCAGCCCGCCGGTCCACGTTTCAGGCCACGCCAGCCAGGAAGAGCTCAAGCTCATCATCAACCTGGTCAAGCCGCGCTACTTCATTCCCATACACGGCGAGTATCGTCAACTGAAATTGCACGCGGAAATGGCCGCCGCCATGCGCGGATCGGTCGGCAAAGTCATGCTGATCGAAAGCGGAGACGTTCTCGAATTCGACGAACTAGGCGCCCGAAAAACCGGCAAGGTCAACGTCGGACGCGTCTGCATCGATTCCGGCAACCGCACCGACGTGGTCGAAGATCTCATCATCAAAGACCGCCGCCACCTCAGCGAAGACGGCATCGTGCTGCCCATCATCGCCATCAACAAATTGTCAGGAAAAGTCGAAACCACCCCAGAGATTGTCACCCGCGGCTTCAATGTTGGCGATGACGGATTCATGGATGGCGCGAAGCGTATCGTCGAAGACACGCTGGCGTTTTCCAGCGAAGAAGAAAAAGCCGACTACGGCGTAATCAAAGAAAAAATCCGCGCCGATCTAAAGCGCTACATCAATAAACAAAGCCAAAAACGCCCCCTGATCATGCCAGTAATCCTGGAAATCTGACTAGCCAAGATGCTCACCTAGCGACAGCCGCTCCAGCGAAGCTCGTGTGGGGACGGGCGCTCGTGTGGCGACGGGCGCTTTCGCCCGTCCAGCAAAGCTCGTGTGGGGACGGACCCATTTCGTCCGTCCAGCGAAGGCGAGCCACCCGTGACACCCCCTCGACTTCTGTCCTCCCTGCGCGAAGCATTTGCGCGAGCAAGCGAGCGCAAATGCGTAGTCGAAGGACCCCCACGATCTGCACAGCCAGGAAATTCCGTGCCACCCCCTAGCGCGGCCGCCTCCCAAACCCGTGCTCCTTCCACAACCGATCCCACTGCCAAACCCCCGGATACTGCGGCAGCCTATAACCCAACTGATGCGCCAGCATCAGGATCTGCCCTCGATGATGCGCCTCATGCGCAAACATGTAAGCGAACGTCGTCCCACCCGCAGGCCACGTCCGCGTCCAACTGCCACGCCAGAATTTCACCACGCGCCGCTTCTCTCCGCCCGCCAGAGCATCCGTAAGCATTCGTACACACTGCGCCGCGCTCTTCCTGTGCGCAGCCGCGGCCTGAGCAATAGTGCACCGCGCCGGATCCAACGGCGCCGGACACTTCAAATGCGCCGCCGAACCCTTCAGCCAAACCAACCGGCAGTTATGCAGGTGCGCAAAGATCGCAGCAATCGTCCGCCCACCGAGTCCGCTTCCGGGCAACTCCGCCCGCCAAGCCCGCGGATTAAGATGCGCCAACAACCACTGATTCATGGCATCGTTGACCGAATATGTCTCGATCAACACCGTCGCAAGATCAGCCGAAGAATCCGTGCCGACACCGGAAGAACCCGCCCTCGATCGCCGCGCCATAAGATCTCCTCCACCCCAGGTCCCGGAGGGAACCGTTGATAGTAGCCCGCCACTTCGAGTGGCGGGAAACCCGCCTGTAACGATACTCTGTGCCGTAGGCACAACTGAACATTTCAAATGAAGCTCGAGTTCTTATCAGAAGGTTCTTCGGACTGCCGGTTGATTCGGCTGTATTCGTTTACGCGCCCAGAGGCCCTGCGCCTCAAGCAGATCGCTGGCCAGCTCTCCACCGGCGAACTACGAGAGATCGCCTTAGACGGCGAACCTGGAATTGACCCTGTCTGCGGTTGTCACCTTCTCCTCCGCCTTGGAAAGCGAGATCAGGGCATTGTTCAGCTCGCCCCACTTCGGTTCGAGTGCGCTCTGTCAGATGAAGGCTGGCTCGATGTGTCTTCTCTGCTAGAGCCTTTCTGCGAGACCGACACAACTGGCTTTCAATGGCTCGTTGACAAAGGCGCAATCTCGCTCCTGATCTCGGTCAAGGGCACGTGGTGAAATACTCATGACGCTAATCACACTCTCCGACCTGCACGCCGCCCAATCACGCCTCAAAGGCGTAACGACTCGCACGCACCTGATCGAGTTCCCGCTCTGCGCTGAGGACCCGCGCCGCCTCCTGCTCAAGCCCGAAAACCAGCAACCCATTGGTGCATTCAAACTCCGCGGAGCCTACAACAAAATCGCCTCCCTCTCGGAAGCCGAGCGCCAACCAGGCGTCATCTCCTACTCCAGCGGCAACCACGCGCAAGGCGTCGCCTACGCCGCCCGCGCGCTCAAGGTAAAGTCGGTCATCGTCATGCCGAACAATGCCCCGCTCATCAAGCGCGAAGCGACCGCCAAACTCGGGGCAGAAATCGTCCTTGTCGGCCCCAGTTCCGACGAACGCAAGAACAAAGCCGAGCAACTCGCCTCCGAGCACGGATATGTCATCGTCCCCCCATACAGCGACGAAAAAATCATCGCCGGACAAGGCACCATCGGCCTGGAAATTCTCGAAGACTTGCCGGATGTCGAAACCGTCCTCTCCCCCGTCGGCGGCGGAGGCCTCATCTCCGGCGTAGCCGCCGCCATCAAGCTGACGAATCCCAAAGTCAAAGTCATCGGCGTCGAACCCGAACTGGCGGCCGACGCCCAGGCCAGCCTGCGTCAAGGCAAAATCGTCCAGTTCCCCGCCGAACAAGTTTCCCGCACCATCGCTGACGGGCTTCGCACCCAAAGCATCGGCCCCATCAACTTCGAGCACATCCGCGCCCATGTCGACGACATCATCACCGTCACCGAGGACGAAATCCGCCAGGCCATGAAATATCTGAGTGCGAATCCCGCCACCGTGGCCGAACCCAGCGGCGCCGTTGCGACCGCCGGATTCATCTTCCACGCCAAAAAACTCCCGCCGACGAAGCTCAATGTCGCGATCATCTCGGGAGGCAACATCGAACCAGAAATGCTGAAAGAACTGCGCTCGTGAGAAGCGTGCTTCAACGGGCTGCAGCAGAATTCTGGCCGTGAATACAACCCAAGCCGTGGTCGAATGATTCTCTTAAGATGTACCGTGCTTCGGAGGGACTTTGAAGCTGCTCAGACTCGCCGCCGCAATGCTCCTCTGCCTCGCGCTTGCCCACGCACAAGACGCAAAAACTGAAGGCTCTCTGACCAGCAATCCTGTCTACGAGAAGAACTGCGCCAAGTGCCACGGCAAAACCGCCGAAGGACGATTCATGGCGGGCCCGTCGCTGCTTTCAGGAAAGGCCACCACTATGTCAGCCGACGACCTTCGCACCATCATCACGAACGGCAAGCACCACATGCCGAAGTTCGGCGAAAAGCTTGCCTCGGCTGACATCGATGTGCTGGTCGATCAGATCCAAGCCAGGAATAAAAAGAAATGAGGAAGCTCCGCGCCCCTCAGCGTCCTCTGTGTATTAATTTGGCGAACTGTGACATCAATCCTTGACTTCAACCTTTAAACCCGCCATCCTTGAGGCTTACCGAGGTTGCCAGATGGGGGAGAGCGGCGCCAACTCTCTTGTTTTGAAGATTTTGCCCGCAACTCATTGCGGCTCTAGGATTTTGTTGAGATTTTCCCATAACTCCCTGATTCCAATAGACCAGGGGGGAGGGGGGATACCCCTCCCAACACCCAGGTTCCCATTTCGGGAACTCGCAATTCTCCTCTTAGCCGCGCTTTTTTTCACAGGCGTCGCCTTCGCCCAAGCCCAGCGCGGAACTCTGGTTCATGAAGAAACCATTCGCGTTTCTCCTAGCTCTGAAACCGCGAAACTCGGCACCGCTGGACGCGGCTACGAACTCATCATCATCGATAGCAACCGCGACTGGACGCACGTCGAGGCCGTCCTCCGTGAACCCAGCAAAGACGAGAACGATGACGACGAGGAATCCCAGGGTAAGACCATTACCGGATGGGTTCTGACCAAAGCGTTCGTCGGCCAGAACACTCCCAACGGAGACAAGATCATCTTCGGCGAAGCCGCCAATTCCGAAGATGAAGCCAGCCGCCGCCGCGGCCGTCGCGACGCCGCTCAGGACGCAATGCGTCTCTACTACCGCATCTACGATCTGTTCCCTACATCCCCGCTCGCCGCCGAAGGCCTGTATCGCGCCGCCGACATCCGCTGGCAAATGGATCGCAATGATGTGATGACGCGCCCCTCGGCCCGCGAGCGCGACGCCTACATGCGCGGCCAGATCGATGAGCAGTGGATGAAGCTGGTGATCAAGAAATTTTCCGGCACAAAATGGGCCGACCTCGCCGCCTTCCACCTGCTCGAGAACAAACTCTGTGGCGATTGGCAAGCAGCGGCAAAGTGTCCGGAAAAAGAAGCCGATATGTACGAGAAGTACGCCAAAGAGCACGAACAGTCCTCCGCTGCTCCGGAGGCTCTCTATGACGCAGCCTGGCGTCATTCAGCGTTGATCGAAATTTACAAAACCGAGGCGAATCAGAAAAAGTCAGAGGCGGCGAAGAGCCGCGCCCTCGATCTCGCGCAGCGAATCATCGGCCAGTATGCTCAAAGTGAGTGGGCTTTGCGGGCGCAGACACTCGCGTACTACATTCAGCAGGGCGTCCCAACATACGGTAACGCCGGCGATTAATCATATGAACGCGATCGGGCGTCGTCACTTCACAGCGGCTATGTTCGGATTCGCGATTACGGCGACCTTCGTTTCCTACCAACTGCTCACCGATTCGCAATCTCCCATTCAGCGAGACTCCGCGTTGATGGCTGTATTCGTAGCATTGTGCCCTCCATCGTTGCTTTCGGTTGCGTTCGATCCAGAAGTCGGCACAAACAATTATTACTTCCTGTGGACCCTGATTGCGCTCCTGAATGCTGGGCTCTACGCCACCGTCCGCGCGCTCGTCAGCAGACGCTTGCAGCGGCCCGAGTAACGCTCATTCATCTTTTCGACAAACATTTCTGAGATACTAGCTTTCCGATTTTTCCGGGAGGAAGATTGCACGATTACCTGCTCTCACTGATTCTGGGCGTAGTGGAAGGTCTAACCGAGTTCCTACCCGTCAGTTCCACCGCGCATCTGCGGCTGTCCGAGGCGCTGCTGCACATCAATCTGTCCGATGGTTACTGGAAGATGTACTCCATCGTCATCCAGTTGGGCGCGATTCTGTGCCTGCCCGTTTACTTCTGGAGCCGAATCAAGAAGTTCCTGTCGACCTTTCCCAACGGCGAAAGCGGAAATCGCAACATTCTTACGCACCCTCTCAGCCTGACGATGATCGCTTTCGTCGTTACAGCGATTCCGTCGTTCCTGCTAACCAAGGTGATTGGCAAGCATCTGGAAAACATCGCCATCATCGGATGGTCGCTGCTGATCGGTGGAGTCGTAATGTGGATCGTCGACGCCATGCACGCCAGGGCCGAAGCCGCTGGCCCGAATAGCAACAGCAAAATACGCACCTGGAAGATGGAAGACATGAGCCTCGGGCAGTCGATCTGGATCGGACTGTGCCAGATTCTATCGGCGGTGTTCCCCGGAACTTCACGCTCGATGTCGACCATCGCCGCCGGACAAATTGCAGGCATGTCGCGCGCCGCCGCGCTCGAGTTCTCGTTTTTCGTCTCGATTCCAACCATGGCCGCAGCGACGCTCTACACGCTTTACAAATCGCTTCGCGGGAAAGGCGAGAATCCAATCGGCGTCGCGCAGATCGACCCTCACGGCTGGATCGTACTCGCGATCGGATTCGTCGTCTCCTTCATCGTGGCCTACGCCTCTGTCGCCTGGTTCATGGGCTACGTCCGCAAACGCGGATTTGCACCGTTTGCCGTGTACCGCATCATCGTCGGGGTGCTGGTATTGGTGTTCGCGGCGAAGCTGTCGTAGAGACGTTGCTTGCAACGTTTCTTTGTCCACGAGCACATGTGCCTCTGTCGGCAAGACGTTGCAAGCAACATCTCTACGTTAAGGTCCGCTCCAGGAAGCTACCTGAACACTCCCAGCGATTTCCATCATTGTCGGAACTCCGGCTTCTTGGCATAATGTAATAGCTCTGGCCGATTACGGCGCCGAGGGCGTGTCTTCGGCGATGAATCAGCCTAAATGGATTATCTGACAACTATTTTTGTCCCCACTGGGAACCGGCGGCTCAACGAGTTGATCGGGTTCCTGATGTGCGTCTCCGCGCTCCTCCTGCTCCTCGCGCTGGTTTCTTATTCGCCGCTGGACCCGTCCTGGAATAGCGCCTCGGTCTTGACGGGATCGCATGCCGCCCGCAACTGGATCGGTATCGTCGGCGCTTACACTGCGGATGCGGTGCTCCAGTTGCTTGGCGTTGGAGCATTCCTGCTGATCATCTTCCCGGTGATGCTCGGCGCGCGCTGGTTCCGTTCGATGAAAGTACAGTCTCCGCTGGCCAAGAGCCTGGGCGCAATCTGGCTGCTGATGTTCGTACCGGCGATGCTCGCGCTGATGCCTGGACAGATGCGCTGGATGCACGTGATTCCGATTGAAGGGCTGCTCGGCCGCGTGATCGGTGATTTCCTCATTCACTATCTGAATCTGGTTGGCGCGTACATCGTCTGCGCCACCGTTCTAGCTGCGGCATTGTATCTGTCCACCGCGTTCTCCTTCTCGGCGATTCAGCTCTGGGCGCCGACGCGGTTTGCGTTCGTCATGGCACTCTGGAATCGCTACAAAGATTGGCGACAGGAGCGCGCCCACAGGCGGCAGGCGAAGGAGTTGGAACGGCGCCGAATATCGAAGCCGATTGTGAAGACGCAATTGATCCAGCCGCGTCCGACGTCTGCGCCGCAAGTCGCGCCCGAACCGCGCCGCACCGGAATCGAGCGCATGCTGGCGGAAGAGGAGCCAGTAAAGGCCCAGGCTCAGACCGGCGGGATTTTACCGGAATCTTTACCGTCTCCCGAAGGAGAAGCCGCTGATCCCGAAGTCACCGAGCGTGGCGACAGCGGCCAGAAGGCCAAGACGACCATGCCTCGCATCGCTGCCGGTGGCTACAAACTGCCGTCGAGCAGCCTCTTGCAGCGTCCCGACGAACACCAGGCCGTCGATGCCGAAGAACTCAAGTTGCTGGCGCAGGTACTGACCGAAAAGTACGCCGAGTTCGATGTTCACGGACAGGTCTCGCAGATCAACCCTGGTCCGGTCGTAACCACGTTCGAGTTCAAGCCAGAAGCCGGGATCAAGTACAGCCGCATCACCAATCTGGTAGATGATTTGTGCCTGGCGCTGAAGGCAGAGAGCATTCTGATTGAACGGATGGCCGGAAAAAGCACCGTTGGCATTCAGGTGCCGAACCGGCAGCGTGAAATCATCTTCCTCCGCGAGAACATCGAGTCGCAGGAATTCATGGGCTCAAGGTCAAAACTTACGATGGCGATGGGCAAGGACATCAACGGCCGCATCGTCACCGCCGATCTTGCCGGCATGCCGCACCTGCTGATCGCAGGATCGACGGGAGCCGGGAAAAGCGTCGCGATCAACGCGATGATCATGTCAATCCTGTACAAGGCGACTCCCGATCAGGTCCGCCTGATCCTGGTTGATCCGAAGCGCTTGGAACTGGGCAATTACGAAGGCGTCCCGCACCTCTACACGCCGATCATCACCGAACCGAAGCTTGCGGCGAACGCCTTGCGCAATGCGGTGCGCGAGATGGAGCGACGGTTGAAGCTGCTAGCCGCCAAAGGCGTGCGCAATATCGATCAGTACAACAAGCTCTTTGATCAGGGTACGCCGAGTCTTTTTGACGAAGAATCGGACGAGAAGCCGATTCCTTACATCGTGATCATCATCGACGAGTTGGCCGATCTGATGATGCTCGATTCCTCGAACGTGGAAGAATCCATCACGCGCCTGGCCCAGATGGCGCGCGCTGTTGGCATTCACCTGGTGCTGGCGACGCAACGGCCATCGGTGGATGTCATCACCGGATTGATCAAGGCGAACTTCCCTGCCCGCGTTTCATTCCGCGTGGCGACCAAGGTTGACTCGCGTACCATTCTCGACGCGAATGGCGCGGAGGCCCTACTGGGCAAAGGAGACATGCTGTATCTGCCCTCCGGATCTGCTCGCGTCCACCGGTTGCATGCTCCGTTCGTGACAGAGAAAGAGATTGCGGCCGTCGTCGAATTCTGGAAAGCGCAGGCACAGGCGGAATATATCCACAACTTCCTGGAGCCTCCGAAGGAGGAACGCGATGCCGCTGCCGCCGCGAATGCTGGCGAACCCGGTGAGGCTGGCGAGGGCGAAAACGACCCGATGTACAACGATGCGGTGAGACTCGTCGTCGAGTTTGGGAAGGCTTCAACTTCCCTGCTGCAGCGGCGGTTGCGTATCGGCTATGGACGCGCCGCGCACCTGATCGATCTTATGGAGCAGGACGGCATCGTCGGAGCTGCGGATGGTCCCAAGCCGCGGGAAGTCCTGAAGCGGCCGGACTGGATTTCTGAGATTGAAGAGTCGATGCGGTAGCGATTTTCAGGAATAAGAAAAAGGGCGGCTCTCACCGCCCTTTCACTTTTGCAGGCTTATTGCTTAGAACTTGAACACGACGCCGATCGGCATGCGGAAGTTCTTGCTGCTGGTGCTGCCATTGCTGCGAAGCATCATCCAGTCGCCGCTGGCGCGGAACGCCATGTAGCGATTGAAATTGATGTCGACTCCACCGCCAGCCAAGAACGCCATACCGTTGCCGGATCCGCTAGCCCCAGCGAACGAGGCTGTGGCATGATCTCCACCGATCAGGGCATGCACGAAAGGCGTGTAGGCCTTGTGGGCGTGGAGCGCCAACTGAGGCCCGAAGGTATAGGTGTAGTTGTTGAAGCTGACGCCAGCCTGGGTCGTAAAGCTGGAACCCAAATCGGCGGTGATCCCGAAGTAGTTGTTGAGATTCGCAGTCGCTCCGAGGTTGAAGCCATTCGCATTGACTCCACCTTCCAGACGCGTGTACTGGTATCCACCGAAGAATTCCGCCTTCGGATGGTCTGACTCAGCTGCCACTGCCGAGAGCGTAAAGAGTCCGACGAGTAGTCCCACAAAAGCTATTTTGCGCACGTTTTCCCTCCCAAAAGATTGGACGGTAAATTTGCTTTCGTACCCATTGAACCGTGCCTGGGATTAACTCGCAAGTTACGGGGAGTATTGTCCTCTAGTAACCCCAAAGGTAGCGCTTGACAACCGGGAGCATGAGCCGGATGAGCCTTCCTCTGCCCGCGCAACCCATAGCGATACGAGCGGTTAAGATCGTTCTGGGTCTAGGGCAGGAGGACGTTCGACTATCGGGAAGGGACGTTTCGATCGCGCGCAAAGATGGAGCTGAAAGATAAGGGATTCAGAGCCCGACCCAATTCCAGAAGCGTTCTTTCATCCGACGGACCGAATCTGGGAGCCAACTCTTGTACCGCAAGAGAACGGTTGCGTTGACGCTCTTCGCTGTCTTAGGCGAGAACTTGTTGCTGAAGATCAGGTAATACACTCCAGCGCCCGCTGGAAGATCCGCCTGCATGGTTCCTTGCGAGACTCTGCCGCTCTCGTACACGGAACTGGTCGCATAACCGTTCTGCCAGACCGCAAACGCCGGCTCGCTGAGCACGTAGACCTCGACGTCGCTGTCTTCTGTTTCGCTTGTGTTAGGTTTGGCGCTTCCAGCTTTCTTCTCTGTAGGGGACACGGCGAACTGCCCCATGATGGAGACGTTGGTCGAGCCTTCCGGCAGATCGAACTTGTAGAAGCGGAAATTGTGGCCAGTGACCGAAAACGGAGTTTCGAGAATCGTCTGATCGTGCTTCCATCCAACCAGTTCCTGGACTCCCTGTGCAAAGGGATTGTCGCTAGTGGCCGCCCAGAGGAACCCTCCCAGCAACAGGCCCAGAAGAACCCAGAGCACGATCCGCCGCTTCCTGACGCGCGGAGGAGCCAACTGCACGACGGGCTCCTCGATCTTTACGGATTCTTTCAACGGCACACTCACCTGTTTGCCGCACTTCAGACAGAACTGCGCCTCATCGGGAAGGGACGCACCGCACTTGCTACAGCCGAGAATTACCTTTGTTGCAGACGATACGGTGCTGTTTGTCGGCATACTCACCGGCTCCACTTCAGAAAACTGCGGTAATTACCAGGAGACTTCGGGGGACGTTCAACGACCGGGACGCTCACTGGATGATTGCCAAATATTAGCACACAGGTTTGGTCAGTGGAACGGGTTCTTCTGGTTGCTAAACCTCAGAGTGACCCCTTCTCATCGCCTTGAAATCATGGCGCATCAACACGGTCTCTAGTAGAATCGCGCGGTCCCGGATAGATTTGGATGTTCCCGTAAATTTCAGCTCTGATGGAAGTCCTCTTCTACATCGGATTCGCGCTGTTCGTGTTGTTCGGTCCCTGGATTCTGCTTTGGCGGGTGAACTCCCGGCGGAAGAATGACCGTCTGGAGGATCAACTCCGCTGGGCCGATATCACGGGCCGTATTCACGCGCTCGAGCGGGAACTGAGGGAATTGCGCGGCACGGGAACGGCGCAGGTTGGTCCGCAGTCTCAGAAACCGGAAAAGGCTACAACTACTCCCGCGCCTTCGCCTCCAGTTCAACCACCCGTTGCACCACTCGAACCGATAACTCCGACCGAGGTGGCCGCTGAAGCCTGGGTCACGCGACGACCCGCCGAAACTCCGCGGGTTGTGTCCCCGCCTGTCGCGCCAAGAATCGCAACTCCGCCGCCCAGTCCGGCGGCGCGTTCGATTTCACAGCCTGCTCCAACCATTGCGACGGGCGAGACTGGACCTTCGCGATTCGACCAGTTCAAATCATCGCTCGACATCGAGGAGATGTTGGGCACGGACTGGCTGAACAAGGTGGGAATTGTACTGGTCGTTCTGGGCGTTGCGTTTTTCCTGGCGTACCAACTGAAAACCATGGGACCTTCGGGCAAAGTGCTCGTGGGATTCGTCACCTCGGCCGTGCTGCTGGGCGCGGGCATCTGGTTTGAGCGGGGAGATCGTTATCGCATCCTGGCGCGGGCCGGGATCGGCGGCGGATGGGCGCTGCTGTTCTTCACCACCTATGCGATGTATCACGTGCCTGCGGCTCATGTGCTCGACTCGCAGTCGCTGGATATGGTGCTCATGCTCGCTGTTGCAGGCGCTATGGTCGCACACACCTTGCGCTATCGCTCGCAGGTGGTGACCGGGCTGTCGTTCCTTCTGGCATTTGTCACGATCGCGATTAATCACTCGAACGTTTACAGCCTCGCCGCCGGTGCCGTGCTGGCCGCCGGACTGGTGGTGATTGTCGGGCGCATGCAGTGGTTTGAGCTGGAAGTGTTCGGGATTGTGGCGAGCTATCTGAATCACTACATTTGGCTGCAGCCGATCATCGAACCGATGCAGGGGAAGCACCATCCCTTTCCGGAGTTCACGGCCAGCGCGGGGATCCTGGTGCTTTACTGGCTGATCTTCCGTGTGTCGTATGTTTTTCGCCAGCCCGATGAATATCAGGAACGGATCTCCACGGCAGCGGCGCTTTTGAATACATCACTGCTGCTGGCCTTGCTGAAGTACCAGTCCGTGCATCCAGAGTGGGCTTTCTGGGCGCTGCTAGTGGTTGGCGCAATGGAAGGGGCTTTTGGACGGGCGCCAGCAACACGGCGTCGCCGAAACGCTGTCATTGTTCTGAGTACTCTCGGGGTAGTTCTGCTCATTACGGCTTTCCCCTTCCGCTATTCCGGAACGCGATTGTCGGTGCTTTGGCTGGCGGAAGCTGAGGCACTGCTGCTGATCGGCGTGTGGACAAAGGAGATCGTCTACCGGCGGTTGGGGATGATCGCGTCGGTGCTGGTCGCCGGGCAGATGATTGCCTATGACGCGGCCGAGATCTGCGGCAGGCGCATGGATGACGCGGACTTGCGTCCGGATTATGCGTTGTCCGTTCTATTCGTAGTTGCCGCGGCGATCTTTTATTTGAACGCGCACTGGGTAGTGCGCCGATGGGCCGAGTTGTTCACCACCGAGTTCGACCGGACGGTCATGCAGCGGCTGTCGTACGCGGGCACGATTATGATGGTGATCGCCGCATGGATTGCATTCCCGCAGGCCTGGACGACGGTCGCATGGTGCGCACTCGGGCTTGCCCTGATCCTCGCCGCCAGGCGACTCGGGGCTTCCGAGTTGGAATATCAGGCTGCATTTCTTGTCAGCATCGCTGTTGTGCGTGCGCTTGCCATCAATCTGGGCGCAACTGAGAAGTTCCATGGGCTGACGCTGCGCCTGATCACGATTGCGCTGGTTGCGGTCCTGCTCTATGTGACCTCCCGCTGGAGAACACAGACTGACGACAGTTGGTCATTCGAATGGATCGCCGGCGAAGCGTATACATGGGCTGGATCCTTTCTGCTGGCTCTGCTTGCGTGGTACGAACTGCGGCCCGTCGGAGTCGCCGAGGCGTGGGTCATCGCCGGGCTAGTACTCCTGGAAGTAGGCCTATCGCGCAAGAGCCTGAGCTTGCGACTGCAGGGCTACGTCGCGCTGCTCGGCGCGTTCCTGCGAATTTTCTTTGTGAACCTGAACGCCAGCGGCTTGCCGGGTGAAATCAGCCCGCGCTTCTACACCGTGGTGCCCATCATGCTCGCGTTCTTCTATGCGTACTGGAGACTGCATCAGGCGGAGCTGAGTCCCATGGAAATGAAATTCCGCGCGGGTGAGATCTGCTGCTGGTTGGGAACGATCACAATCGGATCCCTTATGCGGTTCGAACTAGAGGCGGACTGGGTGGCCGCCGGATGGGCAGCTTTGGCGTTCGCGCTGATCGTGATCGCGTGGCGCAGCGGGAAGAAGTTGTTTCTATACCAGGCGCTGCTGGTGATCGCGGGGGTGCTGTTCCGCACCGTGCTGCACAATTTCTATGAACGCAGCTACTTCCCGTCGCCTCTGTGGGCGAGCCAGTGGATCACCGTCGAGAGCCGATGGGTCATTGTGGCGATCACGGTCGCGCTGCTGCTGGCATCGTTGCCGTTTGCTTTTCAGATACGCAGAAAGGGCGAACCCAGCGAGGAGAGCGGGTTCGCGCTACTGATCCAGAATCTGGCAAGACGTCCGGAGCAGCCTTTCTTTTTCATCGCCGTCGGACTGCTGACGGTGTTGCTTGGGATTGAGATGCGGCACGGGATGGTCACCTTGTCATGGGGTCTGGAAGGCTTGGCGGTATTTGTCCTCGCGCTTTGGGTGCACGAGCGCAGCTTCCGGCTGACGGGACTGGGACTGTTGCTGCTTTGCGTGGGGAAGATCGTGGTCGACGATGTGTGGAGGCTGCATCCGCGGGATCGCTACCTGACATTCATCGTGCTGGGTTCCGCGCTGTTGTTTGTATCGTTTCTGTATACGCGGAATCGCGAGGCGATGCGACGATATCTATGACGCGCTGGATCTCACTTGCGGGAGTCATCGTATTGGGCGTGGCCGCTATCGTGTGGAGCGAGCGGCGCAGGGTGGACGTGCAGGCAAGTCCTGCCGCCATGCTTTATCTGGTCGCCGATACCGAACAGGAATTGACGCGCATGCCGGTGCATTTCACCCGCATGCCGGATGGGGAGGAGATTCGCATCGGCGATGAGATCGCCAAGATGTACGGCAGCAATGTAGAGGAGGACCAGCAGAAGAAAAAGAGCGAGATCGAGAAGTATCTGGGCGAAGTGGGCGGGAAGTTGACGCTCCACGCTCACCGCATCTTGCCCTACCGCTTTCATTACGTTCCCAATGAATCCATGATCAACGCGTTCGCTTTGCCGGGAGGGCACGTCTATGTCGGTGCCGGGCTGATGGCGATGATGGACAGCGAAGATGAACTGGCCGCGGTGCTCGGGCACGAGATCGAGCATATCGATCACTATCACTGCGCGGATCGGGCGCAGCAAGAGCAGGCGCTGCGGCGGATTCCGCTGGGAGGACTGGTCGCCATCCCGGTGTTTGTTTTCGAAGCTGGTTACACCAAGGATCAGGAACTCGAGGCGGATCGCGAAGGAACGCGGCTGGCGGTCGAGGCCGGATACTCCGCCAATGGCGCGATCCGTATGTTTGAGGCATTCGACCGGATGTATCAGCGGTATCGACTGCGACGGTCGCGGGCGGCATCGCCTCAAGAGGAGTTGTCCGATGTGGCCATGCAGACGCTGGAGGGATATTTCCGGTCGCATCCGCTGCCGGCGGAGCGTATTGCGCAGATTCAGAAGATGATCGCCGCGGAGAACTGGACGGCGCGGCCGGAGCGCGATCTGGCGGTAGCGTACATCTTCTGGACGATGCGGGCGAACGCGGCCATGATTTCGAAAAAGTACCCCCAGGCGGAGCAGTTGGCCGCACGATCGATCAAGATGCACTCCGATCAACCGGACGCTTGGGAGTTGCAGGCGCAGGCGCAGTTCGCGCAGGCGGAGTTTGCCGAGGCGGCGGGTTCGTATCGCAAGCAACTGGAGTTGGAACCAAGAAATCTGCGAGCCGTGGAATCCTACGCGATGGCTTTGGAGGCCGCGGATCGCGAGAGCGCGGAGGGCAAATTCCGCAACTGGCTGTCATCGGTAGAGGGTGAGAAGCCGCGCAATGCCGACGTCGAACTGGCGGGGTTGAATTTGCTCGCGGGAGACGTAGCCGGGGCGCGCAAGTACGAGGCTGACTTGCAGGGTAATGCCGACGGATGGGCTCCGGATTATCTTGGGGAGTTGGGCTGGTGGTACTACCTTGCCGGGGATTACGCGCGCGCCTCTCAATTGCTGGGCGACGCCGTGCAGCAGCGTCCTGGTGACGTGAAGCTGTGGGTGCGCCGCGCCTGGGCGCAGATCGAGATTCGACGTTACAGTGATGCTATTCAGAGCGTGAATAACGGCTACGAGCAGGGGCTGCCCAATGAGAAGGCGATGGCGCAGGGCGTCGCATACTGGCAAGCTCGTGAAACAGAGAGTGCGCTACGCGACTACGATCGCGCAGTGGCCGAACAGCCGGAGTGGGAAAATCCTAGATGGGTGAGGGCGCTGTACTCGCCGCTCGCCACCCGGAGTGTCGAGGAGATGAAGGCGGAACGGGAACGGCAGAAGAAACAGCGGTTGGCGGAGAAGCGGTAGAGCCTTCAAGTTTTACAGACAGCGTCCGCAGTGGCGACGAGACGCCGCCCCAACAGCCGCCGGGACGGCGGCGCTACGGTTTTGCCGCGCTACCATCTAACCCCAGTTCCTTCGCGATCGGCTTCATCGCTTCGATGCAGAAGCCTATGTGTTCATCGAGGTCGACTCCTAAATTGGCAGCGCCCTGAATGATGTCTTCGCGATTTACTTTTCGCGCGAAGGCTTTGTCTTTCATTCTTTTACGCACGGATTTCACGTCGACTTCCGCCAGCGATTTGCTGGGCTTGATCAGCGCGACTGCGGTGATGAATCCGGCGAGTTCGTCGCAGGCGAAGAGAGCTTTCTCCATGGGCGTGTCGCGGGTCACGCCCGTGTATTCGGCGTGCGACATGATGGCTCGGCGGATCTGCTCGGGACATCCGCGTTCGGTAAGGATCTCATTGCCGCGATAGGGATGATCTTTCAGACTGGGCCAGCGTTCGTAGTCGAAGTCGTGAATCAGGCCGACGATTCCCCACAGGTCCTCGGCCTCTGGCGATCCATCGTCGTACTTGCCGGAGCACGCACGCATGCAGGCTTCGACCGCCAGCGCATGCTTGCGTAGACTTTCAGATTGGGTGAACTCGGTCAGCAAATTCCAGGCGGCTTCTCGCGTGATTTCATTCATTTTCCGGGCACCTGCACTTAAGAGTTTTTTCTTAGTGATTCCCTTATTGACAACTTCTTTACAGACTCACTACAACTCCAACGACCTCTGTGCAGCATACTAACGCAGCGCAGTTCTCCAGGTTTTGGGGGCTTGGAGGGACCAGCAAATGTATGACGACCGGGAATATTTCTGGGTTGTTCTCTGCAAGAATCATCGATTTCACCACAAAGGCAATACTTCATACTCGCACCAGATTGTGTTGGCGGAAACCGACGCCTTCTCGCCTCTTCCCATGCTGACTCAGCAGGTCACGGTGCGTTGTGACGCGTGCGGCGCGGAATATTCCTACAAGGCGACTGAAATAATGCGGGGCGAAATGGAGAGTGCGCCGGCCTTCGTTCCGCATCCCATGTTTAAGTAATAACGTTCAAGTGACCACGTCGCGTAGCGGCGCGGGAATCCGCATGGTAAACATCACTGCGGATTTCTGCGAATCCCGCACGAATTGCCAGTAATCTCAATGGTTTTGCCATCCTTTTTCCGGCTTGCTTCGTCGGAGTGCCGCGTCTTCGGTGCATTTTTCCCTTGACTTCCACAGGCTCGGTGGCTCAGATTGAGACTGCCCGCAGGAATCTCCCCCAAGTCATTCCTGCTCTGTGGTTTAGGCTGTAAGGAGGGCCCGCTCTGGCACTCCCACAACCCGATGGCTACGACTCTTGCCCCGGTGGATTCACGGGAAGTCGTTCGTTGCGATCACTGCCTGTTAGTTCAGTTCCGCACATCCAATAACAATTGCCGGCGCTGTCACGCGTCCCTGGACGAGGAACCCGAGCCCGAACCAATCATGGTCGCGCCGCCGGTCATGATGCCCGTGCCGACAAACGGCCGCGGACATCTGAACCTGGCGACCTCAATCCGTTCACTGCGACTGCGCAGCGGACTTAGCCAGCGTCAACTGGCCGGACGTATGGCCGTGCCGCGTACCTACGTGTCGAAAATCGAAAACGAGAAGGCCACGCCTACGCTGTCGTCCCTGGAACGGCTCGCGCGTGCACTGGAGGTTACTGTGCCCGAACTGCTCAGCGGCGGTGAACGCAGCCGTCAGGAAGAAGTCAGCGAACTGATGAAGGATCAGTTTATTGCCGAAATCTTGCCCTTTGTTTCGCAACTCAACGGGATGCAGATGTCGAGCATCCTGACGCAGGTGCGGGACCTGACGGTAAGACCGAGGAGAAGCGCGTAGAAGCGGAGAGTCAAGGTTCAAGGATTTGTGACGATGTGGTTTAGTTCGGCACTTTGACAAGTTTTATCCGGGCAACCAGCCAACACAAAAAGCCGGAACCAGCAATGGTTCCGGCTTTTTGTTTTCCGGCTTTGGACTCTCGTTGCCTTCGGGATACTTCGGTGCAGTGAATCCGAATTAGATTGATCAGCATCTATCTGGCATGAATTTGGAAAATCACAGTGGTGTCTCCTGGCGAGTTCTGGGTGCCTCCCAGTTGGACGCAGCCTCGGAAAAGGATAGCGTGAACGGCGCTACGGCTGGCATTCACCCAATGGCCGCACCGGATGGGCTTTTGCTGGACGCGTATTCGACTGCGGTAACGAGCGCGGTGGAACGAATCAGCCCCTCCGTAGCGCACATCGAGGTCCATCCGAAAGCTGGGCGGACGCGATCCGGTGAACCGCGTGAGAGGCAAGGCGGAGGGTCGGGATTCGTTTTTACGCCTGACGGCCTGATCCTGACGAACAGCCATGTGGTGCATGATGCGGCACGAATTGCAGTCACTCTGGCGGACGGCCGGCGCATGCCGGCGACGCTCATTGGGGAGGATCCGGCGAGCGATCTGGCTGTGATCCGTCTGGAACGGCCGCAATTCGACGAACCGGGGCCGCTGGCGGCGGAGTTGGGGGATTCCCAGAAGCTGCGTGTCGGACAGATTGCCATCGCGATTGGCGCGCCTTATGGATTTCAATCGACGGTCACGGCCGGCGTGGTAAGCGCACTGGGACGGTCGCTGCGTTCGTATTCCGGACGGCTGATTGACGACGTGATCCAGACGGATGCGGCGCTGAATCCGGGTAACTCGGGTGGACCGTTGGTGGATTCTGCGGGACGCGTGATCGGCGTGAACACAGCGACAATTCTGCCGGCACAGGGAATCTGCTTCGCAATCGGGATCAATACGGCGAAATTTGTCGCCAGCCGCTTGCTCCGGGACGGGAAGATTCGACGGAGCTTCGTGGGGATTTCGGGTCAAACGGTGCCCCTGCACCGACGAATCGTTCGGTTTTACGATCTGCCGAAAGAAACCGGAGCACTCATACAGTCGGTCGAAGAGGACAGCCCGGCAAAGCGGGCGGGACTGCGCGAAGGCGACGTCATTGTGGCGCTGGAAGGGCAGCCTGTTGCAGGGGTGGATGATCTGCATCGCCTGCTGACGGAAGTGCGCGTAGGCGTGAGCTGCTCGCTGACCGTGCTGCGGTGGACCGAGAAGCTGGAGTTGAAGGTGGTGCCCGAGGAAGCGCGGTAGGTTTTGTGTGGCGCGGGTGCTTGGCTCCCGGACAGCCGAGGGCGGCTGTCTCCACACCATCTCTCTTCTCTCTTCCTCCGGTCGACCTTCCTGATCGGTCCTGTATTGCTCAAGCCTTCGCGGGCGATAGTGCCCGCGACCACACAATTACACAGGCTTCCAGTCACAGGCTTCCAGTCATTGCATCCCCTTCCCTGCTGTGGTAGCCTCTACCTTGTGACCACTTTGCACGACAAAGTGCCTCAGGGGCTCGATCGCAAGGAAGCAGAAGTTTACCGGCATCTGGATCCCGCAAGGCTCCCCAAGCACATCGCGATCATCATGGACGGCAATGGGCGCTGGGCTCGGCGGCGGCATATGCCGCGTGTGGCCGGACACCGCGCCGGGGTGGCGGCAGTGCGGTCGACCGTGGAGACGGCGGCGCGAATTCATCTTCCGGCGCTCACGCTTTACGCCTTCTCTGAAGAAAATTGGAAGAAGCGTCCGGCCAGCGAAGTCGGCTTCCTCATGTCGCTGCTCAGCCGTTATCTGAAGGCCGAAGTTCCTACGCTGAACAAAAACAACATCCGCCTGGAATATATCGGGCGGCAGCACGAGTTGCCGGCAGCGGTGCAGGAGCGTATGGCCTGGGCGCGGGAAGCTACCGCACGAAACTCTGGGATGGTCCTAACACTGGCGCTCAACTACAGCGCGCGCAGCGAACTGGTAGACGCCTTTCGATCGATGGTTACTGCGGCTTCGCAGAATGGCGGAATTGATCACCTGCGGATCGATGAGGACCTGGTTTCACAGCACCTATATACGCGGCATCTGCCGGATCCAGATCTGGTGGTGCGGACATCAGGCGAGATGCGGCTGAGCAACTTCCTGCTCTGGCAGTTAGCTTATGCCGAGATCTATGTCACACCTACCTTGTGGCCGGACTTTCGCGGCATGCATCTGCTTGAGGGAATCGCGGAGTATCAGAAACGCGAGCGGCGATACGGCGGGCTGAACCACAACGACGCGCACGCCCCTGGCGGAACCATAAAGGCATAAACCACAAAGGGCACCAAGGTACACAAAGCGGAAACAATCCTTCATTTGCTCTGGGTATAATTGCGCGGCCACCTACACGGCGCCCAATACTTCCTTTGCTCAAGCGCATAGCTACCGCAGTCGTACTGATTCCGATTGTGCTGGTGCTCATTCTGCGAGCGCCAGTTTCGGTGCTGGCTGTTGTGGCGGGAATCGTGGCGTTGCTCACGATCCACGAGTTTCTTAAACTCACGCAATCCTATGGCGTACAGCCTCTTTGGATCCTGACCTACATCTTCGCGGGCATTTTCTTTCTGCTGCTGACGCTTAACTTCGGCAACGAGAAGCCACTACTTTCGACCGCGGTGTTTGTCTATTGCCTGGGATTTGCCGCGGCGATTGCGCCTTTTATCTTTCTCACGCGCGCCATGCGGAACGAAGATCTAAGCAGCGCGTATCCCGCGGCCGCGGCGTCGGTCTTCGCATTCAGCTACATTGCCTTGCCGATGGGAATGCTGGTGCAACTCCGTCAGCAGTGGGCTGGAGCTTTTTATCTGCTGTACCTGCTGCTGGTGGTTTGGGCGGGAGACATTTTTGCCTATTTCGTCGGCAAGTCGATGGGACGACATCTGATGGCGCCGCGCATCAGTCCGAAGAAAACCTGGGAGGGAGCGGCAGCGTCGCTGGTCGCGAGCGTCGGCGTCGGATGGCTGTTATTTCATTACGCTCTGCCGCTCAGTTCATGGTTGCTGCGCGCCGGATTGATCGAGCGTCGGGACGGAATTTTCGGACTGGAGCAACCCTCGATGGGGCCGATCATCGTGCTGACGATTGTGCTAAACATCGCAGCGCAACTGGGAGATCTGGTCGAGTCGCTGATAAAGCGCGGCGCGGGAGTGAAAGATTCAGGAGCGATTTTGCCGGGGCATGGAGGCATGCTGGACCGCATTGATGCTCTGCTGTTTGCGGCGCCAGTGCTGTGGTACTACGCAGCGTGGCGGGTAATGCAATAGCCGGCGGAGCTCGAGACCAGTTTGAGGCAGCCGGTAGGACGCTGGCGCTACTTTCCACCACGACGACGGAAAGCATCGTAGAATAGAGTCGTACCAGCCTCGTTCACGTACGTCCTTTTCACCAATGAAACGTATAGCCATCCTGGGGTCGACCGGTTCGATCGGGCGCAGCACTTTGAGCGTCGCCGAGTCCTACCCAGATCGCTTTCAGATTGTGACTTTAGCTGCAGGAAGTAATCTGGACGCTGCGTTCGAGCAAGCCCGGCGCTGGAAGCCGCGGCTGATCTCGATGGCTGCGGAGAAGGATGCGGATGTTCTTCGTGCTCGACTGAAGAAGAAAGGGCTCAACCACATCGAGGTCGTTCACGGAGCGGCGGGAACGGTCCGCATCGCGACACATGCTGAAGTGGATTTTGTCGTCAGCGCGATTGTTGGAGTCGCCGGCCTTGAGGCGACCTACGAAGCCGTTCTCGCGGGAAAGACCCTGGGGCTTGCCAATAAGGAGTGCCTCGTCGCCGCCGGAGAGTTGATCACGGCGGAAGCCCGCAAACGCAGAGTCGCGCTGCTGCCGATCGACAGCGAGCACAATGCCGTGCATCAGTGCATGCGCGGCGGACGCATGGAGGAGGTCGAGCGCGTCTGGCTTACGGCTTCTGGCGGCCCGTTCCGTAATACTCAAGCATCGGATTTTGCATCTATCACCGTAGAGCAGGCGCTGAATCATCCCACATGGAAGATGGGAAAACGAATCACAATCGACTCCGCCACTCTGATGAATAAGGGCTTCGAGGTCATCGAAGCATGCAGACTTTTTCACATGCCGCCTTCGAAAGTCGAGGTTATCGTCCACCCGCAGTCGACGATTCATTCTATGGTGGAGTTCGTGGATGGCAGTATACTTGCTCAGTTCTCAGTGACGGACATGCGGCTGCCGATTCTTTACGCGCTAACATATCCGGAGCGGATTGAATCGGATATGCGTTTCCCAGTCAGTGACTTGCGTCATCTGGACTTCGCCCCGCCGGACCTGAAAAAATTCCCTTGCCTGCGTTTGGCGTACGAGGCGGCGGAGGCAGGTGGCGCCAAGACGGTGGCACTGAATGCGGCGGATGAGGTTGCAGTGGCGTCGTTCCTCGAAGGTGAGATCAGGTTTGACCAGATTCCCAGGGTGATCGAAGACGTGCTGGCTGAAACGAATTGCGGTGCTCTGGAGTCTATACAGGCGGTGCTTGCGGCCGACGCCGAAGCCCGTCAACTTGCTCGGGAGCGGGTGGCTGCCGCCAGGAAAATGGAACGGCCGCGGGCTACATCTTTTGTGTAATTTCGGAATCTAACGGGTGGGGAGTAACGTACTTAGAATATGTCTGACTTTCTGACTTCCGTCGTTGCGGTCATTGGCGTTCTGGGTTTCATGATTCTGATCCACGAGTTCGGCCACTACGCCGTGGCCAAGTTGCTCGGGGTGCGCGTGGAGCAGTTTGCCATCGGATTCGGCAAGCGGCTGATTGGGTTCCGCAAGGGCGAAACCGACTACCGGATCAATGCCATCCCTCTGGGCGGATACGTGAAGATGAGCGGCGAGAATCCCATGGATCAGCGCACGGATGATCCGCGCGAATTCATGAACCACTCCCGCTGGCACCGTTTCCTGATCGCAATTGCCGGCCCGGCGATGAACATTCTGCTGGCGATCTTCCTTTTGACAACGGTTTACATGGTGCACTACGAGTATCCGGTGTACCTGGATAAGCCAGCCGTCCTCGACGGGGTCAAGCCAGGCTCTGCAGCGGCGCAGGCGGGGTTGCAGGCCGGAGACCGGATCGTCAAAGTCGATAACATCGACAACCCGACGTGGGAGCAACTGGAGCCTCGCGTATGGTTGAGCCCGAATCAGCCGCTGACGGTTACTGTGCAGCGTGGTAATCAGGTTTTTGACAAGACCATCGTCCCGAAGCCGGTGACTTCTTCCGAAGTTGGTTCGGCGGGATGGTACGCCGAAAATTCGGTGGTTGTGGGACGAGTCGAACCCCAGCTTCCAGCGGCGAAAGCTGGCATCAAGGAAGAAGATCAGATTGTTGCTCTGAACGGCCAGCCGGTGCACTCGCTGGAGAGCGTGATCGACAGCCTGCAACAGACGAAAGATAAGCCCGTCGACCTTACTGTGCTGCGCGCCGGTCAGACTTTGCATTTCACGATGTCGCCGGTTCTGTCAAAGACCGAGGATCCCAAGGAAAACCGTTATCGGCTGGGATTCTCCAATAAAGGTGAAGTGAAAGTGACCACGCTTCCCTTCTCGAAGGCCCTCAGTCTCTCGCTCGAGCGCAACCGGCAGTATTCCCTGATGATTCTGGAGCTCGCCAAAAAACTCGTGCAGCGGAAGATTTCCCTGCGAGCGGTTTCCGGTCCAATTGGCATCGCCCAGGAAGCGGGCTATGCGGCTCAGCAAAAGGGCTGGACTCCGCTGATGGAACTCACGGCCGGCATCAGCCTGAACCTTGGAATCTTCAACCTGCTGCCGATTCCGATTCTCGACGGGGGTGTGATTCTGTTCCTCGCAATCGAAGGACTGATGCGGCGCGACATCAGCATGAACATCAAAGAACGCGTCTATCAGGCGGCGTTCGTGTTCCTGGTGCTGTTTGCAGTGATGGTTATTTACAACGATCTGATGAAGACCATCCCTGGACTTGCCGACCGATTGCCATAGTCGCCGTCACAGCTTTTCAATCACAAGGGAGCCGGCAAGGCTCCCTTTCTTATTGGGCCCGGACCCTAGGGTACAGACCTGATCAACCATTTTTCCCGCGTGGCATCTGATTGGCCGCTCGTATCCGGCCTATCCGCTCTCGGCCTTTCCAGGAGACTTTATCCAATGCCAGCCTTTGGTCACGGCTTCGCATTTCTGCGCGCAAAATCCGCTCTTGCCGCGCTTGCCATCATCTTCACTTCGAGCCTCACCCTCGCGCAAGAAAGTTTCATGATGCATTACAGTCCGTCGGCACTCGATGGCTATCTGGTCGATCGCGGCGACTTTAACAATGATGGAATTCCCGACATCGTCGTCGGCACCAATGGAGGCACGGGAGGCTATGGAGTCTCCATTTTGTTGGGCAAGGGTGACGGCCGATTTCAGAGTCCTTTGAATGCTGCCTATGGAATCGGCACCTTCGCCATCGCCGTAGGCGACTTCAACGGAGACGGCAAGCTCGACGTGGCAGTCGCCGGATACATCGGAACCCAACAAAACGCAATTCAGATTCTGCTGGGAAAAGGTGATGGCACGTTCACCAAGGGCCAAACCATCGTTTTGCCGTTCAACGCATCTGCCAGCTCGATCACGACGGCGGACTTCAACGGCGATGGCAAGCTCGACCTGGCCCTCGCTTCGCAACAGCTCATCATTTACCAAGGCACAGGCTCCGGGACATTTACCCAGGCAGCATCCATTAAGATCGGCGCCGGAACCGGATTGGCCCAAGTCCGAGTCGGAGATTTTAATGGGGACGGGAAACCCGACCTGTCGGTAAGCGACGGACAGAATCTCTACGCGCTTTTCAATGCCGGCAATTTAAAGTTCAGCAACACCAAGCTCGCGAGCGCGCCGGATGGAATCTTCGCCACTCCAGTCGACGTGAATCAAGACGGCCGCACCGACTTGATCGTCACCTCCTGGGCTTGCTCGGGTGTAAAGAACGTAGGTTGCGAAACCTGGGAGGTTCTACTCGGCCAGTCGAACAAAACCTTCACCAAGACTGCGAGCGTATACCTGGGGTCGTACACCACCTTCGCGAATCCTACGGCCGCGGATATCAATGGCGACGGCATTAACGACATCGTTGGCCTCGGTCAATACACTCTGACGGTCTACCTGGGAAATCCGGATGGCACCTACCAGAGCACGCCCTTGGAGTTTCCGAACTCTGGACTCAACAGCCTTGTGGCCGCCGACTTCAACCGTGACGGCAAGATTGACTTCGCTGGGGCAAGTGTCGGAAATGGCCCTTCGCAAGTGGTCGACGTGTTCCTGAATGCCACTCCGCGATCCGCCTGCACACCCAGTACAGTGTCTCCTTCGGTGACCGTTTGCGAGCCGCAGGATCCCACGTATCTCAATTCTCCCGTGCACTGGATCGCAGATTCCCGAGATACAAGCCATCCGGTGACCGCGATGCAAATCTACGTTGACAACAAGCTGGTCGTGAACTCGCCCAGCAGTTCGCTCAACGAATCGCTGAGCCTTTCGAAGGGTCCGCATTTCGTGATGACGAAGGCCTGGGATAACTCTGGCGCGAGTTTTCAATCGGACCGCAGCATCACAATTTATAGCGGCACGCCCGGAGAAACCTGTCCCGCCGCTCCAAACTCGATCGCTGTTTGCGTGCCGACACAGAACGAGGTGACCTCGACGTCCCTGCATGTATTCGCCAATGCATACTCGGCCAGTCAGATCACGGCCGTGCAGGTATACATTGACGGCAAACTGATCTACAACGACACAAGCGAGGCGACGTACGTGGATACAGCGTTCACAGTGGCAAAGGGCTCCCATTCGGTGGTGGTAAAGGCCTGGGATGCAAGCGGGAAGTCATACTCCCAGTCGCGGAACGTCACAGCGCAGTAAGAAAAAGAGCCGGCAGCGGATTTCGCTGCCGGCTAATTTGTGGACGTGTAGGCGGATCTTAGTTTAAGCAGTCATGGAGCGTTTTGTAGTCCTGCCCGGCGGCAACAACCTCTTCGAACCGGGCTTGCAGATTGCGGGAGCAATCGGCCTCGAAGCCGGAAGCAGTGCCGTCCGCACATTGGCTGTGATCTGTTCCGGTTGGCGTCCTGCTGCCAGATCAGTAATGATCGTGGCCAGAATTCTGCCCACCAGTTCCGCCGAGCGCGGAGATACGTGTGTCATCTGCGTGGGCTGACCTAACCCATTGAAGGGATCGTCGTTGGTAACGCCGTTCGGCAGACTGTTGATCGCGTTCTGGAAATTCGGCCAGGCATTGGCCGGATCGTCAGATGTTAGGTTGCCATAGAGTTCGGCGAAGGTCCCACCATCACCCAGGTTGACCATGGCAGGAGCAATCTGCGAGAGGCCGTGCCCCTGGCTGATCATCCACGAAATAAAGGCCATGCCGCATCCGGTGCTGTCGGCACTTTGATCGGTGTTGTCAGTGGTGTTTACGAAATCCGGCATGCCGTCGGCGAACCACTGCGGGGCGGTAGCGAAATCAGCCAGGGCGTTGTTGCTGACGAAAGCGGCACACCAGCGCGACAATGCCTCGCCGGTACTTTCGCCGCAAAGATTTCCGTTCATGGAGCACTCGCTGAGTTCGGCCTCGAATAGCGCCGATACACGCACCGAGTTGCCAAAGGATGCGTCCACTTCGATGGCGGCACCGTTAACGTAGTCGCATCCCATGTGGTCGGCGCCGCCAGTGCCGTCGGTAGCGCCGTTCAAGGCGAAAACAATTACGCTGACAGGTCCGCCCGTTGTGCCAAAGATTCCGTCGTTGGCATTGGCGACCCGATCAGCATCGTTAAGCAGATCTTGGGCATTCTGCAAGGCGGGGGCGCCGAGCGTCGGATCCACGTAGATGGTCACCCGTCCGCTCGGACTGGTTCCCACGAATTGTGACGTACCCTGATAGCTGGGCCATGCAGGCGCGACTTGCGCATCACGCTTGATGGTCGTGACTGGTTTTTTTTCGGTGTGCGGTGGTTTGATGCGATGACTCATACGACAATCCCTCCATTGCGGACAGATTAAATGCTGAAGAGGGGAAGCGCTTGACCGGTAGTTCAGGGGGGCCGGGCTCAGTGGGTCAACCCACAGAGGGTGCCAATGGTAGCCCCGCTTATTGGCCAGACGGACACTGAGGGCTGGGTCGTTACGAAATCCGGGTTTGCGAAATGAGGTGCGCGTCTAAACGTTGTAAAAACAACGATCCGCAGGAAATTGCGCACCTGATCGTCAAACCCTGTGCCGCCGGTGGGCCGCGCATGTATTGTTACGAAATCCGGACTGACCACCGTTCGGGTTCGAGGCTTCCAGAGCGGCCCAAAAGACCCCGTTTTCGCGTGATAAACTAGAAGTTCCAATTATGGCTACGATTCATCGCAGAAAGACCGTTACGGCCGTGGTCGGAGGTGTGCGCGTGGGATCGGATGCACCGGTTGTGGTGCAATCGATGACCAATACCGACACCGCCGACGTCCCATCTACCGTGCAACAGGTTGCCGCCTTGGCGCGCGCGGGATCGGAGCTGGTTCGCGTCACCGTGAACAACGACGACGCTGCGGCGGCCGTTCCTCACATTGTTGAGCAACTCGACAAGCAGGGCGTAAGAGTTCCGATCATTGGCGACTTCCACTACAACGGGCATGTTCTGCTGACCAAATATCCGGAGTGCGCGCGCGATCTGGCAAAGTACCGGATCAATCCTGGCAATGCCAGTATCGGCAAAGGTGGAGACTCGAATTTCCGCACCATGATTGAAGTGGCGGTGAAGTATCAGAAGCCGGTGCGCGTCGGGGTGAACTGGGGATCACTCGACTCGGTGCTGCTGACCCGCATGATGGATGAGAATTCCAAGCTGCCGGAACCGAAAGATGCGCGCGAAGTGACCATGGAGGCCATGGTCGTGAGCGCGCTGAATTCAGCAGAACTGGCGCAGAAATATGGGCTGCGCCCCGACCAGATCATCCTGAGCGCGAAGGTCAGCGGGGTGCAGGACCTGATTGATGTTTATCGCGCACTCGCGTTGCGTTGCAATTATCCACTACACCTGGGGCTCACCGAAGCCGGCATGGGCGCGAAGGGTGTGGTCGCATCGAGCGCAGCAATGGGCGTAGTGCTGCAGGAAGGCATCGGGGATACGATTCGGGTCTCTCTGACCCCGGCCCCGGGCGGCGATCGCACCGAGGAAGTACGAGTCGCGCAACAGATTCTGCAATCGATGGGGATTCGCAGCTTCACCCCGCAGGTCACCGCCTGCCCCGGGTGCGGACGCACCACCAGCACCTTCTTCCAGGAAATGGCGGAACAGATTCAGACCTATCTGCGCGAGCAGATGCCGACGTGGAAGGGGCAGTACGTAGGTGTCGAGGAGATGAAGCTGGCGGTGATGGGTTGCGTGGTCAATGGCCCCGGCGAATCCAAGCACGCCAACATCGGCATTTCGCTGCCGGGAACATTCGAGGAACCGAAAGCTCCCGTTTATGTCGATGGACGGCTGTTCACCACACTGAAGGGTGACCGGATCGTGGCGGAGTTTATCGAGATTCTCGACCACTACGTAGACTCCCACTACGCAGCGAAGGACGCCGCGAAGGAAGAAGTTCCCGCCAAGGTTTAGCTTGAAAAAATTATCATTCCGAGCGCCCGCTTTTTGGGCGCCAGGAATCTGCTGTTTCCGGCCCACAGCAGATTCCTCACTTCGTTCGGAATGACAACCCTGGTTGTCGAAGATTACTGTCCCGTGAGCAGGAATATGGGACTCTGCGGCGGCGGCTGATTATTCGGACCAGGCGCTGCGGCGCTGAAGGGTGCCAGCAGATCGATGACCAGCCTGTCGTCCGCGTTTGTCCCCTGGTTCACCGTGTTGGTCGTCGTGCTGACATCGGCGATTGCGCCCGCGTCGCAAATACTCACATACACGTGGCTGCTGTCGGCGGAGGCCGTAGCAAACATGCGGAAGCGCGTGGTGCTCGGCGAATAGATCGCAACCGGAGCGCACGACTGGGCCACCGGAATGGCATATTGCGGCGGCGTAGGTGGGTTTACGGGTGCAAATGGCGGACCGCTCAGCAAGGATAATTCCGCGCCAAAATACGACGAAGACGCCACCCTGATCGTCAGGCTATGCGCATCGAAGACGGTCGCCATTGGAATGATGCATGGACCGGTGCCAGCATATGGATCGGAACATGGCGTCTGGATTTGATAGCTAGCCACGTAGAAGCGTGAGCCATCCGGCAGAGCGGCCACTGAGACTGGAGTGACCGGACCGCAGGTAGCGGGTGCGGCAGCGCAGGGCGGCACCGGAGGAATGACAAGAGCTCCGGGAGGGTTCCCCGATGGGGTTGGCAGCGGCGTTGGCGTATTGCCGGCAGCGCTGAATATGTAGAGCAGCCCGCTCGCAGGACTGGTCACGTACAAGCGGTTCATGCTCTTGTCGTACAGAATGTAATTCGCTCCGACGCCCACCGGCTGCGCCGACGTGACTGTGTTCGACACAGTGCTGATCGTAGAGAGTTGCCCGTCCCCCTGCGTCACCACATAGACGAATTGCCCATCGAGGCTCGCCGCGATCCAACTTGGATTCACTCCAATCGGAATCGTCGCAATCGTGGACAGATCCACCGGGGACAGATTCATGACGGTCGCAGGACTCGTGCCGTCACCCTGGTTGGCCACATAGAGATTCAAGGCATTGGGAGTCTCGGCCATCAGGACCGGATGCGAACCTGCGGGCAAGTATCTGATATTGGCAACGGTATTGTTGCTCGTGTTCAGCGCCGTGACTGAATCCGTGCTGGCCAAGTTGCAGTGGGTGCCGCTTTCCTGCCCGTAGTTCGCAACATAAACCGCGTTGGTCTCCGCTGTCGTCACAAAATCGGGCTGATAGGAGCAGAAAGTGGGCAGCGGAACTGTGGCTGTTCCTCCCGACGCGCTCAGCAGGCCGCCGACCAGGTCGTTGTACTGAATGGTGTTCCCGCTGATCGAGGTAATCGTGAAGTTGCCGTTGTACGCGCCCTGCTTTGTTGGGTCGCCGCCTTGAATGATGACACCTGAGATCACGACCGGACCGCCGATAGTGGCGGAACTGATCGCGGAAGCGAGTGTCACTGTAACTAAATTGCTGGGATCTTCGCTGATCGCTGTAATGGCTGAATTTTGATTGGGCCCAACATTCGGCATTGAGAAAGCAAATGGGCTGCCAATGCCGCTGATCGACGCGGGGTTAAATGCAGTCACGACATCGGGGTCGCCGTTCACCACGCTGCCTGCGCTCGCCACGAAAATCCGCGAAGAATTTCCGACAAATTGAATCGCAGCATGGGTCGGGTTGATGCCCATCGGGGCCACCCCGATGTTGCTGTCTCCAGAAACATCGATCTGGAACACGGTCCCCGGATTGGGTGCGACATTGGTGCTGATCCCGAAAACGGCGTGGGGATTTGCCGGGTTCGGCGGGTTGTTGGAGATCGGAATCACCACTGGGCGGTACACCTCACCGCAAGACATCAAAATCAGCATCGCCACCAACATTGCGGTGAACCAGCCCCCACGTCGAAAACTCATCGGCACTCCGAGGAGAAAATTGTGGTGCGAAATCGGAATCAAGTATTGTAGCGGTTGCTGAGTTTGTGCGCTAGAGACGAGGACCCAGTTCCCAGTTCTCAGTTCTCAGTTCTCAGTTCTCAGCTTCTGGATGCACTGGTAGATGAGTGGGATGCCTGACCTCGAGTCCGGGCATTTGAATGTTTTCCATGCCCAGCGCTGGAACTCCTTGTCCGTGCGAATCCCGAAGCCTTGTCATTCCGAAGCGTAGCGAGGAATCTGCTTTCTTGCAGCAGCGGAAATGTTGCATACAGACGAGCAGATTCCTCAACGGCTTATCGCCGTTTCGGAATGACAAAACTTAAATGACAAAACGCAATAGGAGCGATTGCAGACACCGGTAGGAGCCATGGCAATGCGCGCGGTAAGAATCTGGTCCCAGTCTTAAGGCTGACTTGGATATTCGTTGCGGTCAGCCTCGTTTGCGGCGGGGCTTTGCTGGTTCGGCGGCGGGCTCTTCCGACGTAGTGGTCGCAGCCGGTTTCTTTCGGCCTTCCATCTGGGCCAGGCTCTGCTTCAGAGCTGCCATCAGGTCGACCACCGGAGCTAACTTCTTCGGCTTTTCAACTTCCGCAACATCGCCGCCTTCCAGCTTGGCTTCAATCAGCTTCTTCAGGTTTTCCTGAAAGTTGTCTTTGTATTTTTCCGGATCCCACTCGTCCGCGAGGGCCTCAATCAATTGATGCGCCACCTTCACTTCGGCTTCCTTCAACTCAACGTCGGGGGCGCCGAAACCTTCTACCTTGCGGACTTCTTCGGCGTAGTACATGGTGTGCAGCATCATTCCACCTTCGTGCGGGCGCAGAAAGACCGTGTACTCGCGGTTGTGCATGGTGATCTTGGCGATGGCGACGTATTCGCTTTCTTCCAGCGCCTTAGTCAGTAGCGCGTAGGGGCGGCGGCCGGCTTCCTCCGGCATCATGTAATACGACGATTCGAAGTAGACGGGGTCGACCTCGCTGGATTTCACGAATTCGAGAATCTCCATCGTCTTGGCGGTCTGAGGCTCGATCTTCTTGATCTCGTCCGGCTCGATGATGATGTATTCGTCCTTGCGAAACTCGTATCCCTTGACGATTTCGTTGCGATCGACGACCTGGCCGTCGGCCTGGCACACATACTGCTGCTTCAGCCTCGACTTGTCAGGGCGGTGCAACATGTTGAAGGAAATACCTTGGCTGCGCGCGCCGGAGAAAAGACGTACCGGCATGGAGATGAGTCCGAACGTTAAGTGACCAGACCAGACCGAAGCAGGCATTGTGCCCCTCACAGGTGTTCCCCAAGAGCGGCCCACAACCGTCCCCGGGGTGGTTGCTAAACTCAACGACAGAGAGAGTTTAGCCTAGATTTCAATTGGATGCACCAGACTGGCGGAATGGGGAATCGAAATTCGAAGCCAAAGCCGATGGGCCTGTCCCACCGCGAATACTACAGCTAGTAGTTTACTCAATAGGTTCCGACCTCGCACCACGCTGCAGAGCCGCTGGGCGCAGAATTCGCATTTAATGAAGCCCCTTTGGGGGTCAGATCGTCTGTAACTGACAAAACCCATAGGAGACCACGAATGAGTGATTTGCGATATCCGCTCGGCAAATTCCACTACGACGGCCCTCTGAGCCCCCAACAACAGCAGGTGTTCCTCGATGCGATCGCAAGGACACCTGAATGTCTGCGAGCTGCGGTCCAGGGACTGTCGGAAGCGCAACTCGACACTCCCTATCGACCGGAGGGATGGACCGTCAGACAGGTCGTGCATCACGTTCCCGACAGCCACCTGAACGCATATGTGCGTTTCAAGTTGGCCCTGACGGAGGACGATCCCACGATCAAGCCCTATGCCGAGGATCGCTGGGCGCAACTCGCCGACACGCCCGCGACCCCGATCGACGTTTCGTTAACTCTGCTCGATTCCCTCCACGACCGCTGGGTTCGCCTCCTGAAGTCTCTGACTCCCGACCAATGGAAGCGTACCTTGCGCCATCCTGAGATGGGACCGATGACCCTGGACAAGACGCTCGCGCTTTACGCATGGCACGGCCCACATCACGTGGCCCACGTTACAGAACTGCGCAAGCGGATGTCGTGGTAACTGGCTGCTGAAAGGCAGAAACAAAATGATCGCGAGAATGTGGCACGGGTACGCGAAGCCGGAGCACGCGGATTCCTATGAAGCAATGTTGAAGCCCGAACTTCTGCCGGGCATCAGCAAAGCCAAAGGGTACAAGGGGAGTTACTTGCTTCGCAGAAATCTCGGAGCGGAAGTGGAGTTCATCACGATCCTCCTGTGGGATTCGATCGATGCGCTTCGCGCCGCGGCCGGACACGACGATTACGAGACCGCAATCATCCCTGAGGAGCGCCGAAAATATCTGGCGCGGTTCGACGCGAAAGCGTCGCATTATGAAGTTGCCTCGGTCCACGGAATTCCGTTCTAGCCAATTGTGATTCGGATCACACCGTAGTCTGTGACTCGAATCACAAATCTCGAATGAGACATCGGAAGAAAGGAACTTCTCATCGGAAACTTCCGTCATCTTTCAGGGCTGATCGCGAAACCTTACCATCGACGCGATGGACTTATCTGGTCGACACATTCTTAGAAAGTACCGCCTGATTCTCTGCATTCTTCTTCTGGCCCTTGCAGCGGCAGCCCAGAATACGGGCGGCTCGTGTCAAGCCGCAGACGAAAAGAAACCTGCCAGTGCCGACGATTCCATCGCGGCCGCCGCGCGAAGTTCCAAGAATCAAAAAGCCCATGCCAAGAAGGTATTCAGTGACGAAGATATGGAAGCATGGTCTGGCCCTCTGCCGCGATTGAAGATGGAGGGCACGGAGAGAATTCAGACGACGTCATGGCGGCCATTACCACATACAGGGTGAATCACACGGCTGAGCAGACGGAACGGGTGGTGGGTATCTGGTATGAGCGCTACGACGAAATCCTGGCGGCAGCGATCCAGAACAATATCGAAACCAGAGTCCTTCGCGACGCCAACACCAGCAACGGATACGAGCTATGCATGGAGAGCCGGGACTACCAGCAGTGTAATAACCGGCAAATGGCCGAGCAGCGCGGGGCGCGTAACGATCAGATTCAAATCGCGAAGAATTTCAACGTCGAATCTCGCATTCAGCAGGCATTCATGGGAATTCGCAATGCGCTCATGATGAAAAATCTTCGCTACGATTGGTTCAAAGTCCGCACGACCAACGGAGTGGACAAGTTCTGAACCTTGCTTCGTTGTCTCAAGTGATTCCAATCCGCCACAGCATATAGCTCGTCGCCTCGCGCAATACCGCGAACGCGCGTTGAAAGACGCCGTGCGGCCGCGAATCGGGCCGGGGGGCAGTATAGACGGGGCCGATTCCTTCATGCTCAAGCAGCTTGCGGATACGAAACACGTGATAAGCATCGCTCACCGCGACGCAACTATGCAGGCCGTTGGCGTGCATGATGACTCCCACGCGCGTCGCCGATTCCGACGTGTCCCGCCCCTGGGTTTCTGCGATCAGGCTGCGCTCGGGAATACCGTGACGCATCAGGTAGTCCTTGCCAACCCCACCTTCACTGAACTTGGGATCGGAGGCGGCCCCGCCGGTGGTAATGACCACGGGAGCCACGCCGCGATGAAACAGATCTAAAGCATGATCAAGCCGTGCCTTCAGGACTGGTGAGGGACGTCCCGAGTATTCTGCGGCGCCGAACACCACGATTGCGTCCGAATGAGGTATTTCGTGCGGCGAGGCCGCCGCGACAATATGAGCGGCAGTGATGGCCAGAAAAGCGAGAACGACAGTGATCGCCAGAAGCAGCAGACGAAGCCACCAGCGCCGGGGACGATGCCGTTTGGCAGATTCGTCGGTCATCCTCTACGGTTAGCCCTCGCGCTCATCCTTGAGCAAAGAATTTCGAGATTTCGTCCGCGGGAATGGCTCCTTCGCGGATAATCCGCCAGCGCGCGTTCTCATCGCTCAAGTCGATGATGGTGGACGCGACGTCGCGGGGAGACATACCTCCATCGACGATGATGTTAATCCGTCCCTGCAATTGGTCGCGCACCTGCTCGGCGCTGGTGCATTCGGCCGCGCCGCTCAGGTTGGCGGAAGTCGCAGTGATCGGAATGGCGGCCGCGCTCACCACCGCAAGCGGAATCTTCGCATTGGGTACGCGCAAAGCGACGTTGCCCGTATTCGCCGTGACCTTCAGCGGGAGCCGCGAGCCGGCTTTGACGATGATGGTCAGCGGGCCTGGCCAGAACTTACGAGCTAACACATAGAATTCTTCCGGCAGCGGCTTGGCGAGTTCCTCCGCCTGATCGGTGCTCTCAATCAGGAGTGAAAGTGGTTTATGACGGGAACGAGTCTTGATGTCATACACCTTGTCCACAGCGCGCAGATTAAAAGGATCGGCGGCAAGCCCGTAAAAAGTGTCGGTGGGCATGCCCAGCACTTCGCCGGACCGGATCTGATCGGCGGCATACTTCACAAGAGAGGTTTCGGGAGTCTCGGAACTGATCTTTACGATTTCGGCGCGCACGGCGCTCCTTCTGTAATTGCTATAGCAAATTAAGATTGACGGCGGAACCTATCATAATACGGCATTTGAGAACTACGAAGAGCATCAAGTTGCGCGAACAAACCCTGACTTCGTGTACGCTTAGCCTGCTCTGAGGAAGGCGAATGCGGCCCTTTGTTAGGTGCCGGCGCTCAAGAAAGCCTATGGCTAGAGGTTCCGATCTCAAACCCGGTCAGCAGCACAGGCTTCGCCGAGTCGAAGGACGTCACAATCCCCTGGTAAAGGAAGTCCGTCAGGCTTTTGCGCACGGGGAGCGCACCGACGGAGGCGACTGCGCGATAGAGGGTCTGCGCGTGGTGGAGGAGGCAATTCGGAGCGGATTGAAGTTTCGCACCATCCTCTTCAGAGACTCGGCACAGAGCATTGCCGAGCGCCTCCTGCCGCAGATCGGCTCGCATGTGGAAACGCTGCTGATTCCCGACAAGATTTTTGACGGGGCGGTTCCCAGCGACGCACCACAGGGGGTTGCGGCCCTGGTCAGGCTTCGCGACTTTTCTGTGGACGACATTCTGGAACGTCTCCAAATCGGGCCTGTGATGGTGGTGGTTGGCTTACAAGATCCAGGCAACTTGGGGACCATCTTGCGCTCTGCTGAGGCATTCGGCAGCGCCGGCGTGGTGTTGGGAGAAGGTACGGTCAGCCCATTCAATACGAAGGTGATTCGGGCATCGGCGGGCTCGATCTTCCGGTTGCCGGTGGTTCTGTCGAAAAATAGCGGCGGTGTGGAAGGGGTCACAACCAAGTTTCGCGGGCAAGACATGCGGATGATTGCGACTTCATCGCACAAAGGGACGCCGCTCGATCAGGCACGCCTTATAGGACCTTTGGCGGTCTTCATTGGAAGTGAAGGCTCGGGACTCCCGCGCAATTTGATGGCGCAAGTGGATGAACTGGTCGCAATTCCGCATTCGCCGCAAGTGGAATCGCTGAACGCCGGCGTGGCGGGTAGCATCGTGCTGTATGAGGCGGCACGGCAGCGCGGCACTGGCGCAGGCTAATGTGAACGCGCCTGAAAACTAATCTACCCGTTCCTCTTCAGCTTTCTCTTTCCCCCCGAATCTGCTTAAATCAAACTTACCGCAACACCGCGGGCGTGCCGGTGTTCCCTTAACTTGTGGTCGATATTCATTCGCACATTCTT
Organism: Candidatus Sulfotelmatobacter sp.; assembly: GCA_035568275.1. Lineage (GTDB taxonomy): Bacteria > Acidobacteriota > Terriglobia > Terriglobales > Acidobacteriaceae > Sulfotelmatobacter. Next base: position 36,412 of record DATMOO010000242.1, read on the forward strand.
CCGGAGGTAGACGACGGACCGAAATCCTGGGACGTTTGCGTCGCCATGTGTCGGGCGGCCGCTGCTGACGGCATCACGCACATGGTCGCCAGTCCGCACGCCAACGACCGGTATCACTACGATCGCGAGTACATGCAAGGACTCGTCGCCCACCTGCAAGAACTTGTGGGGGACAGGCCGAAGATCACGCTGGGCTGCGACTTTCATCTTTCGTACGAGAATTTGCAGGACGCGTTCGCCAACCCCTCGCGCTACGTCATCGGCAAGACCCACTACCTGCTGGTGGAGTTCAGCAACTACGGCGTACCGCAGAACACGACGGACTCCTTCCACAAACTCGGGGATCGCGGAATCACCGTCGTCATCACACATCCGGAGCGTAATCCGATTCTGCGCGAGAATCTGCAGCGTGTGGTCGAGTGGGCCGAGCAGGGCTGCATCATCCAGATGACGGGTTCGGCGCTCACTGGATTCTGGGGTGAGCGCACGCGCCGCGCCGCCGAGTGGCTGCTTGAAAGCCAGGCTGTGCATGTTCTCGCCACCGATGCCCACGATCTGGAGAAGCGCGTGCCGATTCTCTCGACTTCTCGCGATGCGGCCGCGCAAATCGTGGGCGACGAAGTCGCGGAAGCGCTGGTCACCGACAATCCCAGCGCGATCGTCGACGATCATCCACTGCCGTTTTTTCCGCGCCCGTCGGCGATTACCAGCTACCGAAAAAAATAGCTTGCAGAACTCGGGCGCTCCGATCTGCTCATCTAGCGGAGTGCCCCACGCGGCGATTCTGAACCCCGCTGGCAGACTTTCGGCTGTCGCCCAAGGGCTGAGTTCGGGCAAGGCTGCTTGCTGGATACGGGGGAGATGAATCGATTTAACTTCTGAATATAAGTCTATGATTCAGAATGGTTTATTGTGATTATTTTACACAGCCATGATTCCCGGTAAGCTGCTGCGTGCAAACCTTCTAGAACTCGGTGCATCAGGACCGGTGCATACCTTAAATTCTTGAACCACAAAGGAAAGCGAACAGCGAAGCCTTCGTGATACTTCGTGTCCTTTTGTGGTGGAAGGTTCTCGAATCGCTCGGGCCATCTGCTTACTGCGGACTGCTGGTCTCGCTGGACGGCGGTGGTGTAGACGTCGCAGCTGGCATGGAGCTTGTGGGCGGCACTGGTTCGGCGGTTGTCGGAGAGGTATGCGAGGTTGGGTTCGTGGACTGAGCTTTCGGACGATCCGGAACGGTCGTCATTGCGCTCTCCGGATTCAGCAGATGATCCTTGCTCGGACCCAGGCCCAGGCTGATCAGAGCGCGCGAATCGGGGACGGTTTTGCTTTGCCATCCGTGATCGGCCTGGTAGCGCCGCATCGCATCTTCGCTGGCCTGGTTCCATGTTCCGGTGGCATCGCCAGTCATATAGTGTTCGCGGATCAATGCTTCCTGAATCGCCTGTGCACGTTCGGAATCAATCTTCTGCTGCCCGCGGAGGCGCGAGGACTTCCGCCGAGAGCGCTTCCCTGATGTTTTGCTTGAAGAGTTCTTCACGCCACTGGAACTGCTGGAAGCCGAATGGCTCTTGTGCGACGAGGTGGACGCAGTCGTCTTGGTGGACGTGGATTTGTTGGATGCAGTAGTAGCTGCATCTTGCGGAGGACTGGCTGCAGCCGCCAGCGCACAACTGAGCGTCAGCGCGCAAACGGCGCCGAGGTGTATGTTAGGAAACTTTGCGCCCGAGCGAATCATCCTTCTTCTAACCCCAAAATAAAAGGCCCAGCCATTGGAACCGGCACTGTCATCATCGCTGATCTGTTGCGACAGTACCAGTTCCAGCTGAGCAATTGACCGTTACTGAAGTGTACCGGCGTCGAAGATGGTTCCATCCTGCCGCGACGAGCCGCGCGGGCGAACCAGGAAGACCACATCCTGGCCGCTCTTCATGCTCGACTCGATCCGGGCAAAGTCTTCTTCGCTGTTCACCTGCTGCTTGTTGATCTCCAGGATAATGTCCCCGCGCGCCAGGTTGACATCTTCCGCGAATGACCCGGGCTTCACATCCTGCACGATGACGCCCTTGCCAGCGGGAATATCCAGACGATCGGCCATCTCCGGAGTGACCTTCCGGACCGTTATGCCGAATTTGCTTGGCTTGGGAGTATTGTCGTCGTCGTTCTCCTGATCTTCTCCCAGGCGCGCCGCAAACAATTTCGCGCGATCCGCGATGGTGACACTCGTTTCCTGCGGTTTTCCGTTGCGCAGGAAGCTAAGCGAAACCTTCGATCCCGGCTTGCGCGCGGCAATGTCGGCCACCAACTCGGTACCCTTCGTGACCTTCTTGCCATCAACGCTGGTGATGGTGTCACCCACCTTCAATCCGGCTTGATCCGCAGGACTGCCGGCGACAACACTCGAAATGGGTACGCCGCTGCCTGAGCCGTAGACGCGGGCGATCGCGGGATTCTCGACTGCATCGAACATGATGCCAATCGATCCGCGGGAAACTTTGTGCTCGGGTCCAGTCAACTGGTTGTAGACGTCAACCACGGTCTTGGACGGCAGAGCGAAGCCGATGCCGGCGTAGGCATTCGTCTCGCTCAGAATGGCGGTATTGATTCCGATGACTTCGCCGTTCAGGTTCACCAGCGGCCCACCGGAATTTCCGGGATTGATAGCCGCGTCCGTCTGAATAAAAGTCTGGAACTGCCGGCCGGGAACGATGTCGCGGCCCTTGGCAGAAACGATGCCTGCGGTGACAGTTCCCTGCTGTCCGAATGGGCTGCCAATGGCAAGCACCCAGTCGCCGACCTGCATACCGTCAGAGTTGCCCATTTTCGCGGCGGGCAATGGGCGGTCTACTTCAACTTTAATCACGGCGAGATCGGTTTCCTGGTCGGCGCCGATGACTTTTGCGTCGTGCTGGACTCCAGGCGGGTCATCTTCAAAACGCACGCGGATGCGGTCGGCCTTCTCCACTACGTGACGGTTGGTCAGGATGTAGCCCTTGGCATCGACAATCACGCCCGAACCCAACGAGCGCTCGCGGATCGATCCGTCGCCTTGTCCAGGCCCCTGGCCGGGCCCACCGAAGAAGTGATTGAAGAAATCGTCCATGCCGCCACTATCATCGTCGTCGCCCTGCCCCTGTCCCGGAGCGCCCCGGCGGCGGTGAGGGTTCTTAATCGTCGACTCGGTGTTGATGTTGACGACGCTCGGTTCAAGCTGCTTGGCGATCTGCGCGAATGCCTGCGACAAAGGATTATTTGTCGGTTGGGCCGTAGGCAGCACAAGGGGGGTCGCGTCCCCCTTCTGCCCTTCTTTCCCCTTCACCTCAGAGGAAATGAGCGTTCCTATCAGAATGCCCAACGACAGCGTCGCCAAGATGCTCAACGTGTATACCCAACGATGAGCCTTCATGCGCATCCACATTGCGCCCGAATCCATATGTCTACCTTCCCTCCAAACTCGTCAATCCTAAATAGTATACCTATTCGCACAACGCAACCGATGCTGTGATCGCGGCTCAAGGCCGGGGGTTTACACGAGACCGTCTGACTATTAGACGCAGGAATAGCCCAAATCGTTTGATGACGGAAGAGTCTTCAGGAGAGCAATCCCTCGCATGTAGCGGGTATCGGCTTACTTGGCTTCATACACCGTCTTCCCGCCAACAACCGTCCGCAGGACCTTGGTGGCGAGGATTTTTTCCGGCGACGAGGCGGTCAGGTCGCGGTCGAGGACCACGAAGTCGGCGAGCATCCCGGGAACCAACTTTCCTTTTTCTTTCTCCTCGAATTCGGCGAACGCGGAGCCTTGCGTGTAAGCGGCAATCGCCTGATCCATGGTGATGCGCTGATCAAGAAAATATTCCTGCTTGCCATTTTCGGTCTTGCGGGTGACGGCAGCGTAGAGGCCGCGGAACGGCGTCACGGGCTCGACCGGATAGTCGGTGCCGAACGCGAGCCCCACACCCTTGTTGAGGAAAGCCAGCCATGCATAGGAGGTCGCGGACCGCTTGGGTCCGAGCCGGTCCTGCGCCCAGCGCATATCGGTCAGCAGATGGTTGGGCTGCATGGATGCGATGACTTTCAGCTGTTTGAATTGTGCGATCTGTGCCGGAGTGGTCACCTGGGCATGTTCAATGCGCAGGCGGTAGTCCTCGCCGCCGTTCGCGGCTTTGATGTGGCCTTCCTTCGCAGCTTTCTCGGCTTCAGAAAAAGCGTCGAGCGCCATCTGCACGCCCTTGTCGCCGATGGCGTGAAATCCAATCTGGAATCCGGCGAGCACGCGCTCCTTGGTCATGTCGTTCAGTTTGACGGGATCGTAGCGAGGCAGGCCGGAGTTTTTGGGATCGTCGGCGTAGGGCTCGAGCATCGCCGCCGTATGTGATCCCAGCGAGCCATCCATGAAGCCTTTGAGCATTCCGGTACGCAACATCAAGTCGGATTGCGGATGGGAATCGCGCTTCTTAGTTAGGGATTCCACCGGTTCGTCGAAGGGGAGCCACTCGCTGACGCGAGCCGTAAGTTTGCCTTCTTTTTCCAGTTCCTCGAAGATCTGGAAGGCCTCCCAGGTGGGCGAATAGTCCTGGCACGAGGTCACGCCGTGGGCAGCCAGATCGGCGAGGGCGAGTTCGAGCCCCTGACGGCGCTGAGAATGGTTGGGCTTGGGCACGACCGCAAGCACCGCCGATTGCGCCGTCTCGCGCAAAATGCCGGTAGGCTCGCCGCTCTCGTTGCGGTCGATGTGTCCGCCCTGCGGATCGCGGGAAGCAAGATTGACGCTGCCTAGCTGCAGGGCGCGCGTGTTGGCCACGGCGATGTGGCCGTCAATTCGCACAAGAAACACCGGATGCCCGGCAGAGACTTCGTCCAGATCCCAGCGCGTCGGAGTGACTTTTACGGGCCAGAGCGTTTCATCCCATCCCGAACCCATGATCCATTCCCCCGCCCGGGAGTCCTGAACCTTATTGGCCACGCGGGAGCGAAGTTCGTCGAGCGACTTCACTCCGGTCACATCGACGCTGAGCTTGGTCTGGCCCGCATCATCGAGGTGGAGGTGGGCGTCGTTGAAGCCCGGCATGGTGAAGTGCCCGCCGAGATCGACGATCTGTGTCTGCGGACCCTTGAGCTTGTCCATGTCGAGGGTTTTGCCGATAGCGAGGATGCGGTCTCCCTTGACCGCAATCGCTTCCTGGCGCTCGATGGAGGCAAACTGAGTATTGGCAGGCACACCGGTGTAGACGTTGGCGTGCACAAAAATTACGTCGGCCTTGGGCTTGGTATCGGCCGCGGGAGCGCTGGTCTGCCCCGCACTCAGTGCCGCGAGAATGCCAACAAGCACAGCCCCTCCCAGACTCGCCTTGCCTGTCAGACTCATTCTCCCACCCCCGCCAGCGAAAGCATGGTCAGCAGAATGCGCTTGAGGCCAAGCTCGCGCCCGTTGGAATCGAACCATTCCTGCAGCGTATGCGCTCCGCCGCCCGATCCGCCGCCGCCGATGGCGATCGCTTCCCTACCCATCGAGAGCGGAATGTTGGCATCGGTCGACGCACGCTGTACTTGCGCCGCATTGCCAAGCTGGACATCGACAGCGCGAACAATTTGCAGAATCCGCGCACCCGGTTGCAACTCGCCCGCCGGACGGTTTCCGATGACAACCACTTCGCAACTCACAGCCGGCCGCTTTTGCGCCGGGGAGCGCATCTCCGCGGACATGGTTTCGTCCTCGACTGCGCGATTCAGAGCCTGACGCAGGGACTGTTCCAGACGCTCCATCTCGGTCATCGAGGTCGAACGGATGTCGACCTTCATGCTGGCCGACTCGGGAATTGAATTCACCGACGTGCCGCCGCGGATTACTCCGATATTGAATGTCGTCTTCGGCGTATCCGGCACAGTCGTGGCAGTAAATGTAGCAATGGCCTTGGCTAGAATCACAATCGGATTCGGTGCTCCGAAATCGCTCCAGGAGTGTCCGCCCGGGCCGCGCACGATAACTTCAAAACGCCGGCTGCCCAGGGCTTCGGCTACGATCGTGTCAGCTCCCGCGCCGTCGAGCACGAGGCTGTACGCAATGGAATCCTTCCAACGAGGTGTGGAGAAGATATGGCGCATGCCGCGCAGATCGCCTTCCCCTTCCTCGCCGACGTTTCCGATGAAAACGAACGGCAGCGCATGCCGTATGCGCACCGACCGCAGCAGGGCCGCAATTCCCAGCAGCGCTGCGACGCCCGCACCGTTGTCGGAGACGCCGGGGCCGTATATGCGGCTTCCTTGATTGCGGATGTTTAGCGGCGTGTTCGCGGGAAAGACGGTATCGATGTGCGCACTGAGCGAGACATGGCGACTGCCGAAGCCGGGATGCGTGCCGACGACGTTGCCGACGTCGTCGATGCGGACATCGTCGAGTCCGACTTCGCGGAAGCGTTCCGCCAGCCAGGCTCCTCGAGCCGACTCGCCAAACGGAGGCGCTGGAATTCGCGCCATCTCCATCTGCCAATGGAATAACTGCGGCTCGTTCGCGCGAAACCAGTTGAAGGCCGAACGCACTTCGGGCGAGGCAGCCAGGCGCGCCACCTCCCGCTGCATGACCTCCTTGCCCGCAGCGTTCTTCACTGCGGGACCAGAGTCAGGCGATTCCCCGTGCGGAGCATTCGGGCTCATGAGACGAATAGGGTCAGTGTACAACGCGAGTGAAACATCTGGGCATTACCGAAGTCGGAAACCGGGGCGGTCAGCAAATGGTCCAAGTACAATGCCCGTATAGCTTCGATCGTTCAGGGGCACGATGCGAATCCGCCTTACATTGTTTATTACCACCGTTGTGCTGTTGGCATCGGCTGTGGGTCATGCGCAGGCTGACCATCACCACGAGTCGCATGAGACGCTGGGCAGCGTAGTCTTCAACACATCGTGCAGTCGTACAGTTCAACCGCAGTTCAATCGCGCTGTAGCTCTGATGCACTCGTTTCAATTTCGAAACGCCATTGAGGCCTTCGACGCGATTCTTGTAACCGAGCCGTCCTGCTCCACTGCCTATTGGGGCATCGCACTGAGTAGTTGGGGTAATCCCTTCGCCGCCGGGCTTAAGTCCACGGCACAACTTGAGCAAGGCCTCAAGGCGATCAAGCAGGCCGGAGTGAGCCCTCCGAAGACTGAACGTGAGCGTGCCTATGTCGAGGCGGTCGCACATCTCTTTACCAATGCCGCGACCACTGACCAACCATCACGAAAGCTCGGATACGAAAACGCTATGGCTGCTCTCAGTGCGGCTCATCCCGAGGACACCGAAGCCGCCATTTTCTATGCACTGGCTGTGGCCGCCAATGCCGATCCTGCCGATAAAACGTATGCGAAGCAACTGAAGGCAGGAGCGATCCTGGATAAGCTGTTCGCTCAATATCCCGATCATCCGGGATTGGCTCACTACATCATTCACGCTTACGACGTTCCACCGCTGGCTGCGCGGGCGATCGGAGCGGCACAACGTTACGGCGAGATTGCGCCTTCAACTCCGCACGCGCTGCACATGCCATCCCATACGTTTACTCGTGTCGGGGATTGGCAAGCCTCGATCGACGCCAACGTTGCCGCTGCAGCATCAGCACGAAATGCGGGTCAGACGCCCGAAGAGTTGCACGCCACGGACTACATGGTCTACGCGTACTTGCAAACCGGTCAGGACAACGCTGCGAAGCGCCTTGCGGAATCGGCCGCTGAAGCGTTCGCCCGCTTCGATCCGGCATCTCCGAACACCGGAGCGGGCAGCCCCGCTACCGCATACTTTGCGCGCGCGGCTATTCCAGCCCGTTATTTTCTGGAACGGAAGGCGTGGCCCGACGCGGCCAAACTGGAGGCGGTTTCCAGCCCCTTTCCGTACACCGATGCGATCACTTACTTTGCCCGCGGCTTGGCAGCCGCACACCTTAAGAATCGCGCCGCAACGCTGTCTGCGATCGAGTCTCTGAAACAGATGCGTGAAAAACTGACGACGATGAAAGAGAACTATTGGGCCAACCAGGTCGATATTCAGCGACAGGAAGTGTCTTCCTGGGTGGCGTTTGCGGATGGCGATAGCCAAGGCGCTCTCGCCGGAATGCGCGCAGCAGCAGCACAGGAAGATCAGACCGAAAAGAGCGTAGTCACTCCAGGCCCGCTCGCGCCGGCGCGCGAGCTGCTGGCGGAATTATTACTGGAATTAAAGCGACCCACGGAAGCGCTCAAGGAGTTTGAAGCAACGCTGACCAAGGAACCCAACCGCTTTCGGTCGCTGTACGGAGCAGCAGAAGCGGCGAAGCTGGCCGGCGATCGCCACACGGCGCAGACATATTTTCAGAAATTGCTCGAAGTTGCGGCTCGGGGCGACAAGCCTGGACGGCAGGAGTTGGCCGAAGCGCTCAGCGCGGCACAACCAGAATAGATGCCGTCGAAATGCGGCTTAGGGCCAATCGCTCAAGCTATTCTACAGGGCCGCCCCCTAGACTAGCCTGCTGCGGAAAAACCTACTCGCGACCCACACCTTGACCCCAGCGGCTAAAGCCGCACCGATTTTGCGGGCACTTAACGGCGCGGCTTGAAGCCGCGCCCTTTCAAAACGGCTTCACTACTTCGATTTTTCCGCAAGCTGTGAAGCGTTGGCTCCCAAGATCAATTTGACAGATCGACTTTTTCGCAGCCGTTAGGTGTGGATCTCGTGTCAGCTTCACGAGGTTCGCCGCGGGCTTTCGCGGACGCTGCGGGCTTCGACCGCGTTCACCAACGCTTTGGTGGCGCGAACTTCGATGCCGTGGCGGGAACCGGCACGCAGAATGGGGCCGGCGATTGCATCCAATTCCGGCGGATTGCTCCGCTCCACATCCTTCTGCATAGAGCTGCGCATGCCGTAGGGCGCCCTGTTCATGCGCGAAAGAACAATGTTGGCCTCGACCTTCGCGCCCTCGGCCGTGGCAACGGTGCATGCCTCGCGGACGCACGATTCCCACTGCGCTTTCCGCTCGGGATTGCTCATCACGCCGCCGACCGGTTGATCAAATGCAGTGGTTGCCATCGCGATCGGCGCCAGAAAGACGATCTTGGTCCACATCAGCGTGACCTCGTCGTCGACAAAGTGGCACTCGAAGCCGGTCTTCTGCAGTTGTTGGAGGGTGGAATCCAGCAATGGCTGCCCGGCAGAGGACACGTTTAAGATGGCGAAGGGCGAGCGGTGCACGATGTGTCCGGGAGCAACGCGCTCGGATTCGACCGCGATAGTCGCGGCGATCACGCGCTCTGCGCCGTATTGTTTTCGCAGCAACGCGAGGTGATCGATGCCGTTGAGCAGAGGAACGATTGCGCCGACCGACGACGGATGAGTTACCGCGGTGAGCGAATCCTGCAATTGCGTCGCTTTGACTGCAATCCATAGCACATCGACCGGTGGTACCTCGGCGCTGCGGGCCACGGGCACGGCAAAGTTTCCGAACGGACTTTCGAGCTTCAGCTGTTCGGGATAGGAGGCGAGTGACTGCGGCTTTACGACGGCAGTGACTGAATCGCCCAATCGCGCCAGCGAGGCGCCGATCAGGCCACCGACACCGCCTACACCGAGAATCGCATGTCGAAGAGCAGGCATGCGGTTACTTCTTCAGCGCCGAGACAGGCACGCACTCGAGGATCTCGGCCTCGCTGAGAGTGTGGTCGCTTTGCTTGGCGCGCTGGTAGATGCGGTCGACAATGTCGTCGGAAACGGGGATGTTATGTCGCTCCAGCCAGAACAGCACGTTCGACTTGCCGCTCATCGGGCCGACGTCGATGATCTGATCGAGCCCGAATACGTGGGAGGGCACGCCGGAGTAGACCGTGTTGGCCAATACAACATCATTCTTGTGATACGCCTTGATGATCGCCGCCGCGTGCACGCCGGTTGCGGTGCGGAATGCATCATCGCCAACAACTGGATAATTGCGCGGAATTGGTACGCCGGTCGCGCGCGACACCGCCTCGCAATATTCTTTGAGCTTGGTCAGGTCCTGCTGGTCCCAAGGCGCAATGCCCATCAACTTGAGATTGACCAGCATCTGGTCGATCTGGGTGTTGCCGACCCGCTCGCCCAGACCGATGGCGCAGCCGTGCACGCTATGTGCTCCCGCGATGATCGCCGCCATGGAGTTGGCAATGGCAAGCCCGCGGTCGCTGTGACCGTGCCAGTCGACGCGAATTTTTTCACCTGATGGTTTAATGACCTCCGCGATCACAAAGCGCACCAGGGCCAAGGCGCCCATGGGCGTGGCATGCCCGGCGGTGTCGCAGATGCAGATCGCACGCGCGCCACACTCGATCGCCGTTGCGTACAACCGCTTCACTGTTTCTGGATCGCATCGACTCGTGTCCTCAGTGACGTACATGACATCAAGGCCAAGTGAAACCGCATACTTCACGGCCTTCTCAGTCGTCTCCAACAGGAAGTCATCCGTCCAGCCTTCGGTGAAGCGGCGAATCGGGCTGGAGCCGATGAACGTCGCGGCCTCGATGCGCAGGCCGGTCTTCTGCACGATCTCAGCAATCGGCCGAATATCGTTCTCGAGCGTACGCGCGGCGCAGTTGGCCTGAATCTTCATCTTGTGCGCGGCGATCTCACGCGCCAGAGCGGTCACGGCTGCGATGGCACGTGGCCCCGCTCCCGGCAACCCGAGATCGAGGGAGTTGATCCCGAGCGCTTCCATCAGGTGAAGAATTTCAATCTTCTCGGGGATCGAAGGATCGCGCACCGAAGGCGACTGCAGCCCGTCGCGCAGGCTCTCGTCATTCAGCAGAACCGGTCCAGGAGGCTTTAGCCCGGGCGGGAAGTTCTTGTTCCAGTCGTAGATGAGTTCGGAGGTGTTCATGCGCTAGCAATGAGCAGTGAGCTATGAGCAATGAGCAAAACTCCTGCCCAATAGATTTTTCTTTTCTCCCCAGTCCAGCGAATGCGCGGTGGCGATGGCTCACCGCTCATTGCTCACTATTCGCAGCTATTTTTCCTTCGGCGGCAGCGTCAAGCCGAATACCGAGATCATTCCTGTGCCCGCGACGTTGACCTTGCTCTCCCCAGGAGTGGGCAGGTACAGCGCCTTACAGTTTTCGCAGCGGTAGACTTCGGCATTCGGGCCCCAAGCTTTCTCGACGTCTCCACATTCGCGTTCGACCACATCGGTCTTGTAGGACCAGAGCTTTAGATGCCCGCCGCAGAACTTGCCTTTGGCGTCTTTTTCGTTGCACGCACGCTGGCCCTGCTTTTTGATCTTCACCTTATGGTTGGGAAGCTGCGGAATATTCTCGGAGCCGGAAGTGGTCACTTCGCCAGTCGCCAAAGGACATACCCTCAATTCGAGCGGGCTTTCGCGCCGCCGGATTCGGCCTAATGCGCTCATTGTAACCGAAACTGCAAAAGCAATAACCACGAAGGACACGAAGGAAGATCTTGCTTTGTTTCCTTCGTGAACCTTCGTGTCCTTCGTGGTTGTACGCTTTTGATCTGCTAGTCTGTGACTTCATGATCACGATCGTTTCCGGCCTGCCGCGATCCGGCACTTCCCTAATGATGCAGATGCTGGTGGCGGGAGGGATGACTCCGCTCTCGGATGGCGAGCGCACGGCGGATGCCGACAATCCTTGTGGATATCTCGAGTGGGAGCGCATCAAGCAACTTCCCACTGATCCCGGCTGCATTGTCGAGGCCGAGGGCAAGGTCGTGAAAGTGATCTCGCGGCTTCTGCATCCCTGCTGCCGATCATGAGTACCGGGTGATCTTCATGCAGCGGCCGCCGGAAGTGTTGGCGTCACAGGATCAGATGTTGCGGCGACGAGGTAATTACAAGGAAGGCGCCAATCCCGCCGCGATGGCCGCCGCCTTTGAGAAGCACTTGCGTGAGGTCTATGCTTGGCTCGACGGGAAGCCTTACGTGAAGGCAATTCGCGTTCAATACCATGAGGCGCTGGAGCACCCTGAAGATGTCAGCCGGGAACTTGCCGAGTTCCTGGGGATCCTCCTGAGCACAAAACTCATGAAGCAGCAGGTCGATGGGTCGCTGTACCGCAATCGAACAGTCTGAAGTACGTAGCCCCGGATGCCTTCGTCCGGGGTTGCACGTGAAGCGCGCAATACAGGCGCCGGGTGCACTGGAGTCCACCGAATGCCAGCACGCTCCCCTTCGCTTCGCTCAGGGTCGCGGGGCGGACGAGGCGTCCGCCCCTACACAAACGGCTAGAACTCGCGTTTCGGTGGAATCTGATCTGAGCCCACGCGTCCGGCCTGAATCTCGGCTTTGAAGTAGTTTTCCGCTTTCACCGGTGCGCCCGCCATCCGTCGCAGGATGCCGATCTGTCCGCTGTGGGTGAACGCGTCAGCGACCGGCCCCTGAAACAAATTCTCCAGCGACGCCTGCAACGACGCGCCGGACCTCAGATAGTCGTCAAATTTCTTCACCGCCGCGAAGAACCTGTTCACTTCGTCATCCCAGGGCAGCGGCTTGGAGTCATTCCATTTGCGTTCGCCGTTGGCCATTGACAGTCCCCAGTCGAGCAGATCGCCGATATGCGCAAGGATCTCCACCGGAGTGCGCGCACCCTCGCCCGCTTGGAATTCTGCAAATCCGGCGGGCGCGTTGCGCAGCGTCTTCCCGCAGCGGTAAGCAAGCGTGGCTAAGGTGTGGCGAAATAAATGACGTTGGGCGTGGAATTCGGTCGGCTCGCTCATGGGCATCCAGCTTACACTGAAGCATGGAGGCGCAACACATGGGGAAGAAGGCAAGTCTTTCGGGAGAGTCTAGCCCGGAAAAATCACTCGTAGCTCGCCCGGGCGCTGTCAGCCGGGTCAATGCCGAGCACTACCGATGGGGGCACGAGTGCGATGCGTGGCATCTGGTCAAAGATCCGCAGTTGACGGTGATTGAGGAACTCATTCCTCCGGGCGCGGCGGAGGTGCGGCACTACCACAAGAAGGCGCAGCAGTTTTTCTATATTCTCTCGGGCGAGGCGATCATGGAAGTGGAAGGCGAGCCCGTCCTCGTGCCGGCGGGAAGCGGCATTCGCGTCGTGCCGGGTGTGCGCCACCAGATTCGCAATCCTTCGTCGAGCCCGTTGCGGTTGCTAGTGATCTCGCACCCGCCAAGTCATGGGGATAAGTTTGAGGTACCAGCTTCGTAGCTTCGCCGGCCGACGGTCGTAAGGGCGGGACGCCCTCACGACAGCCGGCAGGCTTGTCCTGAGCGAAGTCGAAGGAATGCCGGCGCTTCCTTATAACCGCTTTCGCAAAATCGTTCCGGTCGCTCGTAGTGCGCCGCGCACGCGCGCAATCAAGCCGCTCGCGAACTGCATATCCAGGAAGCCTTCCATCTGGCGGCGGAAATCCTCGCCGTATCCGTGCCACCAGACTTTCTTCATCCCCGGCAGGCGGTCCGTATCCAGATATTTCACGCGCACCATCTCCTCCAGTCCGAAACGCCCGTGAGTACGGCCCACGCCGCTGGCTTTCACACCACCGTGCGGAGCCTCGCTGATGCCGAAGCACGAGATCACGTCGTTCACCATCACCGTCCCGGCATGAATGCGACGGGCCACGCGCTCTCCGCGTTTCGGATCGCGCGTCCATACACTGGCGGCCAATCCATATTCGGAATCGTTTGCCAGGCGCACGGCTTCGTCGACATCGTCGCACACCATTACCGGCAGCACGGGACCGAATGTTTCTTCGCGCATAATGCGCATGTCGTGCGTCACGTCCGCCAATACGGTGGGAGCGTAATAATTTGGCCCCAACTCGGGCAGGCGCATGCCACCTGTGAGAACCCGCGCGCCGCGTGACTTCGCGTCTTCCACGTGCGACTCCACGATCCGGACCTGCCGCTCCTGAATCATCGGCCCCACATCCGTATGTGGATCCATGCCGTTTCCCACGCGCAGCTTCTTCGTCTTAGCTGCACATGCCTGGGCAAAGGACTCATACAAACTGCGATGCACATAGCAACGCTCAACAGACAGGCAGGCCTGCCCGGCGTTGACGAAAGCTCCCCAGACGGCAGCACTCGAAGCTACATCGACGTCGGCGTCATCGAGCACCAGCATGGGATCTTTCCCACCCAGTTCGAGCACAACCGGCAGCAGGCGATCGGCCGCGGCGGCTGCGATCCGCTTGCCAGTAGTGACGCTTCCTGTGAACACCAGTTTGTTGATGGGTGAATGCACCAGAGCGGCTCCGGCCGGCCCTTCGCCCAGGACCACCTGAAAAACGTCCTCGGGCACACCGGCCGCATGCAGCAGCGAGGCCAACTCCAGCGCCACCAGCGGCGTCAGTTCCGAGGGTTTTAGCACCACGGCGTTTCCTGCGACCAGCGCCGCCAGCGTCT
>DATMOO010000243.1:0-3110 GCA_035568275.1 Candidatus Sulfotelmatobacter sp.
TCTTTGCAGCAGGTAACGACCGAACGGCACCATCGTTGCAAGACCGCACGATCGTCACCTGCATGCCGGTCAGATCAGAAGCCTGCCAGGCCTTGCGGGCTGTTGTAGGGGATCGTGACTCTTGTGACCTCCTCAAGCGAACCGTCCGGCTTAGTGGCGTAGCCCACCAGTTTCGAAGCGTTCCCGTAGATCTGGTAGAGATATTTGCCATCCGCCGTCATCCAGCTATCGCTCGGGCCGCTGCTGACCGTTAAATTGATCGCCCTGAAGGTCCCATCTCCTGGAACCCTCGGGCACGCAGGATCCTTCGCGATGGTGATCACGTTGTCGTCGATGCGGAAGCTGCTGAGGTTGCTGTAACCGAAGTTTGTGGCAAACACCAGTCGGTCATCCGGCGAGACCGCCAGCCAGCACAGTTCAGAGGGCACGCCTGCACTCGTGTCGATCGGCACCACCGGGCCAACCCTGACTTTGCCTTCTGCATCGATGCGGCCCAAGGCGAGCCCGTCTGAGACGGCCATCCCGACGACGAAGGTATCCGGCCGGTTGCGCAGGAAGGCGATGTAGAAAGGAGAAGCGCCTCCCGCGTCGTAAAATGAGCGTTCGCCGAGTGCCCCGTCTTCGCCTACGGGGAATACGACAATGCCGTCGGGGTCGGGTGCATTCGAAGCGATGGTGTGCACTGTGCCGTTTGGCCGCTCGATCCAGAGAATGAGTGAGCCGTCCGGATTTTTTCTAGTGGGCAACTCGTCGAACGTAGTGCCTAGAACGAGGAATTTGCCATCGGGCGAGAGCACCGCCATGGTGGGCGTTCGATTGGGCCACTCCATCGTGCCCAACGAGTATTGCTCCGGGCGCTGCGTGAGGTTGCCTTCTTTATCGACCGACATCAGCCGGAGATGGTCAGGGCCGAACGTGTGAACCACGTAAAGCGTGCGACTCGCTGGGGCATAGGCCACCGATTTAGCGCCACCCGCCGATGTGTTCCCCGTCCGCTTCACGTCCAGCAGCGTGAGCCGGCCTTCCTTATCTACAGCGAAGCTGGAGACGGAATTGTCGCCGGCGTTGGTAGTAAACAGAAAGCGACCGTCCGGCGTGACACGGACACTGCCCGCACCCTCGTGGTGGTTCGGCCGGGCGATGTGGTAGATGGGGCTGATGAGCCCAGAACCGGCGCCCCCTGTCTGGACACGTTCGACCTCGGTAAGCCCGCCGTTGGCGGACCGTGTGTAATGAATGATGCAGTTCCGAGCTTCGTTGGTCTGCATGTAGAGATGTCCAACACCTTGCATCGACATACCCATCTCTTTCGACATCATCTCTCTAGACGTGGCCACTGCTAGTCTCCTGTTAAATGTTGGTCATGCGCGTGAATCTTCACGCCGCCTAAAAAACGATCACTTGTCCAAGAGCGGATAGAACTGGGTCCAGACCTCGTCCTTCTTGGCGCTGGCGAGATGGCAGTACCCGCATTCCTCCTTCGATTTCAGCTTGGCGGTGGGAGCCTTCGGCTCGTGATGGTTGAAGTTGTAGTACCCCCACCCTCCCGTGTCGGCATAGCGCTTGGAATCCTTGACCGTGACATCGGCGCCGTTGTACGGTCCGGGGAAATAGCCGCGTCCCGAAGGCTCCATCCGCGATCCATCGGGGTTTTGCCCCGGCAGCGTGAGCTGCAGCTCCTTGAAGAAGATCGTCCCTTCGGGGAACTGATTCGTCTTCTTGAAGATCTCGTATGAGCCCGGCTCGATGTAGACGTTGTGAAACTCCGGGAAACCCGCCATTCCGTTATTGAGTGCATTGGGGGTAAATGGCGATCCGACGTACACCCATTCATGGAAATTCTTCGGCAGGATCAGATCGCCGGAAGCCGTGTATTCGGGTAGATAGCGCCCCCGCGGTTGCGCCATCCCACTAGAGGGAGACTGAGCAGATGCGACGCCGAGCATCGGGCCAATCACAATTGCCGTTGCGACAGAAATGACTCTGACAAATTTTGTGGGCATGGGCGATCTCCAAACATCAAGTACAAAGGTTGTGAGGACAGGATTGTGCGTTTCCGACCGCGGGCGCGGTAGCGAGCTTGCATGACTATCTGTTATTCCGGTGAGAAATGACGCGTGGACTGCGCCACCACTACGTCTCCTACATGAAGCTTTTTTGGAACTCGTTGCGATAGATGTCGGTGGAACCGTGGTAGGCAACAGTGTCCTCTAACCCATGGATCGACCGGTCAGTCGCAAACGCCTCTTGGAAGTTGGTGGTATAGATGTCCGTGGAACCTGTGCCTTCCGTCGTGTTCGGTTTACTGGAAATTGCATGATCAGTCGGGAACTCTTTTTGAAAATTGATGTTGTAGATGTCGGTGGAGCGTCTTGCCGCGGTTGAATTCCGTGCATGAACAAGAGGAGCGGCAATCAGAGTCAGAATCCAAACCGCTACGGCAGCGCTGCTAGTGTTGAATGGCCTCATCGAAGTCTCCAAAGTTGTGAGTCACCGCAGAAGCGCGGTTGGTACGTGTGAAGATGAGTAGTCATTGGCGGATGCCTTCCGGCACTTCGTTTGCCGTTGCGAAATCATCGCGCGCTGCCGGGCGGCGGCGAAGACGGATGTCAGTCATACAAGATATTCCGCGCGCGAATTGATTCCTTCTCGGAACGGCCCCTATCGCTCTGAAGGCCGCGGCGATCTAAGCAGGCAAGCCATGGCACTTCCCTCACGCAGCGGCATGCCGCCGATCGCGCTCCCGTGCAAGCCAATCTCCCCCAGATCAGCAGCGCCGGCGTGCGAGAAATGGGTGAGCTCTTATTCCTTGCAGGAATAGAGCATATGGCGTCAAGTCGCCTACCGTGATTCGATGGCAGGAGCGATAAAGGTGCCGCCAATATCCACCGCACAGCGTGCGGCCCAGACAACACTGGCCCCTTCAGTGGAGCAATCAGACAATGACAGCATTTGCAAATGCCCTGGCGAAGCTCGGCATCTTCAGAGCGGACCTTGATTACCAGTTGATTCGTGCGTCGATGGTGATCATGTTTTTCTTCTATGGGTATCAGAAATGGTTTGAGTATGAGGCGAAGCTGTTGATTCCTTTCATCAGCAACGACCCGCTC
>DATMOO010000244.1:0-26396 GCA_035568275.1 Candidatus Sulfotelmatobacter sp.
GCTGAGAGGCCGAGGTTTTTCCCGGATCACCGCTATCCGGCACTTCGGTGGTGCCAACAAGAATCTGCTCGTTCCACGGCAGCACAAAGACCGGGCGTCCGTCGGCGGCTTCGGTGTAGAGCGCGGCGGTGGGAGCTCCCGAGAATCTCGGCAGAACGATGTGCGATCCGCGCACGCCACCGATCATCGGTTTCTTCGTGCGCACGGTTGAGCGCTGGCAGATGCGGTCCGCCCACGGCCCCGTGCAGTTGATAACCCAGCTGGCGTCGACCCGTTGATCCTTTCCTGTGGTGCGGTCGCGTAAGAGCACGCCGCGGGCGCGTCCCTGACCGATATCGACGGCCAGCACTTCGCAATGATTGCGGACGACTGCGCCAGCTGACGCGGCTTCCAGCATCCACTCGGCCACGAGGCGCTCGGGAAATTCGCACTGGGCGTCTTCGAAGTTGAGCATCAGCCACTGGTGGCCGGCATCGAGCGCACGTTGCACTCGAGCCATCTCCATCTCACTCAGGTCTGGGGACCTCTTCTTGGCCATCCGTTGATAGAGCCAGAGACCAGCGCGAACCTTCATGGCACTGCGCTGGCTATTCTCGTTCAGCAAAAACAGGAAGTGTATGGGATGTACCAGGTGAGAGCGTTCGCGGAGCAGGCGTTCACGCTCGCGCACCGATTCGCGCACCAGATCAAGTTCGCCATGCTCCAGGTATCGGAGGCCGCCATGGATGATGCGTGTCGACCGGCTGGTCACTCCCGAAGCGAAATCGTTCTGCTCGACCAACAGAGTGCGCTTGCCGGCGCGGGCACACTCGCGCGCGATAGCCACTCCATTGATGCCGCCTCCGATGACTACCACCTGAAAGTGCTGTCCTTCCAGCGAGGATCGAGGTTTTATGGCTAAGGTCATGTATTTACGTCAGATACAGACGTCTCGCGAGCGGCATGCAATTCCTTGTGCCGGGAGGACACGTTTACCTGTGTTCATTTTGCGCCATCCCAAGAAGGAGATGAAAGTAACGATGGTCCATTCGACTCTGGCGCCAAACCTACCTCTGAAATGATACCGAAAGTAACGTCGTCGCGTCGGTGGGTTGGATTTGCAGCAGAATTCGATAATGGCTCAGTCTGAATCCTTACCACGAAGGACACGAAGTAACACGAAGGAACCGCCCACCCGCAAACCCCCTTCGTGATACTTCGTGTCGTTTGTGGTCAATGATTTTTCTATTTCGGCATCGAACTGATTCACTACCCAGAATTTCGCGCGCGTTGCTTCGTGCCTCCGCTGTCATTTACATTGGTTGCCGAATGCCCACCACAGGAGAGCGTTTCGAACGAGCGGTCGCCATCATGGAACGTCTAAGGGCTCCGGGCGGCTGCCCCTGGGATCGGGAACAGACCTTCGATTCCATCAAGCCCTACACCCTGGAAGAGACCTACGAAGTGCTGGAGGCGATCGATAATCGCGACTGGCCCGAGCTCGCTGGGGAACTTGGCGATCTGCTGCTGCAAGTGCTCTTCTATGCCGAGATGGCGCAGGAACAGTCGTCGTTCTCGATTGATGATGTCCTCGACCGGCTTTCCAGCAAGCTGATCAACCGGCATCCGCACGTGTTTGGAGATGTGAAGGCCGATACCTCCGATGAGGTGAAGCGCAATTGGGAAGCTTTGAAGCACGAAGAGCGGAAGAAGAAAGAGGGAAGCGAGGAAGCCGGCGCAAAATCGGAGAAGCGTTCGATCTTTGCGGGGGTCTCGTCGAAGATGCCTGCGTTGCTCGAGGCGCAAAAGCTCAGTTCGCGAGCGGCACAGGTTGGATTCGACTGGCCCGACGTTGAGGGGCTCTTTGATAAGCTGCACGAAGAAACAGAGGAGTTGCGCGAACATCTGAAAGATTTTCCCGCACCAGGGCCGCGTCCGCAGGGACGAGGCATTGCCGGTTCGGGCCGCACTGAGATCCCCGATGCGTTGCAGGCACGCTTGGAGGAAGAAGTCGGCGATTTATTCTTCGTCCTGGTGAACATCGCCCGGTACCTCTCCGTCGATCCAGAGTCTGCTCTGCGCAAGACCAATCGTAAGTTTCGGCGACGCTTTCAGTGGATGGAGGCGCGACTCCATGAATCGGGCCGCTCCGCCGATGATGCCCCCATGGAAGAACTCGAATCGCTATGGCAACAGGCCAAGGCTCACGAACGAGACGCAGAGGAGAAGAGCGCGTGAGCCCGCCGACGGTTGAACTCCGGCGATGTCACGGGATCGAAGAGTTCCGCGCGTGCGTCGCCTTGCAGAAGGATGTCTGGAATTTCACTGACGCCGAACTCGTCCCGTTGCGCATGTTCGTGGTTGCCGACAAAGTAGGCGGCCAGGTCATGGGCGCGTTCGACGGCGGCTTGATGGTCGGGTTTGCGTTGTCGGTCCCCGGAACGCGCACAGGACACGTCTATCTTCACTCTCACATGCTGGCTGTACGCAAAGATCATCGCAACAGCGGCCTCGGGCGACGTCTGAAGCTGATGCAGCGGGAAGATGCGATGGCGCGCGGAATTGAGCTGATCGAGTGGACGTTTGATCCTCTGGAAATCAAGAATGCCTATCTGAATCTCGAGAAGCTGGGCGCGGTTGCGCGCCGCTATAACATCAACCAGTACGGCATCACATCATCTCCACTGCAAGGAGGGCTCCCCAGCGATCGGCTGATTGCGGAGTGGTGGCTGAAATCGAAACGTGTGCAGACGTTACTGGAAAAAGGGAAAAACCCGGCCATCCAAGGCGAGTCCTCAATTTCTGTTCCCGCCCAAATTTACGACTGGAAAGCGGCTGCCGAGACGCGCGCCAAGGCGCAGCAGGTGCAGGAGCGCAACCGCGAGCAGTTTTTGCGCGCCTTCAGCCACGGATTAGCCGTTCTGGGCTATGAGCGGGACGCAGAGGGCAATGGCAAATTTTTGCTGGGCCGTTGGGATGAGAAGTGGTCGTATGCGGCTGAATCTTGAGGCTTCCGCAAGCCCTGAAACCACAAAGGGCACGAAGGTACACGAAGGAATTCCTTTGTGCACCTTCGTGTCCTTCGTGGTTTACTGATTTCACGATCGGCGTGAACTTGCGCCTTGACCTTGCAACTCTGAAACCTTGAAACATGAAAATCGAAGCGATCACGCTGCGCGAGATCCACATGCCCCTCGTCCATTTTTTCGAGACGAGCTTCCATCGCCTCTACCATCGCCGCATTCTTCTCGTCACGGTGCACAGCGAGGGCGTCGACGGTTGGGGAGAGAGTGTGGTTGGGGAAGATCCGTTTTACAGCAGCGAATGGGTCGATAGCGCGTGGCCTACATTGACCCAGTATCTGATCCCGGCGCTGCTCGGGCAGAAGATCGATTCCGGGCGCGAATGTCCAGCCCTCTTTGCCAGAGTTCGCTCGCATCGCATGGCCAAAGCGGCCCTCGAAAACGCTGTTTGGGACGCCGAGGCCAACCAGAAGAAGGTTCCTCTCTGGAAGTTGCTCGGCGGAACGCGCCGCGAAATCCCATGCGGCGTTTCGATCGGAATTCAGGATTCAGTCGAGCAATTGCTCGAGAAGATTCAGATTGAACTCCGGGCGGGCTATCGCCGCATTAAGGTCAAGGTCAAGCCCGGATGGGATCTGAACGTGCTGGAACGAATCCGCTCGCGCTGGGCTGATATCACCCTGAGCTGCGACGCGAACTCTGCCTACACACTGGATCAGGTCGAGCACCTGCGCAAGTTCGACCAGTTCAACCTGCTCATGATCGAGCAGCCCTTGTGGAACGACGATATCTACTATCACGCGCGGTTGCAGAAAGAATTGCGCACCGCCATCTGCCTCGATGAATCGATTGTGAGCGTGCGCAGCGCCGCCTTTGCCGTCGAAACCGGCGCCTGCCGCATTATTAATATCAAAGTGGGGCGCGTGGGCGGATTCTCCGAAGCGCTGAAGATTCACGACCTCTGCCACGCCCACAACATTCCCGTATGGTGCGGAGGCATGCTCGAAACCGGCATCGGGAGGTCGCAGAATATCGCCCTTTCGACTGTGCAGAACTTCAGCTTGCCTGGTGACGTATCCGCGTCGAAGCGCTATTGGAAGGAAGACATCGTCGATCCGGAGATCGAAGTTTCGTCAGCAGGGATGATCGCCATCACCGACCAAGTGGGAACGGGTTACCGGGTCAAGCCGGATTTGATCGAGAAGCTCACGGTAAGAAAAGAGACGCTGCGGGCCTGAGCCTCGCAATATGTAGCCCCGGACGCCTTCGTCCGGGGTTGCGCGCGAAGCGCGCAATGGAGCAGCCGCCACCACTCAGTCATGTTGGGTGACCCAATCGGGTGACCCAATCATGTCGGGCTCCCCACGCGTTTACACGCTCTCCTTCACTTCGCTCAGGGGGCGGGGCGGACGAAGGCGTCCGCCCTACACTATCTCGGATCCTTCTTCTCGGCTGCGGCCTGGGGTTCGTGATTGTGGGCCAGCTTCTCTTGCTCGATTCTCAGCATGTCTACGCCTTTGGCGAAGGTCAGATCATCGGGCACAGGATGAAAGTCGCTGAGCTTCTCGTCCGAGATCATGCTGAGGCTTTTGAACAGGAGAATCTTCCCAGTGATATCCAGGCTCATGGCGGTGATCTCCCAGGCTCCGTCGCCGACGTCCGCCTGCTGCACGCGGAAGTGCCCGCCTTTGTCGAGGTGACCGAAGATACCCCACCCGAACGAAACTTCACGAAACAGAGTGCCGTCGATTCTCGCGATCCGATGTGCGGTGGTATCGATCAGCAGGTATCCCTGCATGCCCTCGAGCACCTGCTCCTCTCTCGATGGCGCCGAGTAGGCGCGGTTGGGCGTGAATTCCAATCTCACAAGCTCGTCACCAGGCTTCCCCAAGTCCGGGGCGCCGGCCTCGGTGCCGGCGTATTTGTAGCGGAAGGCATCGGGCAGGGCTTTTACGATGCGAACCGTGCGGTCGGCATCTTCTTTCTCGCGCGCCTGTTTCCTTCGCAGTTGTTCGGGATTGCCTGCCAGCCAGTTCAGGTGATCCATTTCAGATTGTTGCTGCTGCGGAGTGAGCGGCTGGTCGTTGATCGCAATCATCATCCCCGCCATGGCGTCTTTGGTTTCGACGTAAAGCCTGGTCTGTGATCCCTTAGGCGTGTGTTTTCGGGATCGGAACATCTGCTTTTGCGAAGGCTGATTGGCCGCGGCGACTTCCCGGGCTACCGTTTGACGCACCAGGTCAGTGGGAGAAATCTGCGGCAGACCCTCCTGGCCACGAAACAGGGTAGGTGCGACCCAGCAGATCGTTGTGCAAACCACGAGTTTGTTTCTCCGGCCAAGCATGCACAATTAGTGTAGCAATCGCCCGCAAGGGGTTGCAGATGCAACTTCTAATGCACCTTCCAGTCAGATGCCCGCTCGCGCTGGCTCGCGCTGGCTTGCCGCCCACTCTGCGAGTTGGGTATAGTCGATGCAGCGGCGGCCGTCCCGGTAAACCTGCCTTCCCAGAATTCCGGTAAGCAGTACCCGCTTCCTATAAAGGAGAAACATCCATGAGTGCTCCGTTGTCGGCAGACTTGGCGCAGATTGGCAAATCCGTGGTCATCAAAGGTGAGTTGTCAGGTAGCGAAGACCTTTACGTTGATGGTCAAGTAGAGGGCAGTATCTCGCTGAAGAGTCACAGTTTGACCGTGGGACCGAATGGACAGGTGAAAGCTTCGGTAGAAGCCAAGGGAGTCGTCGTGCAGGGAAAGCTTGAGGGCAACGTGCAGGCGAGCGACCGCGTCGAATTACGCAAGTCCGCCGTGGTCACGGGGGACATCAGCACGCAGCGCATCGCCATTGAAGAAGGCGCTTATCTGAAGGGTAAGGTCGATATTTCGGGCAAAGCCGAGAAGGCCGCAGGAAAGTAACTACTTGCAGAGCGCATCGCAGGTTAAAGTTTTAGTTGCAAAAGTTATTTCAAGTCCCAGAGCACTCGCTGCCTCGGACGTACCGAAGTAGGTCTGATGGCAACGGTGGCGCAGAACTTCATGAAGCTTTTTCGTGGTTCATCGAGCGGTTCACAGGCGGAGACCCCGCAAGGACCGCAAAAACTGACGCGCCGCTCCAGCGGCCTTGGCGAACTCGCGCGTCTATGGGAGTCCGAAACGCCGCTCTGCGTTCTCGATCTCGGCTCGACCTCGCCTACCAACATCACCTTCTTTACTGGGCGCGCACACAAGATATACAGCGAAGACCTTCTGGTGGCTTCGACAGAGCCCCATCTTGTCATCAAAGATGAGCAGGGCAGTGTGACGCTGGATAGCCGCAAATTCTTGGCGGATAACCTGCTCTATCCGGCTGCACACTTTGATGTCGTACTCTGCTGGAACTTAGCCGACTATCTCGATGAGAGCCTGGTGCGTCCGGTCATGGGGCGTCTATGGTCCGTGCTGAAGCCTGGCGGAATGTTGCTTGCTTTCTTCCACACCAAGGATGCCGGGCCGGACTCTCCGTGCTACCGCTTCCACATCGTCGGCAAAGACACGTTGGAGATGCAGCGCATCGTCATGCGCCGCGAAGCGCGCCGGGGGCCCACTGGAGCCATTCACACCGCCGTTATTGACGGCTTCCGCCTGCAGCGAGTCTTCAATAACCGCCACATCGAAACCCTCTTCCGCGACTTCGCTTCCATCAAATTTTTCCTTGCCCGCGACAACGTGAGAGAAGTGCTGGTTGTCAGGTAGTGCTAGAGCCTCAGATTTCGTTTCCGTGGGGATTGACGTTTCGTGCATGTAAGACGTTCCAATGTAATTTGATTGCGTACTGGTTCTGGCACCCAAGCAAAGAGTCGAGGGCCCGAAATGAGGTTCATTCGGATCGCCAAGCCAATCTTTCTCCGGAGTCTGCCACTCTGCTTCGTCGCCATGCTTGTAGTCGCGACGCAGAGTCTCGGCCAGGCGGCACGATCTAGCGAACCGCAAAGCGAAACTGTGCGCGGGACCGTGATCAACGCCGTCACCCAAGCCCCTATCCCGCGTGCGCTGGTCGTTACTTCGGACGATCGCGCCGGGGTTCTGACGGACGGAGAAGGTCGCTTCGAAATCACGCTTCCCTCTACAGAATCCGGGTCTGCTGGTGGCGGAATGATTTTCAGCGGTGGTCATTCAGGACGGCCGTGGCCCTACGCAAGACACGGGAGTGCGTACTGGTTCGATGCCCGCAAGCCGGGTTTCCTGGACGATCCCAACGGGAGAGCACACGTCGCGCCGTCGTCCGGCGATGACCTTACGATCACCCTCATCCCCGAAGCGATCATCAAAGGACGGATTACTCTCGATTCCGGTGATGCCCCTCTTGGTGTCATGGTTCAACTCTTTTCGCGCCAGGTGCGCGAGGGGCTTCCACGTTGGATACCGTCATCGACAGTGCGTGCGAACTCTGCTGGAGAGTTTCGTTTTGCGGAACTCGAGCCGGGTTCCTACCGACTGGTGACGCAAGAGTATATGGACAACGATCCCCTTACCAATATTCCCGGTTCTCAGCTACACGGGTTTCCGCCGGTGTACTATCCGGGCGGTTCCGACTTCTCCGCCGCATCGACAATCGAACTCACCGCTGGGCAGGAATTTCAGGCCGACATCTCCCTTGCGCGGCAGCCGTACTACCCGGTCAAGATTCCGGTTGCAGGCGCCGAGACTAGAGGCGGGTGGAATATTTCCGTTCAGGGCCAGCGCGGACCGGGTTACCGCTTGGGCCAGAACGCTGCTCAGCAGGCGATCGTGGGGCTATTACCGAGTGGTATTTACGTCGTAGAGGCCTCAACGTTCGGCCAGAACTCCGTGAGTGGCAGCGTAAGCATTCGCGTCAATGGAGCGGCAATCGATGGACCTGCACTTACCCTGGTTCCCAAAAGTTCCGTCAGGCTGGATGTGAGAGAAGAATTTACGGACACAAGTTCGAACACTTCTGCAAGCTGGAATGACGGGAAGCACACATTTTCCTTGCACGGTCCTCGAACCTACTTGCAAGCCACGGTTGAAAGTGCAGACGATTTAGAGCAACCGCGATTCGGATCCATTCGTCCGCCAACCGGATCGAATGACGATAGTTTGGTGATCGAAGATCTTTCTCCGGGGCGATATTGGCTGCGACTGCACACTTCGCGTGGCTACATTGCTTCGGCGACGCAGGGATCCACAGATTTGCTGCGGCAGCCGTTGAAGATTGACTCAAGCACAGCCACACCGATTGAAGTCAGAGTGCGCGACGATGTAGCCGAACTTGACGGAACGGTCGCAACCCTTGCCCTGCAATCAGCGACAGCGCCAGGCGACGGATCCGCCGAGGCTGCGGCTGTCTGGATATACTTGGTTCCGTTGCCCGGGGGTTCAGGAGAATTCAGAGAGATCACAACTTCGAGCGGCAGCGAATTCACCTCTCCAAGGATGGCTCCGGGCGATTACCGCGTGTTGGCTTTTTCCACTGCGCAACCGCATCTTGCTTATCGCGATGCCGAGGCGATGAAAGCCTACGAGTCGAAAGATCCCGTCGTACATCTCACAGCGGGTCAGAAGACCACGGTACAGGTAGAGACGATTTCGAGCGAGTGATCAAACAATGTCGATTTCCCCCATTTCGAGATGTGCGTTCGTGCTCGCTGAATGCAGTGCATTACTCGCCCATGGATTCGCAGCGGCGCAAACCACAAATTCTCAAGGATCTGCTAACGCTGCCGCAGTCTACAGAGTCGCCGGAACCGTGGTCAGTAAGACCGATGCGCATCCACTCGATCGAGCGCGCGTCACACTGCGAGACGCGAAGGACTCACAGAAGTTCGAATCGATTATCACTGCGGAAGATGGCAGGTTCGCGTTTGAGAACGTTACAGCGGGAAAGTATTCGCTCAGCGGCGCGAAACGCGGGTTCATTACCGCCTCGTACGATCAACACGATGCATTCTCGACGGCAATCGTCACGGGAGCGGGACTCGATACCGAAGCGCTGGCGCTGAAGCTGGCATCCAATGCCGTGATCTGGGGCAAAGTGCTCGACGAAGCCGGAGAACCGGTCCGACATGCCAGCGTTACTCTGTACTACGACAATCACCAGGAAGGCGTGGACCAGATACAAGAGAGGAGCGCTGCCCAGACCGACGATCTGGGGACCTATGAACTGCCAGGGCTGATGCCAGGAACATATTTTCTGTCGGCACGTGCGACTCCCTGGTATGCGGTGCATCCTCCCTCGACATTTGGTACGCGGGAAAAAGCCACTGTTGATCGATCGCTGGATGTCGCTTATCCGGTTACCTACTACCCAGATGTGACCGATTGCGACAGCGCCGCGGCGATTTCGTTGAAAGGCGGCGAACGCGCGCAGATCGACATTCACTTGAACCCGGTTCCTGCCCTGCGCCTGCTCTTTCGTGTCCCGGGCGATACGCACCGCGGATTCGGGTTTCCGCGATTGGAACAACCCGCCTTCGAGGGGGCGACGTTTATCCAGCCCAGCAGCGCATCTCAAGTTTCGCCTGGCATGTTTGAAATCACCGGTATTCCGGCTGGGCACTACAACCTTTGGCTGCAAGGGCAAGGCACAACCGTGCGGATGAACGGAATCGATCTCAGCAAAGATGGCGAGCAGATCGACTCCGCTACCGCCGAACCGGCAGGCAACCTGAAAATTTCGGTGCAAATACCGGGAGAGAGTTCCATTCCCAAGGGGTTTTCGGTTGGGTTGCGCTCGAAGGGCAGAAGTATGAACGGCTATCGCATGCTCGATGCGAAGGGAGAAGCGGAGATCGATCAAGTTCCCGCCGGGCGATACGACGTTCTCGTGTGGGGAGCACGCAAGCCATATTCCATTGCACGGATGACGGCCGAGGGAGCCGACGTTTCGGGGCATAGTGTCGTTCTCGGGCCGGGCGCGTCGGCCTCTGCCTCGCTGACACTCGTTGCGGGTAGCGTCAAAGTCGAGGGAGTCGTGAAGAAGGCCGGCCAGGGATTTGCCGGTGCAATGGTGGTGCTGGTTCCCAAGGACCCCGAAAACCACCGCGATCTCTTTCGTCGCGATCAGAGCGACCTCGATGGCACGTTCAGCCTTTACGGAGTTGTGCCAGGTTCCTACTATCTGGTGGCAATCGAGAACGGGTGGGACTTGGACTGGTCACAGCCCACCGTCATCGCGGCGTATGCGAAGCACGGTCGGTCAATTGAGGTTCACGAACTGGGAAAGCCTATGAGCCTTACTGAGGCCGTCGCGGTGCAATTGAGATAAGGGCAGAGGAAGCGTACTTCCATTCGTATGCTGCGCCCTTCGAGACGGTCACACGCATGCGGAACAGGTGATCGCTTGATATTTCGAGAAATCATGCTACCTGGTTTCGTTGTCGCGCCATTGTCGTTTCTTGACAAGAACAGGTTCGCCAGTAGTAGCAAAGAGTGGGCGGCTAGGCCGCTGAGGTACTGAGGGCCTGGAACTCAGCCTTCCGCGAAGAACGATCCTTCCAGATGATGATTCCCATGCGGAACAGATAGTGAGTCGAGATTTCGACACTCTCGGCAGGTCGCGTTTCATTGGTCAGAATCTGGCGCACCTCTTCGGGGACATACGCTCTCCGCACTGAGGCGACTCCGTCGAGGCGAGAGACATGACTGCGCATCAAGGGAAATCCCGCGAACACCAGCGCCAGGTGTAACGGATGGCGGATCAAGTCATTGATCAAGACAGCACAGCGGCTGACGCGAGAGGCTTCGTCCACGAACCGGGCTAAGTTCTCAGGATCGAGATGATGCGCGAAAAGGCTGCAGCTTACCAGGTCGAAGCTGTCGTTACGGAACGGAAGAGCCAGCGCATCGGCGACCAGCGCACGATGCCCTTTCCGCAGGTGAGACGGAACGCGGTCGAGATCGGTGATATCCAGCGTGATTCCCTTTTTCGCCAACTGCAACGCCGCGACTCGCGGGACTTCGCCGTGTCCGGATGCGACCTCCAGCAGCGAAAAGTGTTTTTGTCCGGTCGAACTTGAGACGCCCTCGACCAGGTTGCGAGTGGTGGCTACGCCTCCGAACCATCGATTGATCCGGCACAAGTCCCGCAGGGAGGCGTCCGCATCGGGTACGGGACACTGATCGGAGTCGAGGATTTCTTCCGAGTCGACGCGCTGCATGCAGTGTTTTGGGTTGCCCCAGTTGCCGAGAGTATAGACGAAGTCGCTGGCCCAGATGTCAACAGCAGGTCAACAGGGCTACTGGACCTCAGCCAACTCTTCTTCCAGCAGTTGCTTGTTATACAGGTCGCTGTAGTAGCCGTTCAAGGCGAGAAGTTCGTCGTGGGTGCCGAGTTCGACGATGCGTCCGCCATGCAGCACGGCGATGCGGTCCGCATTGCGCACGGTGGAGACGCGGTGGGAGATGAAGATGGTGGTGCGTCCCGCCATCACGTCGCGCAGGTGGTTGAGGATCTTGTCTTCGGTGTGGGTGTCGACGCTGGAGAGCGCATCGTCAAGGATCAGGATCCGGGGATTCCGAATCAGCGCGCGAGCAATCGCGGTACGCTGCTTTTGCCCGCCCGAGAGCGTGATGCCCCGCTCGCCCACCAGAGTTTCATAGCCTTCAGGAAAGCTCTCGATGTCGACAGCGATATTGGCAGCGTCGGCGGCATCGTGAATGTCGGAGCTGCTGGCCGAGTCGACTCCCAGGGCGATGTTCTCGCGAATCCGGTCGCTGAACAGGAACGTCTCCTGGGGAACGAACCCGATACTGCGGCGCAATGATTCCAGTGAATATTCGCGGATTGGGCGGCCATCGATCAGCACCATGCCAGGGTTGGCGTCGTAGATGCGCGGAATCAGATCGACCAGGGTTGTTTTGCCCGATCCGGTCGGGCCCACGATCGCGAGGCTGCTGCCTGCGGGCACGCGCAGGTTCACATGGCGCAGAACCGGCTTACCGTCGTAGCTGAAGTTCAGCTCGCGGAACTCGATCTCGCCGTTGATCTCGTGCGCTTGCGCATCTGGTGCGTCCCGGATTTCCGGCTGCTCTTGCATGATCTCGTTGATGCGGATCAGCGATGCGGTCCCGCGCTGGAATATGTTGATGACCCAGCCCAGCGCAATGATCGGCCATGTGAGTTGCATCATGTAGGTGCTGAAGGAGACGAATTGGCCGACGCTCATGGAACCGTCGATCTTCAGAGTCGTGGTAATTCCGGGATATGTCCCGACGAGACTTGTGACGCGGGTCAAAGTTAATTGTCCCGCGAGTACTTCTTGTCCGCCGAGCCAAAGCACGAGTACCACTGCACAACCCAGCATCAATTCCAGGGTGGGCCAGAGCATGCCCATTAAGCGCACCAGTTTCAGGCTGCGGCGGATGTACTCCTTGTTCTCGCGCTCGAACGCTTTGATCTCGGCTTCTTCCTGAACATAAGCGCGGATCAGGCGAGCCCCCGAGAAATTCTCCTGAGCGCGAGCGGAGATGTCGGAGAACATCGCCTGAATGCGTTCGAAGCGCTCGTGGATACGGCGTCCGAACGTCTGAATGACGACGCTCACAGCCGGCAGCGGCAGAAACGTGAGCAGGGTCAGCTTGGGGTTAATCGAGATCATGAACGCCAGCGCTCCGGCCGTGTAGACCATGGTGTTCGCCGAGTACATAATCGCCGGGCCGAGCAGCATTCGCACGGCGTTCAAGTCGTTGGTCGCGCGCGCCATAATGTCGCCGGTGCGGTTGCGTTGATAGTAGGAGTAACTCAGTCCTTCGAGCCGCGCGAAGAGATCGTTGCGTAGATCGAATTCGATGTCGCGCGAGACGCCGATCACGACCCAGCGCGTGAGGAACTGGAATATCCCCTTGGTGACAGCGATGGCGAGCAGCAGTCCGGCGTAGACCAGAAGCTTGTGGCGCGTGACGCCTTGATTCAGATCATCAGAGGCCTTGCCGATGACCAGCGGGAATAGTACCCAAATGCCGTTGTGCAGCAGCACACAGCCTGTGCCGAACGCGTAGGCCCGGCGATAGCGCTTCAGGTAGGGCAGCAGCGGGCGCAGGCTCTTAAGAAACATGCAGACTCTGTAGATGAAATTCTAGCAGGCAGGGTGCAAGAGTTTGAGTCCGCGAAAATGACCATCTGGCATCGCCGGGGAGAGGCGGCGGTGCACGCCAGAGCTAGAAACTGCGGTACATCATCTGGCCGACGCCGCCCTGTTGCGTGAGCCTGATCATCAGCACCACGAGCAACGCTAGCGCGTAGACGGCGGGAAGCCAGAACCAACGCGAACGAGACATTAGCGACAACATCCCCGAATGCTGGTGGGGCGCGTCTGTTGGAGCGGTGGCCCGGTCGATAGCATCACTGACCAGCAACACAACCGCATACCCTGCGGAAAGAACCGCGATCAGAAGGTAAAGGCTGGAACTGAGATAGTGAGAGGCGTAACTTCCGGGGGAGGCGACCGCCGCCAGCATCTGGCGCGCCTGTGCCGTCGAATTCGCGCGGAAGAAAATCCATCCCAGGCTGATGAGCGCGGCCGTCACGATCCATGAGAGCAGGGTCCACAGTTTGGGTAGTTGCCAATTGAATCTGCGCTCGACCTGTTGCAACAGGCGCTGCGAGACGAGCAGCACTCCGTGATAGCAGCCCCAGATCAGAAGTAGCAAAGTGCCTTTGTGCCATAGGCCGAACACGACCATCGACAAGGCCAGCGCCAGGTTGCGCCACCACATCTCGCGGCGCAAAGGCGCCAGCGGAAAAAAGACGTAGTCCCGGATCCAGAATGACAGCGACATGTGCCAGCGCGTCCAAAACACTGAAGGGCTCGTGGAGTCAAACGGCCGCTCGAAGTTTTCCGGCACGGTGATACCCAATGCCTTGGCCGCGCCCACGGCAATATGCGTGTAACCGGCGAAGTCGAAGAAGAGTTGTAGTCCATAGCCGAAGGCGAGACACCAGACATCGGTCCCCGACCACTGCGTTGCGCGGTCGAATCCGCTGACGATGCCATCTCCTGCCAGAATCCCTGGCCAGCAGTTTGCCCAGTTGCATCATGAACACGCCAATCGCGATTCTTCGCAATCCCAGTCCGATGTCACTCCACGCAGTTGTTTCTTCGGATCGGAATTGCGGCAGCATGTCTGGCATGCGGCAGACCGGGCCCGAGATGGTGACCGGGAAGAACACCATGTAGAGGGCGAACTCGTCAAACGTTGGGTCAAGTTCCTCTCCGCGGTAGAGGTCGAAAAGATAGCTGAGTGCCTGAAACGTCCAGAAAGAGATCCCTAACGGCAGTGCGAGGCGAGTCGCGTTCCGTAGTGACGACGGCAAAATGTGGAATGTTAGTGGAGGCACATATTTGAAGGCGGCGAGCAAGGCCAGATTGAAAAAGATCCCTGCCGAGAGCGGCAGCCAGTGCGCCTTTGCGCGCAGCCACTTGCCAAATAGGAAATTGACGACGATCGATGTAAACAGGACGGCGGCGAACCAGGGCTGCCAGGTCAGATAGAGGGCGACGCTCGACGGGCGCAGCACTCAAGCAGGCAAAGCTATATCGGCATAACGGACGTCACATGAAATTTCTAAGAATGGCCGGTTCCCGAATACCCCGCGAAAAATCCGGGATTGGACGCAGGCATCCTCCGCAGAGTTGCCAAGTATCTTGGAGATTAAATATTAGGAGCGCGAGGGCCAGATATTAGGTGATGCTGACTTCCGTATACGTGCCGTAGACCTGCCGCAAGGCTTCGCAGATTTCGCCCACGGTGGCGTAGGCGCGGACTGCATCCACGATGTAGGGCATGGTATTCGCGGATGAGATTGCGCCGTTGGAAGCGGTCTTCGGTTCCTGGGCGGCAGCTTTCTTCAGGGCATCGAGCGCGCGGCGCACGTCATCGTTCGAGCGGCGGGTGCGCAGGTTCTTCAGTTTTTCCGATTGCTGGCGGGCGACCGTCTCGTCGATGTAGAGGGTGTGCGGCGGTTCTTCCTCGATGGCGAACTCGTTCACGCCGACGATAACCTTTTCTTTTGCCTCAACGGCGCGTTGGTACTGATAGGAAGATTCGGCGATCTCTTTCTGGGGATATCCGCGCTCGATCGCCTTCACCATCCCGCCCATCGCGTCCATCTTGCCGAAGTAGTCGAAGGCGCCGTTTTCCATCTGCAGCGTCAGGTTCTCGAGGAAATACGAACCGCCCAGCGGGTCGACCGTTTGCGCCACGCCGGACTCGAAAGCAATGACCTGTTGCGTGCGCAGCGCGATGCGCGCGGCTTCTTCAGTGGGCAGGGCGAGAGCTTCGTCGTAGGAGTCGGTGTGTAGCGACTGCGTGCCGCCCAGTACCGCAGCCAACGCCTGGACTGCGACGCGCGCGATGTTGTTCATCGGTTGTTGCGCGGGCAGCGACACTCCCGCCGTCTGCGTGTGGAAGCGCATCAGCCACGTGCGCTGATTTTTCGCGGCGAAGCGCTCTTTCATCACGCGGTACCAGATTTTGCGGGCGGCCCGGTACTTCGCAATCTCTTCGAAGAAATCATTATGGGCGTTGAAGAAGAAACTGAGCCGCGGGCCAAAGTCGTCGACGTCCAGGCCGCGGCGGCGAGCCCACTCCACATATTCGACTCCGTCGTACAACGTGAATGCGAGTTCCTGCAGCGCGGTCGAACCGGCCTCGCGGATGTGGTATCCACTGATCGAAATCGTGTTGAAGCGCGGTGTGAACTTCGAACCGAATTCGAAGGTGTCGATCACCAGCCGCATCGACGGCGCCGGAGGATAGATGTATTCCTTCTGCGCAATGTATTCCTTCAGGATGTCGTTCTGGATCGTTCCGGAAATCTTCTTCCAGTCCGCGCCCTGTTTCTCGGCGACGACCAGATACATCGCCCACAGCACCGACGCCGGGGAATTGATCGTCATCGATACAGTCGTTTTCTCCAGGTCGATGCCGTTGAAGAGAATCTCCATGTCCTCGAGCGAGTCAATCGCGACGCCGCACTTCCCGACCTCGCCTTCGCTGGCGGGATGATCCGAGTCGTAGCCCATCAGCGTGGGGAGATCGAACGCGACGGACAACCCGCTGCCACCGTGCTCAAGCAGATATTTGTAGCGCTGGTTGGTCTCTTCCGGCGAAGCGAAGCCGGAGAACTGGCGCATGGTGTAAAGCTTGCCACGATATCCCGTAGCGTGAATCCCTCGTGTGAACGGCGGCTGGCCGGGATATCCGAGATATTGCTCTTCGCTCCAGTCGGCGGGAAGATCGGCCTGCGTGTAGAGGCGTCGAATGGGCACACCAGAGATTGTCGTGAAACGCGCGTTGCCGTGCTCGTCGACATTCACGCCCGTGGGTGCGCCGATCGGGTGCTCGGGAGCTTTCTCAATCGTGGGCGCCAGTGTCTTCTCGGCCCAATTCTTCTCTGCCTCCGACGGATGGCGGTTCTCAAACACGTCAGCGACAGGACTATCGGACACTTGCGGCTTCGACGGCTTCTTTTGCATGCAATCCCCAGTTCTTCTCTGATGATAGGGAAGGCACGCAATTGGAGCAAGGCGAGTGGACAGATCAAAACGACCGGTCGGTTTGCAGACGCGTCCGTTTGCTGTCTCTTGCGAGCCAGGTACCTTCCACGGAGCATGTCACCCAGCTGAACATGTCACCCAACGGAGAATGTCATCCAACTGAGCGTGTCATCCAGCTGGGCATGTCATCCTGAACTCGGCGTCAAGCCGAGTGAAGGACCGTACGACGATTTTCGCAGCGATGAAGACGCGAGGTTTCTTTGTTACTGCGTCCAGAGCGGGAGGTCCTGTCTACCGCATCGAAGGCGGCGACGGACGTAGGGTCCCTCGCGTCGGCTTCGCCGGCGCTCAGGATGACAATGTGTTTTTCTGCCGAGACAGTTCCCACGCCTTGGCGTACTTCCAAGACACATAGACCGCATGGTACATGTGCAGCAGCAACCCTTCGCGTCCGTCGAGAAATCCGAGACGGAAGAAATAGTTGTAGACGAAGGTGAAGAGCGGGCGGAGGACGATGTTAATGAAACTGAAGCGCAGTTTGCCCTTAGCTACAACCATCTGCGCTCCCAGCGAGGAGTAGCGGTTCATGTGGTCGATGTAGTCGGACAGGGTGGGGTAGGAGTGGTGCAGAAGCGAGCCTCGTAGTTGTCCCGATATTCCCTGGGTCAACTTGATATCTTCATGCACCAGTCTGTCTTCGAATATGGCTGTGCCTCGGCGAAAAAGCCTAAGCTTGCGATCGGGCCAAAAGCCTCCATGCCTGATCCACCGACCGAGAAAAAGATTCTTTCGTGCCACCAAATATCCGTTCATCTCTGCGAAAAAGGAGTTCGGATTTCCTTGAGCTTTCATCATCAAGCGGATTTGCTTTCGCGACTGTCGAGTCGATAAGTAAGTGAGAGCTCTGACCCGTTCGAATCTTGCATTCAAATCGTCCGTAGTCGTTGGCGTTTGAAACAGAAACGTGAGTTCGTCAAGCAGAGATGGTTCAACCTCCTCGTCTGCATCCAAACTTAGAACCCATTTTCCTGTCGCCTTGTCGATCGCTGAATTCTTCTGCGCCGCAAATCCCTTCCACTCCTCAACGAACACCTTCGCGCCGCGCGATTTCGCAATCTCCACCGTCCGGTCGGTTGAGCCGGAGTCGACGACGATGATTTCTCCCTTACCGTCGGCGACCAACGGCTGCACGCTCTGAAGCGTCCGCCCGATGTTAGCCTCTTCGTTGAAAGTGATGATGACGACGGATAGTTGCATTTCGCCAGTGATGACTCCGCGCTCTCTGCGAATCCTCTGCGATCTCAGCGGGTAGAGCCTTCAACCGCCGAGTCCGCAGAGAAAAGCCGCGGAGAACGCTGAGGGAACTCGGAATTGTCTCACAGCCGGGTTCAGCCTTGAGACGTATGCCGGCGCAACCGTGGGAGAGCGGCGCTTCAGCGCCGCGTCAGCCGTTAGCAATCTCGCGGGCTTCAGCCTCGATGGATCGCCGCCGCGCCTCAAAAATCACAAACACGATCAAGATCACCAGCTCCGGCTCAATCGGATGCCGATACCGTGCATGCGGAAAGACGAAGTAATACACCGTGGGATACGTAAGCACCAGCCCGGCGAACAGCCACGCCCCCGGCCCTTTCTGGCGCAGCGCGCGGGCGAGTCCCCACAGCGCCAAGACCGACGTTGCCAGAAAGCCCGACGTTCGGAAGTCCACCGGCGAAACGCTATTGGTCTCCCGGGGTACGCCGTTCCAGTAATAGAAGAAGCGCTTCAGGCTGATGACGGCAAATCGTCCGGGATGCGCTCGAACCCAGGAGAAGGCCTCCTGCTTGCACGATTCGCTATACGCAAGTTCGCCCATCTGCTGGAATTTTTCCCACTCCAGTTTGTTGTGATGCGGCTGAAGGAACGGCATCAGCATACCTTCGGCGTAAGGACCATTACCCAGACGGAATTGCAATCCGAAATCATCGCGAAGAAGGAAGTGTCCGAAGACCGCGTTATTTCGGAGCAGCCACGGCGACAACGCCGCCCAGAAGACGACGGAAGCGATCACAATCCCTGCGAGCGACGCCAGGCCTCGCCTATAGCGCTGCCGCCAGATCCACAAACCGCAGAAGGGAAGGAATGTGAGCATCGTGGGATTGGCCAGCACCCCGATCCCGTAGAGCGCGCCGAACAGCGCCCAGCCTTGCCATCCCGGCCAGTCTTGCAGTTCCAGCGCCAGCAGGAACACGCACGCGAGAATAAACGGCGTAAACGTCGTGTCCCAGATCCAGTGAATCGACCAATACCACACGTAGGGATTTAGTCCCCACGCATACGCCGACCATTTCGCGACGTTATCGCCGAATGTTCTGCGAGCAATCAGAAAAATGGGAATGCAGGTGAGCGTTGCGAAAAGGCTGTTGATGCTGAGCAACACCCACGCCGACGCATGAGTGTAAATGCCAAAGACCTTGAAGACTCCGGCGATCAGAAAGGGATAAAGCGGCGGCTCCCACGCCGTCGGTCCGGTGTTGCTTTCATACGGACTGCTGAACCCATGCCCCTGCGCGAGGGAGCGCCCGATGCGGCCCATCTCCCACCCGAATTCGAAATTGTCATTGCCGGCACGCGTTCGATATTGATGAAAGATTCCGATCGACGCCACTTGCAGCGCGAACGAGAGAGGCAGAAGCCACAAGAAGAATCGTGGAAGCCCACGCCGGGGGCTGAAGCCCTGGTCTCTTTCTGATCGCTCACGCGGCGCCGAAGGCCCGCTCTTCCACGTCTCCATTGCAGCGTAGTGTATCAGGCGATCTGCGGAAGAGAAGTTCTCTGCGCTCTCCGCGGCAGTTCTCCGCGAACTCAGCGGTAAGAAGCTTTCACCGCAGAGTTCGCTGAGACAATCGCGCAGAGAGCGCGGAGAACTACCGAGACACTACTGCCCTCCCGACTGGGCCGGTTGAATCGATGCCGACGGCGTACTCGGCTGAGCGCCGGGTTGCACATCCGGCCGCGGAGCCACATACGGCACGTTCGGCAAATGCGTGACCTGGCCTCGGGTGGCATCGGCGATGTCGATGCCGGCATGTTCCAGCAGCAGTCCTGTTGCGCGGTCAAGTTCGAGACGCGACTTTTCGTAGGCTGCCTTGGCCGAAACCAGGTTCGATTCGCCAGTGGTCAGCGTGGCGGCGTCCTGCAGGATAGTCACCTGGGTAGTGAGTCCTACCTTCAACTTCTGCTGATCCGCATCCAGAGTCTGCCGGGCCAGATCAACTGCGGACTGCGCCGCCTGCACCGCGGTGCGATTCTGTTTCACATCGAATTGCGCGTTTCGCACTTCGATCCGCACCTGGTTTTCAAGTTGGTGTTGGCGTACCTGCGCCTGGCGGTATTCGAGCTGCGCGCGCACCTGGTTCGACTGCGCCAGCCGGTTGCGAATGGGGATATTCAGCGAGAGTCCGATTCCTTTATCGGGCGCGGTTCCGTTCACCAGTTGGTTGAGCGTTCCGCCGTAGCTCACCGAATTCGCGCCGTGAAATATCGGAGGAGGTAAGCATGCGTTGCCTTGGAATGTACACTGCGAATTCAAATCTCCACCCACGCCAGAACCTCCGTAATAAGCAAAGGCATCCAGAGTCGGCAGCATCGCATTCCGCACGGCCTTGTTGTTGATGTCGCGCGAGTTCAGATCAATGCGCGATTCCACCAGTTCGGCGCGATGCTGCAGCGCGTCGTTGATCAAGTCCTGGATCGGAATCACCGTTTCTTCCTGCGGAACCTGCATGATGGAGGTGGGAATCACGTCAGCTTCCGCCAGCACTGGATCTTCAATACTTCGGCTCAGCGCATTCTTCATCAGCAACTGCTGCAGTTGCAGATTGTTCTGCGCCACAATCAGATTCTGCTGGTCGGTGGCAACTGTGCTCTGCGCGCTCACCACTTGAATGGGCGGCACTGTCCCGACCTGGGCCTGGCGTTTCGCGTCATCAAGAGCCTTCTGCGCGTAGGTGAGAGACTCTTGCTGCACGCGAACATTTTCGAACGCGTACACAAAATCCCAGTACATGTTTTCAATCTGGTCGACCGTGGTAATGACCTGCAGTCGGAAGGCGACGTCGGAGATCTCGCGGTTGTTTTTTGCAATGTGAATGAATCGCATGTTTGGCAACGACCCAAAGCCCTGCAACAGATTTTGAGTGATCCGAAATTGAAAGTTCGATCCCAGTTGTGGAGTCAGAAGGTTTACGGTGCTGTTGGTCGCCAGGTGGGTATTGTTGAAGCCTGCAGTCAGCGTGGTTCCCCAATGAAATCCTTGCGTATAGGCAAAGTTCGCAGTGTAGGTATTTTGCGCAACGATCCCTCCAGGCGCCGGGCTGAATACACTGGTGGATGCCGTCTCGTTCTTGTCAAGCTGGAGTGAACTCGTCAATTGCGGGTCGAAGCTAGTGATGGGGGACCCGACTCCGAGAGTCGAACTCACCAGACCGTTGGTGCCGGTGCCCGCGCCGCCCGGGGCAACTGTCGTACCGCCGGTTCCCGAGCCGACCGTGCCGCCGAGTCCTCCCACGCCGCCTCCCGGGGTGTTCTGCACGATACCTGTATTCACGCCGAGAATATTGGCGCCGGACTTGGCCCGGAGCAGATCGGCGTCGGCAATGTTCAGGTTGTAACGGGCGAGGTCGAGGTCGAGGTTGTTCTCCAGCGCGAGGGCGATCGCGTCGTCGATCGAGAGATAGATCTTGCCATCGCGCATCAGCGAATCGATGCGCGACGAATTTCCAAAAGATGGCTGCGCCAGTTCACGCGGCAGATAAGGCTGCAGCACATGAGGGAAGGCCGACCGCGGCTGTGAATAGTCGGTCAGGTTGACAGCGTGAGGCTGTTCAGGCTGCGGCGCGGCAGGCGTCGACGGCGAGGGTGGCGCTGGCACGCTTTGTTGCGCAGCCAGCGAGAGCGGTACGGCGGCAATCAGAAGAACGGCAGCGGCATGCCGCAATGCCAACCTGAAAGCACAAATCAGACACGGGAAGGACATGAGCTTCTCCTTGCTAGGGAAAAATAACGCAAAGCATTGCAGGATCAGAAATCAGAAAGCGCAAAGTTGGATGCAGAACGCGAAAAAGCGTCTCTTCATCTTAGCGGGAGAAGTTTGCTGCGAGGCGTCGAGGATTGTAAAGAATTGTGAGGAAAAGAAAACGCCGCTGTGCTGACACAGCGGCGTTAGAGTTTTGCGAAGCGAGTCTATTGCTGCGGTTGCGCCGCGGGAGCGGCCGTCGGCAGTTCCTTGCGAGGTGCAACGTAAGAAACATTGGGCATGTGCGTGACCTGGCCGCGTGCAGCATCGTCGATGCTGATGCCGTTTTTGTCGAGCAGCGAGCCAGTGGCGCGCTCCAGTTCCACCCGCGACTTTTCGTAAGCAGCCATGGCCGACATCAAGGTTGATTCCGCCGTCGCTAGCGCACTGCGAGTCTGCAGTACCGCGGTAGTGGTCGAAGTGCCGAATTGATATTTCTTCTGCTCGGCATCCAGCGACTGACGCGCATAGTCGACGGCAGCCTGAGCCGATGCCACGCTGGCGCGGTTTTGCTCGACCGCGAACTGGGCCTGGCGAACTTCGATGCTCACCCGATTCTCGGTCTGCTGCAGCGCCATCTGCGCCTGGCGATACTCCAGCTGGCCGCGAATCTGAACCGCCTGAGCAGCGCGATTCCGCAGGGGTATGTTGAGTTGCAGACCGACGCCTTTGTCGGGAGCGGTGGAATTGATGAGTTGATTGAGGGTTCCCCCGTAGCCAATCGGCGAAGCTGGCGTCGTCGAACAACCGAAGCCAGGGTTATCCGGGTTACCGCAAAGGTTGGTAGGATTCTGCGATCCGCCTAATCCATAGCCGCCGTAGTAGGCATAGGCATCCAACGTTGGCAATAGAAGGCTGCGCAGTCCCTGGTTGCTGATTTGCTGGCTGTTCAACTGAATCCGCGACTCTATCAGCTCCGCCCGGTGCTGCAGCGCCGCATTCACCAATTCCTCTGTGGGTTGAATCTGTTCACTTTCCGGAACTTCCATCGTTGAAGTAGGAACTACATCGGCATTGGCCAGCACCGGATCGTGCAGCGTGCGGCTGAGCGCATTCTTCATGATCAACTGTTCCAACTGGAGGTTCGTCCGGGCCACAGTCAACGCCTGCTCATCGGCTGCGACCGTGCTCTGTGCGCGCACTGCTTCAATCGGAGCGAGGCTGCCGATCTCCACCTGCTTCTTCGTGTCAGAAAGGGTCTTCTGCGAGAAAGTCAAAGATTCTTGCTTTACCCGCAGATTTTCGTAGGCGTAGACCAGATCCCAGTACATGTTCTCGATCTGATCGACGCTGGTGATGATTTGCAATCGGAACGCTACATCCGACAGCTCACGGTTGTTCTTGGCGATCCGGATAAAGCGGGTGTTGGGGGCGAATCCGAATCCTTGAAGCAAGTGCTGTGTCAGTTTGAACTGGAAATTGGAATTCAACTGCGGACTCAGAGGGGTGAAAGGGGCGTTGCCGACTGTGGTGCGGCTGTTATTGAAGCCGACCGACAAGTTGGTTCCCCACTGGAATCCCTGATTGTACTGAAAATTGGTGGTGGTTGTGTTCTGCGGCGAGGCTGGACTGAATGTGCTGGAGGGTAGAATGTGGAAGTGGTCACTTTGAAAGAATCCCGTCAGCACTGGGTCGAAGCTGGTGATCAGCGGCCCGAAAAGACCGCCCGCTGTAGAACCAACGATACCGCCAACTCCCACACCAGCCCCGCCAGCGCCAAGGGAGGTACCGCCGGTACCGGAACCGACCTGCGTTCCGATTCCGCCAACGCCGCCGCCCGGTGTGTTCTGCACGATGCCGACATTCACGCCCAGAATCTGGGCGCCCGCCTTGGCACGCAGCACGTCAGTGTCGGCGATGTTCAGGTTATAGCGCGCGATCGCGATATCAAGATTATTCTCGAGCGCCAGGGCGATTGCGTCATTTAACGACAGGTAAAGCTTGCCCTCCCGCATCAGAGAGTCGATCCGCGCCGTGTTCGCCAGATTTGGCGGGTCAACCTGTCGCGAGGTATAGGGGCCGATAGGGTTGGGAAAGTGCTTCACCGGCTTGCTGTAGTCCAGCGCCGGAACCGGCTTGGCTTCGGGAGTATTCTGCGGCGTCGGCGCGGCGGGCGGTTCCTGTGCCCAACAGGCCATGGTCAGCATTGTGAATAGACTTGCCGTGGCGGCGAGCCGGATGGTCGAGGTTATACGTGCAAATGGCATCTACTCATCTCCAGTCGTAAAAACCACGTTGATTAATGCTTGGTTACGAAAAAAACAGGTTCTGTCCGCTGCAGTGGCCCTAAAACAAAATCTCTACTCAGGCGTTGATACGCAAAGGAGCGGTGGAAGGTTCCGGAAAGCTGGACAAACAACGACCTTCCTTGTTGCCTTCGGTTTTGCGGACTGCAGCGTCTCGAGGCCGAGCTTCGACCGAAGCGTCCAAGATCGAAGCCAGGTTTCCGTGGAAACCGTTTAGTATAGCTGACCGAAACACGAAATCGCCTCCACCCTATACGTTTAACGGGATCGCCTGCATGGATTTAAATGACTTCGATGATTCGGCGTCCCCGCCGGACTCTAAAGTTCGCCGGCGTAATCTCAAATTGATCCTTTCCTATGATGGGGCGGAATTCTCCGGGTGGCAGGTGCAGCCTGACGCAGTGACGGTGCAGGGGACACTCGCCTCAGCCATTGGACGAATCACGGGCGAAAAAGTATTGCCACAAGGCTCCGGCCGCACCGACGCGGGAGTGCACGCACTGGCGCAGGTTATGACATTTGTCACATGGTCGCCGGTTCCCACGGGGAATTTCCTGAAAGCGCTGAACGATATTCTGCCGGCCTCGATCCGTGTGCTGGACGTGAAAGAAATGCCGGCGGAATTTCATGCGCGGCATTCGGCGCGCGGAAAGACTTATCGATACCGGATCTACCGGGAGACGATCTGTCCGCCATTTCTGGCGCGCTACGTGTGGCACTACCCGTACCCGCTTAACGAAGAAGCAATGATCGGTGCCGCCGGCCTGGTTATCGGAGAGCACGACTTCACCTCCTTCGCCGCAGTCGATCCGGAGCGGGGACGCGAAGGCGAACCGGCCTCCAATTGGCGAACCATCTTCTCTTCAACATGGGAACGCGTAGGAGAGGAATTGGTTTACACGGTGCGCGGCTCCGGATTTCTGCATCACATGGTGCGCAATTTGGTGGGAACCTTCATCCTGGTGGGTCGCGGCACACTGCTGGCCGACGACGTTACACGGATTCTGGAAACACGTAACCGGTCGGCGGCAGGGGCGACCGCACCCGCGTCGGGGCTGTATTTGGTCCAAGTCGATTACTAGGGTCCAAGAATTTTGTGGAGACAAGCCGCCTTCGGCTGTCCGGCCGCGTAAGCGGCCGTCTTTGCCCCCTGCACCACAAATTCAGTGCTGAGATGACGGACTTTTCGAGTGAGAAGGAACTGCTTTCATTGGCAGCACCGCAGTCAAAAGCAGTCGCCCTTCGGGCGACGGACAGCCGAGGGCGGCTGTCCTCACACAATCTGGCGATCAGCTTTTTCCCGTGAAGAAGCGTCCCGACCAGAAACGTAGCCAGCCACGTTTCTG
The DNA here is from genome assembly GCA_035568275.1 of Candidatus Sulfotelmatobacter sp. Classification (GTDB taxonomy): domain Bacteria; phylum Acidobacteriota; class Terriglobia; order Terriglobales; family Acidobacteriaceae; genus Sulfotelmatobacter. The sequence goes on from DATMOO010000244.1 coordinate 25,144, forward strand.
GGGAATACCATTACTTCATGGCGACCGATCAGCAAATTGCGGCTCGAAAGATTTTGTCGGTGAATCCCGCTACCGGCGAAGTGCTGCGGGAACTGGATTGCGCCGTAGAAACCGAGGTCGCCGCTGCTGTTGAGCGTGGGCATATCGCGCAAACAGCCTGGTCCGATCTCGGTCTGCAGCACCACATCGCCGTTTTGCGCCAGTTTCAGAGAAAACTCTGCGCGAGGAAGTCAGAGGTCGCGGCTGCGATTACTCGTGAAGTCGGAAAGCCCCTGGCGGAGGCGCTCGTCACCGAGGTGCTCGTCGTTCTTGATACCGCGCGATTCCTCATCGACAATGCATTCAGTTTGCTGCGCGATGAACCCGTCCCCCACGGCAATCTGGTCACCAAGCTGAAGCGCGGATGGCTGGTTCGCGAGCCACGCGGCGTAATCGGAATCATCTCGCCGTGGAACTATCCGTTTTCGATTCCGGCGACGGAGACGCTGGCGGCGCTGGTCGCAGGAAACGCCGTGGTGCTAAAACCCTCGGAACTGACGCCGCTGGTGGCGCTGGAGTTGGCCTCGCTGCTGCACGCGGCCGGTGTGCCCGAAGACGTTTTTCAGGTGGTCGTGGGCGAAGGGCCGGCCGGAGCCGCTCTGGTGCATTCACCCATCAACAAACTGGTATTCACGGGAAGCGTCACTACTGGCAAGCGGATCGCAGCCGCCGCCGCCGATCGCCTGCTGCCGGTTGTGCTCGAACTGGGTGGGAAAGATCCCATGCTGGTGCTCGATGACGCCGACGTCGATGTAGCTTCGAGCGCCGCGGTGTGGGGAGCTTTCGTCAACGCCGGGCAGGCCTGCCTGTCGGTCGAGCGTTGCTACGTGCATCGTAGCTTGTATGAGTCCTTTGCCCAAGCATGTGCAGCCAAGACGAAGAAGCTGCGCGTGGGCAACGGCATGGATCCACACACGGATGTGGGGCCGATGATTCAGGGGCGACAAGTCCGGATCGTGGAGTCGCACGTGGAGGATGCGAAGTCACGCGGAGCGCGGGTTCTCACAGGTGGTGCGCGCCTGCCCGAGTTGGGGCCAAATTACTACGCTCCTACGGTATTGGCGGACGTGACGCACGACATGCGCATCATGCGCGAAGAAACCTTCGGTCCCGTGCTGCCGGTGATGGCGTGCGACGATGTAGACGAAGCTGTGCACTTGGCGAACGATTCTGAATATGGATTGGCAGCCAGCGTGTGGACGCGTGATCCGAAA
>DATMOO010000245.1:0-48376 GCA_035568275.1 Candidatus Sulfotelmatobacter sp.
AGTTGCAACTGCCCCGCTGCTTTCAACGACTGAGATTGCTCTGCAGTGGGCGATTGCGGAGACCCCATCGCCTTCCACACTGTATAGGAATTGCTGTGGTTCTGGTCAATGCGATAGTGCTTCACCAGAATTCTTGCTGCACTGGTCGGCAATCCCGCGAAGTTCAGTTGCACAGGCAATTCCGCGGCCGACGCCTCGTCATCCTGATAGTTCCACAGCAACACGGTGACTTCATGATCGCCACGAGCCGCCAGACCGTCGACGTCCGCCTTTGAGCGAACTCCAGACGTTAGCATCTCGTCGAGATTCACCGCCGCGCTGCTCCTGACTTCGACGCGCTCTCCCGACATCAATCCCAGCATCCGAAACAGATTCAAGATCGGTTTGTCGATCCCGTTCGTGGCCAGAGTCCGATATCCTAGAAAGTATGGCTGGTCTTCAAACTCAAACGCCCAAGTGAGAATTCCTGTGAGGTTGGTCTTCTGGCGCGCGTTCAGATCCAGCATCTCTCGGATCGCAACAGCCGTATGCGCCGGATACAGCGTGCCGTTTCGATATGCGTTTTGCGGATGATCCTTCGCCGAACAAGCGGCACAGCCCTCCGGGTCCGATTCGCTCAGGATCACCGGCAGCTGCGCAAACTGCGGAAATGACGAAACCATCTTCAGCCCTTCATCCACGTCGCGCAGTTGATGAGCGAGTCCCATCTGCACATGTCCATCTTTTACTTCAGGGGAGCCCTTCGCATGGAAGCTTATGTAGTCGAGCGGAGTCCCCGTCTTTCCGTTTGCATAGTTCGTGCCGGTGGCACAGTGCCGCAGAAATTGCCGGAGGAACTCGACCGCCTTGGCAGCCCCGGGTCCGGTCGTCGCCGGGCCTCCCACCTTCGCCTCCGGCAATGCGCGCCGCACGGCGTCAACCGCGTAGTCAAACAGCTTGTCGTATTCTTCGGGAGTTCCGTGCCAGTAGCCGATGTCCGGCTCGTTCCAGACTTCCCAATTCCACCCGGCGACTTCGCTTTTTCCGTAGCGAGCGACGCAGTGCAGCGCCAGCTGATAGACCAACTCACCCCACTTGACAAAATCCTTCGGAGGATAGGTCCAGCCCACGAAAAGTTCGCTCTTGGGCCAGTGATGGCGATACGGATCCGGATGCGTGGAAAGAGCTTGAGGCATGAAGCCGATTTCGACAAAAGGCTTCGCGCCAGAATGAAGATAGGTATCGAGGATTTTGTCGACGATCGTCCAATCGTAGACCGGATGCCCGGTGGAGTCTTCGGTGTACGCGTTGGTTGATCCCCATTTCAGCGCGGGCGTGCCGTCTCCGGTTGTGAGCAGATTGTGAGTTCGAATTTGGACGCGAGCAGGATTAGTCGCGGACAATTCCGCAAGCAACTCCCGCCCGTGCGGTGCGTAGGTATAGTTCGGCTCGTCGTAGCCAAAGTAGTTCCACAGGGGATTCAGCCGACCAAGGCTTCGCCCGACGTCGACCCGGACTACGACCGGAGTCTGCGCGCAGAGATGTTGAATCAGAAGGACGATGAAAGACGCGAAGGTTGCGACCCGCAGATATTGTCGCCGATTCATATTCGCGATTCGCGCGCACCCGATCCTGCAGAGGAAGGGAACCTAGCTCATATTCTCCACCACCATCGCAATTCCCTGGCCGCCGCCAATGCAAGCCGTCGCGAGACCATATTTCTTCTTGCGCCTACGGAGTTCGTACAGCAGCGTGATCACCAGGCGCGTCCCGGTCGCACCCAGCGGGTGACCCAGCGCGATCGCTCCACCGTTGACGTTCACCTTTTCGCGATCCAGCCCGAGTTCCTTCTCGACCGCCAGATACTGCGCCGCGAATGCCTCATTTACTTCGATCAAATCAATGTAATCCAGCGACAGCCCCGCCTTCTGGAGGGCAATCTTCGTGGCCGGCACCGGACCCCGCCCCATTACCTTCGGCTCTACGCCCGCAATGCCCCAGCCGACAATCCGGCCGAGCGGCTCCATGTTGCGCTTGCGGACTTCATCGAGCGACATCACAACAACCGCCGCCGCACCGTCGACGATACCGCTAGCGTTTCCAGCGGTCACGGTCCCGTTCTTGCCGAACGCCGGCTTGAGTTTGGCCAGCCCTTCCATTGTTGTCTGCGGACGCCGGTGGTCATCCTCAGTGAGCGACTCTCCTGTCGGCTCGCCCTTATGATTTCGCAGCGGCACCGGAACGAGTTCTTCCTGAATGCGTCCGGCTTTGTAAGCATCATCCGCGCACTTTTGCGAACGCAGGGAGAACTCATCCTGCAACTCGCGCGTGATTCCTTGCTGCGAGCCATACAGTTCGGCGGTGTTAGCCATATATGACCCGCAATAGGAATCGAGCAGGGCCACCATCAAAGAATCTTCCAGCTTGCCGCCCGGCGCCAGCGTGAAGCCGTCGCGCCCGCGGATTACAAACGGCGCCTGCGACATGGCCTCCATCCCGCCGGCGAGCACGATCTTCGCCTCATCGGTCTGGATCATCTGCGCGGCACTCACGATCGACTGCATGCCCGAGCCGCACAGGCGGTTCACTGTCAACGCTGGAGTTTCGACCGGAATGCCTGCTCGCAAGCCTACGTGCCGCGCTCCGTACAGCGCGTCGCCTGAAGTCTGCTGCGCGTTGCCGAATACCACATGATCGAACTCTTTCGGATCGATGCCCGAGCGCTCGATCGCGCCTTTTCCCGCAGCTGCGCCCAATTCCTGCGCCGTGAAATCTTTCAACTTTCCGCAATACCGCCCAAAAGGCGTGCGCGCTCCACTGACGATCGCAATGTCACCGGCTTTTAACATGATGAATGACTCGCAGAACCCCAACCAGACACGGCCAGAGTGCATTATCCAAACTTGTTAGTCTAGCAGTGGGAAGAAGAATTCACCACAAAGGCACGGAGAGAGGAACGAGGAAGAAAGGAAGGAAGGTCTAAGGATTGAAGTCAGCTGTTCTACGCGACCGCACCCGCGGCCAGCACCGTCGGCCCGAGTGCAACCACATGACCCAGTCCCTGGCTCATGGCCTGACCCAGTGCGTGCTCCACGCGGTTGATAACCTCAGTGACCACGTCGATGGGATCAAATTCGGTGCGGACTACCGCCTCCGCCAGTCCCGCTGAGAATAGAGCTGTGGCACCCTGCTCAGCTCCATCCTTGGCGCTCCAACGCAGATTCGCCACGATTTTGCGCAGCTTCTCGATCGCGAGCATGGCTTCTTTTTCAGCCGTCTCGCCCAGGAGGATTGCAATCGTGGTCGTATCGTAGCGGAAGGCCAGATCGTTCGATCGGATATTGGCGGCAAACATCTGACCCGCGCGTTCCATCAAAGTTTGTACCTCAACGTCGCCGTGTTCCTTGACCATGGCGCCGCTTTTGCCAAACTGCAGCAAGACGACAGTCAGGGGTGTCGAATTCTGAACGGCGCGCTTGCTCTCCGCCATCAGTAAATCCAGATACGAAGCCCGCTTCAGCAGGCCGGACTTCTCATCGGTCACCGAAAGATTCTTCACCAGACGCCGCAGACCTGCATTGTTCAGCGCGATCACCATCTGGTCGGCCAGCGTTTTCAGCACTACCGTGTCCGACTGTTGCCATGACCGTGGTCGATTGTGCATCAACACCAGGATTCCGGCTCTTTCTTCCCCGTCCATTAGCGGAATGGAGAGGATCGTCGCCGCGGCACCGATCTCGGCGAGGACCTTCTTGGCGCTCTGTAACAGGCTCGATCTGGCCGGATCCTGAATCTCCAACGGATCGTGTTCGTGCGCTGCGGAGTGCAGACATGTGACCAACTCGCCGATGGCGGCAGGGCTCATACGCTTCGTCCCCTCAGCGCAAAACTCATCCATTGCGGTCGGGGGCATTCCCGCTTTTCCCATCACTGCGATGCAGCGCGTAGCTTCCCACTGCATTCCGATTTCCTTAACAGCCGTACTGAGGACCGCTGGAGCCGTGCTCTGGTGATAGAGCTTCCGCGTGATCTCGGCGACCCGGGTAAACGTCCGCACGTCGGCGGCGGAGTCAGGCGCTGGATCCGCAGGTACAGCGATGGAGGTCGCAACCGGCGCCGATGGCGTCGCAGCCGGAGGCAAAGGAGCCGTTCCCGCATACCGCGGCGTCACGCCCGCCGACATATATAGCCGCTGCAGATCTTCGTTCCGCTCTTCCTCGCGGGGAAACAGTTCCTGAATTCTCTGCAGCCGCTCGACCGCTTTGTTGCGCATCCCGTACTGCACCAGGATCTCGGCTTGCAGCATCAGATCCTGCAAAGTGGACGCTCCCAGCGTCCGTTCGTCCACCTGCACCGGCTCTTCGGGAGCCTTCGCGGCCGAACTGAATCGGGAAGCGATGACTCGGAAGCGGGCATCTTCGACCTTGCCCTTGATCATGTCGAGACGCTTCAGATGTCCGGGCTCATAAGGATCGACTTCCGCTGCCCGGTCGAGGCACTCCGCCGCTTTCGCGAACTCTGCTGTGCTGCAATATAGATCGAACAACTTCAGCAACGTGCTGCAGTAGTCGCTCTCACGGTTTGACGAGTTGTAGAGTTCGCTGAGGAACTCAAGCATCTGCGACGAGGGCTTGCGCGTCGAGGTGATGTCTTCCATGATCGCGGTGAACTGCCGCCGCTCGCCGCGACGCCTCTGGAACTGCTCCAGCTTGCGGGCCAAGGCCACCGCCTCATCTTCCTGCCCGCCGTCCAGAAAACTTCCAATCAATCCGATAACCTGCTGCACGCGCGCAGGATTCTGCTCAAACAAAGTCCATACCAGCGGCTCCGCCTCGGAAAACCTTCCCGCTGCGACCAGAGAATCGGCATAAGCTTCACGGAATTCCTGCGGTACTGGCCCGGCACTGATCTGGGGTTCCAGAATAAAGATTGCTGCTCCCACCTGGCCTTTCACCAACAGACTTTTCGCGTAGGCCAGTGCGATGGATTGATCCGATGCATCTTCCTGATAGGCCCGCTCATACCACTGTGCCGGATCGCCACCTTCCGCCGCAGCGGCGAGGGCTAATCGCTGGAACGATGAGGCGGCTACTTTGCGACTTCCCAGCTCAGAAGCCAGCTCTGCGACTCGCAGCAGATTGGCCTGCGACGGCTCGATCGCCACGATGCGATCCAGAACCTCCGCGGCCTCCTGTTTTTTCCCTAACTTCGTCAGATCGAGCAGCGCCGCTTCGTAGGTGCCCACGGCCAGCTTCTTGTTCGATCCCTCCAGCAACTGCCCAAAGCGAAACTTCTGTTGCCACGTCGGACTGCCGTGCCGCGCCAGCTTCTTATAAGTCAGGCTCGCCCGCGTCGCATCTCCGGCCGTAACTTGCCGCTCAAACAATTCCCCCAGTAGTTTCACGGCCTCGGCGTTTCGGCTTAGGGACAGACACAAGTCCGCCGTGAGTTGCCGCACTACGTCGTTTTCGTGATCGTCTTTGAGGACCAGCAGGTATTCTTCGAGGGCTTCAGCGGTCTTGCCTTTTTGCAGGAGTTTTTCCGCGCGCTCAATGCGCTTGCCGACCTCGGCTCGGTCCAGTCGTCTTGTGATCTCAGGCATGCGGAATCGGGCGGAGTAAACCCTGCTCCGATTCTAGGAGTGCCCTCTAACCCCAGCAATGCGGTAACGCCAGGGCGCGATTACGAAGGTCACCCCCGGTTTAAGCACTGGAGGCTAAAGTGAAGCGCGGTTCGGCGACTCCCGGAAGCCCACGATGAGTCGCACCTGCAGTCCAGGCGGCTGTCACAAGGCCGAATAGTTGGGCGGAGCGCTGGGGCTTACTGTACGCTCACGCTCGTCTCGTAGGTTTTGCCTGGTTGGACTTCGATCTTCTGGGCATGCTCGAGACGGTTCTTCAGCAGGGACAGATTCGCCCATTCGAGGTCCCAACCATCGTCGATCGCCAGCATCCGGTAACGCCCGGGCAGGACGTCGCGCAGCGTAAATGTTCCATCGCTGTCGGTTTGATCGCGCCGGAACTTCGGTAGATTGATCTCCGCAGCCTCAGGGACCAACAGGATCATCGCCCCCGCAACGGGGTTATCATCCTCGCGGGCGGTGCCATTAATTTTCGCCAACGTGTTGGACAGCGATATTTCCAGTTCGACCGGCTTTCCGCCGGTAATCTGTACTGTTTGTCCTACCACCTGAGCACCTTTCGCCTTCAGGCTCGACACGATGGAGTTCTCGCCGGTGATCGCGTACACCGAATACGTGCCTGGGGTCAGGAAGTCGGCATCGAATTGGATCTGCCCCCGCTCGCCAATCTGCGATTGCAGCACTTCGTCCGTCCGGCTGTTCCAGAGCCTTACGATGCCCTGTCGCGGCCATCCCCCACCTTCCATCTGAACCTCGCCGTGAATCGATGCCACTGAGGACGTACTGTCAGGATCCACTTCGGCATCCGCCGTCAGATTAAGCAGCATCGCGCGCTTCGCCCGACTGCTGGGGTCGGCAGATACAATGTCCAGCACGTATCGTCCCGGCGCCACGCCCCGAATCTCCTGCGAATCGTCCAGCTGTACTTGTCTTTGCCAGACCTGATTGATCTCCGTGCCAAAGACCTTCTGCTGCAGGGTCGCCCCTGCGAACTTCTGCGGCTCGACATTGACCTGGTTCACACGCACACGCAGCGCGGGCTCGGGATTCAAAGTGAAATCCGCGGTGAAGTCCTCACCCTCATTCAGAGCAATCTGGGACGCCGAGTCCGGATCGGTGACACCCGGGTAGAAAGTCGTCGGAAACGCCAGATCGAATTCTGATTTTTGGGAGAGTGCAGAATTGCCTGCGGCATCCCCTGACTGAAGCAGGCCACTGAACCACGGAGACGCGGAAACCACCAGGTAATAGCAGCCCGGCTCCAAATGGGCCAGGCGATAACGGCCGCGATCGTCCGACACCGTTTGCTCGGCAAGAGAGGTTTGCCTTAATCCGAAGCTTGCGTCCGTGCGGAACAGGTAGATAGTCGCGCCCTGAACCGGTTCGTGCGCGTCATCCTCGATCACACCGAGGACGCGAGCATCGGGCCGCAACCGGAACACCACATTCCGCGTGTTCAGACCAGATCCCACGACGATCGCACTGGCGTACATTCCGTGTTGTTCGAAGCCTTGTCTCCTAAACCCGTTCGCCTGGCCGCCCAGCAGATACTTCCCCGGATCGGCAACCATAAACGTGAATGCCCCATCGTCTGCAGTGAGCAGCTTCTGTTGTGTCGCTTCAAGATTCTCAGCCTTTCCGAACCAGACCTCAGCGCCCGCCAGAGGGTGCCCGTTTACCGCATTCACGACCTTGCCAGAGACGCGAAACTTCGTGGGGACGTTTTGGGCACAAAGGTGGGATGCGACAGCACCCAGCAGCACAAGCGGAAGCAAGCGTCGTGACATGGACACTACCTTTTCACCGAAGTAAGACCAAGGTTGACCGTGACTGTCGTCCGGGGCCGCACGGTGACGTGCTCGGCATCCGAAAGGTACGGATTCAAAATCTCGGGATCGGCGTATTCCAGCTGATCGCCCCCGTCCAAGGCGACAATCTCATAATCTCCTGGCGGAATGCCGGGAATAGCGAAATAGCCCTGAATCGGTCTCGCAGCGTGGACGATGTTTCTCGTGCCATGCGGTTGCACCAGCAACACCAGCACTCGATTCGGATTCCCCGCCGGTGTGACCGTTCCGCTCACCGTTCCCGCGCCGTCGCGCAGCGTCACCTCGATCGGCTCGGGTTGTTCGCCCTCACTGAGTCTGAGATCGTCACTGAGAAGATCGACGTTCCCGCTCTGTGCAGATTTCACCCACCATTCTCCGTTCGTGTTGATCTCCAGCCTGTAAGTTCCCGGCGCGACATTCGGAATCCCGCCGGCTTGCCCTCGCCAGAAATTGGTCCCCCGCCGCGACTGCGACAACGGCACAAGCTGCAAGATCAGTCCTGGAATGATTCCCTGGATCGGCGCTTTCCTTTCCGACCCTCCTGCGCCTTGTTCTTTCTCGAGTTCGACAGGAATGGTCGTTGCCGCATGCAGCGGGACGTGCAGGTCAGCTTCGTCAGAGCGGATCACGACTGCCGCTCCGGGCGTTGTCAATTCGACCCCACCGCCCATTGTTCCACCAACGCTATAGGCACCGGCAGGCACCTTCAGCTGGAAGTTTCCACCCTGCAAGGCCGCAGTTTGGGTGAAGTCGGAGTCGTCCCCAGCTTTCCTCGAAAACGTCAGCCCCGTAACCTCATTCGACGGGCCCGACAAGGTGCCGGAAACTTGGTACATAAGTTCAGGGGACAGGGTGAAGTTTGCCTCCACGTCCTGACCCGGAGCGATTTCGATTGGTGTCGCGGACACCAGATCAGGAACGCCGGGAAAGAAAACCTTGGCAAAAATCTGTTCCCGCGCGTTTGGAACACCCTTCTGGCTCAGCGTCGTCACCGTACTCTGATCGACTGCGACATAGTACGTCCCAGCCTGCAGCCCGACGACTCGAAATTCCCCGTCTTCGTTCGTCAGCGCCTGGTTCGGTTGATCAGTCCAGATCAGCCGACCTGCCACATTCTGCTTCGCGAGGATGCGGATCTGAAATCCTTCGAGCGGCTGCTCATCTTTCGTGGTGACGCGCCCGCTGATGACACCCCACGGTGTCAGCTTTAGAACTACAGCCGGAGCATCCTTGCCAACTCGTGCAGATGATGGGTGCGACCCTTCATCCTCGGAGAAACCCGGTTTCATCGCCTTCAGGAAAACATTGCCCTCGGCCAGCCCCTCCACCACAAAGTGCCCGCCGGCGTCGGTGAGTGCGACACTTCCGTTCTGGCCGGAAACCTGGACTGCCGCGCGCCGCACCGGCTCTCCAGTGATGGCATTGATCACGGTGCCTGACAGACTGTAAGAGTTTCCGTCGGGTTTGGAGTTTGCGGCTCCATCCGGCGTTATCGGTGACTGGGCGTCAGTTTCTTGCGCAAGGCCCGACACCGCAAGCAGATGCACAGCCAGCGCCAGGATGCCGAGTCGGAGAAAACAGCCACTCGCCCTCATCTTCGGTCTCATCCCCTGCCCGAAATCGCTCACCACTCAATTTTGACAGACCCCAACGGAGTCACCCAAGTTCCCAAGGTCACGGGTTTGGGGCCGGCATGCCGGACGGCCGTCGCGGAACGTCCACCCGCCCTGTACACCCCAGATGCCGACTCCTTCGTAACAGTTACCTGTCAGTGCCATCTCCACAGCGTTTCTCATTTATCTGAAACCTGCACGCAATAACGCGTGAACCATCCGCCGAGCCAGACAAAGAAGTCCGACTTCGGCATACGGACATTGAGTCGTGCCAGAACACTCATGCTATGTTGCTGCATGCCGACGGAGTCCTGCGCTCCTCCGCAATTCCACGAAGAAGGGCTCCGCCGCCAACTCTCCGCCGCGCAGATGGCCATGGTCGCCGTCGGCGGCTCGATCGGTACCGGACTGCTTCTCGGGTCCGGCGCGGCCATGGAGATTGCTGGTCCCGCCGCCATCCTCAGCTTTCTCGCAGCCGCTTTTGTCAACTGGACAGTGGCCATGGCGCTGGGCGAACTCGCCTGCGCCCATCCCGCGGCCGGATCGTTCGGCGTTTATGGCGAGCTCTACCTGAACTCGTTCGCCGGATTTATTGCTCGCGCCGGCTACTGGGTCGGCCTCGCCCTCGCGATAGGCACGGAAATGATTGCCGCCGCAACCTACATGTCCGTTTGGTTCGCGCGCGTGCCAGCTTATGTGTGGATCGTCGTCTTCGGCGCGCTCTTGCTTGTGATCAACCTTAGGAGTGTCGGTTCCTATGGGAGAGTAGAGTTCTGGCTCTCGATGATTAAGCTGGCGACGATCATAGCCTTCATCCTGATCGGGGCTGCGCTGCTCACGAGCGGACGCGCCGTGCCGCAATACAATGCTCAAGGCGGATTCTTCCCGGCCGGTTTTTGGGCGCCCGTAGTCGCCCTGACTTACGCGATCTATAGCTTTGGTGGGGTCGAGATGGTTGCGGTCACGACCGGCGAGTCGCGCGCGACGAAAGATATTCCGCGCGCTGTCTGGATGACCTTTCTCACTCTCACTGTGGTTTATGTCGGCGCCATCGTCATTCTTCTGGGCGTCATGCCGTGGAATCACGCCGGAGTGAGCGAGAGTCCATTCGTCACGACATTTCGCACCGTACGAATTCCCCACGCCTCGGGGCTAATGAACTTCGTTGTCCTCACTGCGGCGCTCTCGGGTGCGAACGCAACGCTTTACGTTGCATCGCGCATGGTCTTCTCCCTGGCCCGGACCGGATGGGCGCCGGCCAGCCTCGGGCGACTGAACCACGAGGGATCTCCCCAAAACGCGGTGCTGCACTCTTCTTTCGGAATTCTGTTGGCGCTCGCATTGGTACTCTTCGTCCCGCAGAACGCGTTCCGCTACATGCTCGGGGCGGCCTTCACCGGTATGATCCTGTCCTGGCTCGTCTCCCTTGCCGCGCACATCAGCTTTCGGCGTAGACGCTCGCCTGCGGAATTAGCGAAACTCCCATTGCGTTCGCCGCTCGGAATTTGGGGATCCGTATTCGGGTTCCTGGCGGTGACGGTCTCGTTACTGCAAACGTGGCTTCATCCGCTTCATCGGCCGGTTAATCTCTGGAGCGGCCTCACCTTGATCGGTGTCCTGACGCTCGCCTTTATCGTGCTGAAGAGACAGCCCCTCAAGGGTCGAACATCCAACACATAACATCATTCACACACGGAAATCCATCCATCCCGTACATTAAAAAAATTACAGCCAGTGTACAGAATCGACCCGAAACCATGTTTGTTAGGGATTGCGGATGATTCGAGTATTTCACTAAGGCGATCAACTAATAAGTACGCCAAACCGGGTACCAGGCTCGTAAAATACGCGGGCTCTCTCCGCTCGAGATCACCTGCGTTTCTCCGCTCCAGTAGTTCGCGCGGCACCTGCCCGACAGGTTCCTCGCTCTCCGCTAGAAGTTAGCGATGTATCCCGAACGTTGTTCGATGATATCCACGTCTTCCCCCGCTCAGCGCCGTTCTGGGCCGCTCTGCCTGCCTGTAGCTGTCACTCTAAGGAGATTTGATTTATGAAGTCGTATGCCTTCTCCCTATGGCTTGCTTTGACATTTTTGGCCGCTTGCTTCTTTGGCGTTTCCTGCCCGGCTTTCGGGCAGTCTTTGACGAGCGGCGGCGTCACCGGAACGGTAACCGATCCGAGCGGTGCCGCGGTTCCCAATGCTACCGTCACGCTGAAGAACAACGACACTGGTGCCGCGGCGTCAGTTACCTCGAACGACACCGGAGCCTATCGCTTCGCGCTGCTGAATCCCGGAAGCTACACGGTCTCGGTCGCCGCTCCAGGTTTTTCAGGAGTTCATCAGAACGTGTCCGTTGCCGTCGGACAGTCCTCCACGGTGAACGTGAAACTTGAAGTTGCTGCTTCCGCGACGACCGTCGAAGTAACGGCACAAGGAGGGGTGCTTCAGACCGACAACGGCAATGTGTCGAGCACAATAAGCCCCGAGATCGTGGAAAACATGCCTAATCCCGGCAACGATCTCAGTCATTACGTGCAGACCGCTCCCGGTGCGACGATGAACACGCAGGGAGGGTATGGCAATAGCGCGACCTACGGAATCTCGGCCACGTCGAACCTGTTCACCGTGGACGGCATGAATGAGAACGATCCCTTTCTCAATCTCAATAACTCGGGAGCCACCAACCTGCTGTTAGGAGCGAACGACGTTCAAACGGCGACGGTTGTCAACAACGGCTACTCCGGCGAATATGGCACGCTTGCAGCCGCCAACGTCAATTACGTCACCAAATCCGGCACCAACAAGTTCCACGGCAACGCGGAATATTTTTGGAATGGAAGTGTACTGAACGCGAATGACTGGTTCCTCAACAACAGCGGCAGCCCGCGTTCGTTCGATAACGCCAATCAATGGGCCGCCTCGATCGGCGGACCTGTGGTGAAAGACAAGACCTTCTTTTTCCTGGACACTGGAGGTTTACGCTTACTGATTCCCACATCGCAGCCGGTCAACATTCCCAGCCCACAATTTCAGGCCGCGACGTTGGCCAGCATCCCGTCCTCGGAAACTTCCTTTTACAATCAGATCTTCGGCATACTTCGATACCGACATTACCGTGATGAAGAACTTCCGCTTCCCACACTGGGAGGGCGCAGAGCTCCAGATTGGCGCGCAGGCCTTCAACGTGCTCAACCATCCCAACTTTGATCAACCCGTGGGCGACATCGCCAATCCGCAATTTGGATTTATTAACCGAACCGTCGCCACTCCAACCAGCATCTTCGGAGCTTTCCTGGGCGCCGACGCCTCCCCTCGCGCTCTCCAGATCCGAGCTCAACTTCGCTTCTGACCTAACGCCCGCGCAACTGCCTGCGGCCCGGACTCCTCCCCGGGCCGCTTTCTTCTTGGAACCAGCTCCGGGTGAGATCCTGTGACAGCTCCGTGTATAGTATGGTCCTTCTGTCACAACTCACAGTCGGAAGGGTAATCGATGGGCCGAATCCTGGGGCTTCTCTTCGCCGCCACCACTCTTCTCCAAGCGCAAGATCAGATCTTCTTTCACGCGAAGGTTTTCACCGCGGATCCCCAAAATCCCTACGTCGAAGCGGTCGCCATTCGCGGTGACAAAATTCTTGCTGTGGGCACACTGCCGGAGGTTGCGAGAGCCGCTCCGAACGCCACCCGCACCGATCTCGAGGGCAAGAGCCTATTTCCCGGTTTCATCGATTCTCACAGCCATACGATCGATGGCGGTCTGAACCTCACCAACGCCGATGCCACCGAGAAGGTTGACACTTTCGAAGAACTCCAGGCCTTCGTGGCAGAGGCTAAGAAATCCGGACGCGGCGTGCACGGTGAGATCCTGGAAATTCTCGGCCTGCCTCTCAAATTCTGGTCACACACCGACACGCTGAACCAGGACTTCAGCGCTGGCCCCTACGACAAGCAGTGCCTGATCTTCCGAGGCATGGATGGCCACACTGCCTGGTCCAATCGCGCCATGCTCGATCGCGCCGGCATCAACGCCGCTTATCTGAAAACCCTCTCGCCCGAACAGCGCAGCTATTTCGGGTACGACAAGGAAATGCAGCCCAACGGATTCCTCGTGGACGCGGGACAGGACAAAATCGATCGTTTGATACCACCACCGACAGACAAGGAAATCCTCGCAGCCGGGCACGCTGCTCTCGAATACAACTACAGTCTCGGCATCACCGCATGGCTCGAGCCTAGCGCTCCCGAGTCGGCACTGAAGTCCTACAAGATGCTGAATGAGCGCGGCGAGTTGAATTCGGAGGTCGTCGCTTTTCCCAAAGTCCTCGCCAAAGATCCTCCTGCGGAACTCGCGTTTGTGCACAAGCAGCAGCAGACGTATGGAAACATTCCCCACCTGCACATCACCGGCATCAAAATCTTCGCTGACGGCGTCGCGGAATTCCCTTCGCAGACCGCACACCTTACTAAGCCCTACAAGAATTCCGGACGCAACGGCGAACTGCTCTTCGATCAGAAGACCTTCAATCAACTCTGCATAGCAGCCGACAAAGAAGGACTTATCATTCACGTCCACGCCATTGGGGACGGCGCCGTGAGAGCCGCGCTCGACGGAATCGCAGCCGCCCGCGCAGTGAACGGGGACTCTCATCTTCCGCACACGCTCACGCACGAGCAATTCATCCGTCCCGAAGATTTCCCGCGCTTCCGCGAACTTGGCGTGATCAGCGCGCTGCAACTCTACTGGGCCGAAGGCGACAACGACACCATAGAAATTCTCAAGCCCTACGTGGATTCCGAAATCTACAAGTGGCAGTATCCCGCGCGCTCCATCCTCCACAATGGCGGAATTATCTCGGGGGCCAGCGATTGGCCGGTGTCGACGGCGAATATATTTCGTGCGATTTACAAAGCAGAAACGCGCAAAGGAAAAGAAGGTGTACTGGACGCAAGCCAGGCTATGCCGCGCGAAGCCATGTTTTACGCCTACACGCGGAACTCAGCTAAAGCGCTGAATCTGGATTCTATCGGCACGATTGCTCCGGGCAAGCGAGCCGATCTCGTGCTTCTCGACCGGGACGTCTTGACAGTAAGCCCCGAGGAAATGCAGGACACAAAAGTTGTTTGGACAATGGTGGCGGGCAAAAAGGTCTACCAAGCAAAGTAGGCGTGGCAATCGCGCCGGCACATGGGCAAAGTCGAAGTGATCGGTTTGCAACTGCCACCTTACTTCACCTGCAAGGTCCTTAACATCACCGCAAACGCCGGCCGCATCGACTCAGATTGTCACTGGGCGTTATGTCCCCGCCCGTACCGCCGAACACAGTACGATTCTGGAGATGCGCTAGACTTGCAGCCGAGGTTCTGATGCAGCGAACGCTAGTGTTCCTCGTGGCTGCCGCCGGAATGATTCTTGCCCCGGACATCCGCGCGCACGAATCGGTTTGCGATCTCTTTTCTCACCTGGAAAGCTCCGATGCCCAGCAAATCGTTGTCACTGGCGACCTAGTCATCTCCAAAGACGTCACCATCCTCGGCGCCGCCGACTGCGATTGCCAATACACGTCGGCTTTGAGCGGCATTGAACGGGTCTGGCCGACAGCTCTCTTGCTCCGTGCTTCTGCAGCGGCTACTCCAGGGCAGCTTCGGCAAATCCAAAACGCCGCCGCAGAAGCCGACCGGCTCCGCGGCGAAGGCAAGGTTGTCAGTGCGACCGCCACCTTCTCGGGCCGTCTCCGTCTCGCTTCTACAGGCGACATACCTGCCGAGTTGGAGTTCGATTCCTTTGAGAATCTCAAGGTCGAAGCTCTGCCCGCTTCGTTGGAAGTAATCCCGCTCTGTTCCCTTTTTCAGAATCTGTCCAACTGGAAGGGAAAGCGCGTCGCGGTCCAAGGAGAATTTGTCAGCACCATGGAAGGATGGTGGATCAGCGGTAACTGCCAGGGAGCATTCGTCACTGACGGATATCGCTGGCCCGTTCTGATCAACCTTGGCGTTCCCGCATATCACTCGAAAGAGACGGCAGAGCTTTACCAGGCAAAATGGCCGGCGGTCAGCAAAGGCGAGAATCTTAAGAGTATGCCCGATGCCATCAAGACGGTCACTTTTGTGGGAACGCTTCGAGTGCGCTCCGACTATCACGTCACCTGCATCCCTGACGGCAGCTATCGTGCATTCGGCTACGGACACATGAACGCGGCACCGGCGGAGTTGATTGTCGAGAGCATTCGCAACTTTGAACTCTCGCCACGCCTCGACGCCCCTAGCGATGCGAAGGCCGGCAATGCCCAGCAGCACTGCACGCCACCGACTCGTGTCGAACTTTGTGCCAAGGCCGACTCCCTGAATCGTGCCGCACAGCGAGGGTGCGTCGAAAAGGTCCGCGAGTTTCTCTCGGCAAATGGAATCGACAGCAAGAACGGCGGCGAATCGGAAGCGCTGCGCATTGCGATTCGCTCCGACAATAAGGAGATCGCGCAACTGCTCATCAAAGCCGGAGCTCCGGTGAATCCCTCCATAACCACGCTTTGGAACCCCTTGGCCGACGCCGCCTTCGCCAAGCATTTCGACATGATGAAACTGCTCCTCCAATACGGAGCAAAGGTCGATGCTCCAGACCATCGCGGCGTACCTCTTCTTTTGAGTACCGGATTCTTCGATCCCATGACCACCACGATTCTCCTGGAGGCTGGAGCCGACACGAATGCCGTAGACCGCGAGGGCGAGACCGCTCTGATGAAAGCATCCGGCCATGGCCTCAAGGAAAGTGTCAAAGTACTGATTGAGCACCACGCAGATGTGAATCGGAAAGACGTAAAAGGACGAACGGCTCTTATGCACGCGGCCGCCGGATACGTCTCTGATGCCATTCCTCTGCTGCTTGAAAACGGAGCTGACCCGAACGTTCGGGATAACGAAGGCAAGTCCGCGCTCGATCTGGCCGACAAATCCAACAATCTGGGCGCGATCGCCATGTTGTCCCTTGCCGTAAAGCGTTCGCACTGACAACTCTCAGTTGAGTTACGGCCGTAAGCGGCAGATTTCCCGATGGGGTGGTCTAATTTCCGTAGGGTTCCGAACATGTCTCGTTGCCCCTATTGCCACCGAGAACTCCCCGGCTTTGAAACACTGTGCCAACAGTGCTTCGAAGCGGGTTATGAGCAGGTCGCTCACCCGAAGTCATGGTGGCAACGTCGCCGGTTCTGGCGGCAATCGCCCAGGCTGACTCGCGACGTCTTGTACATCTTCGTGTTCATCTTGCTGCTCCTATGGGGACACTCCTTTCTCCACACCCGACTGCTCCGTTACCACCACCTGAGCGTGCTGGACTCACCCTTGATGTGGCTGGCATGGGCCTCGATCGCGGCCCTAATGGAGAGCACTAGAAACGACTCCGGCAAGGATTCGGGGCGATAAAAAAGAGGCGCCGGAAAAGTTTCCGGCGCCTGTGAGATACGACTCGCGCGATGCGGTCTAGCGAGAAGACAAAACTTGTTGGTTCAGAAACTACTTGCTCTCCGCCACTCCTGGTGACGGGGCCCCGAAATCCCGGCGGTTATTGGCCGCTGCGCGTGCTCCCCGCGCCGACGGCTGATTCGCAGCCGCGGTTCCGTACCGCTCAAGCAGCACAGGAGCCATCGCATTCTCGGCTTCCTTCACAAAGATCATCTTATTCTCCGAAGCCATGTCGACTCGGACAAAATCTCCAAGCTTCACCTGCCCGGTCGCAACCAGATTCGCTAAGGGGAACACGAGGTTCCGTTCGATCGCGCGCTTCAAGTGCCGCGCTCCATACCGCGGATCGGTCCCTTCCTTCAGCAAATACTCCTTCACCGGCTCGGTGCAATTGAACACGAACTGGTTCGTGCCCGCCGCCATCAGAACACGTTGCTGCACCATGCCCAATTCGATGTCCAGGATCTGCGCCAGGTGCGCATCACGCAGGGTCTTGAAGACTACGGTCTTGTCGATGCGGTTCATGAACTCCGGCGTAAACTTGCGCCGCGCCGCCTCGACGGCGGTGCGCTGAATCTTGTCGTCAAACGATTCGTCCACCTCGACGGCCTTCGGGGCAAATCCGAACCCGCCATCCACCAGGCTGGTCATCTCGCTCGCGCCCAGGTTCGAGGTCATAATGATGATGCACTGCGAAAGATCCACGCGACGGTTGTCGCCCAGCGTCAATGTCGCCTTGTCGAGGATCCCCAGCAGCAGTTGCCACAGGGAGTCTGAGGCCTTCTCGATCTCGTCAAACAGCAGGATCGAGAGCTTCAACTTCTCCGTGAACCACTGGTTCAGGGCTTCCTGCGTCAGTAGCGGATGGGTCTCACGGTGTCCCAAATATCCCGGAGGGGACCCGATCAGCTTGGCAATCTCGTGCGAGTGCTGGAACTCGGCGCAATCAATCTTGATGCAAGCCCGGGAATCGCCAAACAGCGATTCGGCCATTGCCTCGACGACGCGCGTTTTGCCCGACCCGGTAGGTCCCAGGAACAGCAGATTCCCCACCGGACGGCCCGGCGCATTCAACCCGGCCAGGAACATCTGATAGATCTCTACGACCTTCTCGACCGCCTGATCCTGGCCGACAATCCGGCGGCGAAGGGCTGCGTCAAACTCTCCAGCATCGTTGCTGCGACGGTTCGGATCGAGCACGGTTGCGAGATTCGTTCTCATAAGATCGTTGTCCACTTGTAGCTGGACATTCCCTTTCGGCCGTCTAGGCTTTTCTATTAGATGTCTTTCCGGACTTTTTAGGCCTAGCCCCCCGGCCCGTATCCTGGAAGTTCCCCATTCCTCCCAAGAATTGTGGCGCATCCGGCTACGTTGAAATGAGCAAACGCTTCGCCACGATTGTGTCAAAACTGGGGAGGATCGCAAGTCTTTTGTGAATAGAGACTTAGAAGCTCCTGGGTGCAATTCGGCAAAGCCGGTCGATCGTCCCCAGAAAACATAAGGTAAATACTTTGCACCATCACGGAAGGAAGATGTACCGCCACGGGACGGCGACAGGACGGAAGCCAGCGAGCGAGTAACCGGACTTGCCATGCCCGACCGTGTTACGCCACCCGTAACTAGCGGTAACCCTCCACCGACTCTACTATCGGTCTGTAACGGGGAGGAATCGCTTGCGTCTCTCGTCTGTTCGCGTGGTAACGGGGATTTCCTGTCTTCTTTTCGGCGCCGCTGCGTGGCGCCTCGGACCGCATTCCGCTAACGATTTTGTCGCCGAAGCGCAGACGCCGCAGGTAGCTAAGCCGGCTGTGGCTACCCAGACTGCCGGTAAATTGCGGTCGGCAAGCGTCACCAGCACCAAGACCTCAATTCCCGACCCCAAACCCGTTGCCGCGCCCGGCACCGAAATCTACACCGCGAAGCGCGGGGAAGCGATCCCCACCATCGCACGGCGTTACCTGAGCAAGACTTCGTACCTGACTTCGTCCGAGCTGGCCGACGCGATCCGCGGCGTCAACCACAAGACCGACTCGAGCAACATTCTTAAGGCGAACGAAAACATCATCATTCCGGGAATTCTCGCCGGGCCGGTGACCGAAAAGACAATTCCTGTCGCCAGGGATTTCGAGGTCCGTGCCATTTACCTCACAGGATTCATGGCGGGCAGCGAGCACGGGATTCGGGTTATTAAGCATTGGCGTGAAGTCGGCGGCAACGCCGTCGTATTCGATATCAAAGACTCCGACGGTAGCGTAACCATCGCGTATGACCATCCGCTGCTCGGCCAGCATAACGTCTACGTTCACGACGTTCCGAAGCTCGTCCGTTTCCTGCACCAGCAGAAGATGCACGCCATCGCCCGTATCGCAATTTTCCGCGACGAGCGCCTGGTCGTGAATCATCCCGAACTCGCCGTCCAGTCGCGCAAGAATAAAACGGCATGGCGTGAAAACGGCAAGCTGGTCTGGACAGACCCTTCCAATCCGCAAGTTCAGGATTACAACATCGCCCTCGCCAAGCACGTAGCTCAGCTCGGCGTCGATGAAATCCAGTTCGACTACGTCCGCTTCCCCGCCGAAGGCGACCAGAAAGACGCAGCCTTCATCTTCCAAAAAGACCAGCCCGAAGCGGCGCAAACAGATGCGAGTAGCACCAACGACTCGTGCGGGGATGGGCGCCTCGCCCGTCCCGCCGAGGCGAAGCAAGGCGGAACCTCTACAACTGCCGATATAGAGTCGGCCAGCACCACCAGTCCTTCATCCAGCCAAACCAGCTCTGCGTCCGCCGATGCAAAGGGGCAAAAGCACGCATCGGCAGCCACGAAGAATCCGACCAAGTCCCGTAAGGGCACCAACGCAGCCTGCCACGCGCCCCGCGGCCCCCAGCGCTCCGACGTCATCGCTGGATTCCTGAAGAAGGCCTACTCCGAGCTCCATCCCACAGGCGTGCTGCTTTCGCTCGACGTCTTCGGCGTGATGGCATGGCAACGCCCGATTGACCTGTCGCACACCGGACAGGATATCGTGCAGATGGCTCGCTACTGCGACGTCCTCAGCCCGATGATTTATCCGTCGCACTTCTTCGGCATGGACAAGATCGCGCACCCCGGCGACGAGCCGGCTCATTTCATCGGCGAGTCCATGGACCGCTTCGAACTTATCACCAAGGGCAGTGGCGTGGTCATCCGCCCCTGGCTGCAGGCCTTCCACTGGCGCACGAAAACGTATTCACCCGAATACATAAAGATTCAGGTGGAAACCGCCAAAGAGAAGGGCGGTATCGGATTCTTGTTCTGGAACGCCGCCAACGATTATTCGAAGCCCTTTACGGCGATGCCCGAAATGAAGTCGGCGAACCATAAGGAAGGGGCGAAAGAGCTGCGTTATTTCCGGGGTGATGAACTCCCGAATTCAACGATCGCCCTGAACTCGGCGAAATAGCATATGGGCACGCCCTTTATGGGGCACGTGCTTTTCCTTTCCCTGAGGGGTTAAGTACGAAACGGACTTAGCCGAAAGTCAAAGGCAGCGGACAAGAGTGTCCGATCCACACGATATAATGATCTGTAACGTGGGTTGGGTTCGCGCCTCAGAATATTCCCTGCCGGAGGAATGGCTCCCCTCGTTGCTACTTTCACCTGTAAGGAGTCTCGATGGGTATCCAGAAGACCGACAAAATCTGGCACAACGGCAAACTGATTAACTGGGATGACGCCACGCTGCACGTGATGTCGCACGTCGTCCATTACGGCTCTTCGGTCTTCGAAGGCATCCGTTGCTACGAATTGCCCACGGGCCCCGCGATTTTCCGGGCGGTCGAGCACATGCAGCGCCTGGTCGACTCGGCGAAGGTCTACCGCATGGACCTGCCTTTCACGCGCGACGAACTGGTGCGCGCCATGGTAGAAACCATCTCCCACAACGGCGCGTGGCCGTGTTACATCCGGCCGGTAGTGTTCCGGGGGTACGGCGACGCCGGTGTCAATCCGCTAAACTGCCCGGTCGAGGTTTACATCTGCAACTATCCTTGGGGAAAATATCTGAGCGGTGACGGTGAAGGCGTCGACGTCTGTGTTTCTTCCTGGACGCGCCTGGCGCCGAATACGCTGCCGGCGATGGCCAAGGCCGGCGCGAATTACATGAACTCGCAGCTCATCAAGATGGAAGCCATTGCCAACGGCTATGTCGAAGGCATTGCGCTCGACAAGAACGGATTCGTCAGCGAAGGTTCGGGTGAAAACCTGTTCCTCGTCCATCGCGACAAACTGATCACGGCGCCGCTGGGCAATTCCGTTCTCCCGGGCATCACTCGCGATTCAGTAATGCAAATCGCGCGCGACCTGAATATTTCGATCATTGAACAGATGATTCCGCGCGAGATGCTCTACATTGCCGACGAAGTGTTCTTCACCGGTACCGCCGCAGAGGTAACGCCGATCCGCTCGGTCGACAAGATCAAAGTCGGCATCGGCGGAATGGGCCCGATTACAAAGGCGCTACAGAAGGAGTTCTACGCCATCGTCCGCGGCGAAAAGAGCGATCGCCATGGCTGGCTCACGCCGGTGCCGGTGCGCACCAAGCAACCCGTCGGAGTATAATTCCCTCGTCAATTCGAGCCAGGGGCGCGGCGTTTCAGAACGACCGACGCCCCTTCGGCTTCTCTGCCCGAAAAGAAACAAAACATCTGTCACGAAGGAGAAGAATTATGTCCCAAGGTCTAACTCCGGATTTCATCCTCGGCTATCGCGCCATGATGCTTGATGGCATCGCGCGTGAAGCAGAATGCACAAAGAAAGTCATCGCCGCCGTCCCCGACGCGAAGTCTGATTATCGTCCTGATCCTCACGCCCGCACCGCGAAGGAACTGGCGTGGCACATCGCCAATTCCGACATTCAATTCCTCGACGGAATCGCCGACATGAAGTTCAGCATGGAATCACCCGAGACTAAACCGCAGACTTCAGCCGAAGTGGTTACCTGGTACGACGAGAACATGAAGCGCGGCATCGCCCGCATAGCGCAGATGACAGCTGAGCAGTTGATGACGCCAGTTGAGTTCTTCGGTGTCTTCAACCTGCCCGCCGCGTTCTATCTGGGATTTCTGAACAATCACAGCATTCATCACCGCGGCGAGTTGGCGACGTATCTGCGTCCAATGGGATCGAAGGTTCCGTCGATCTACGGAGGCAGCTATGACGAGCCCTTCGTGCCGCCGGTACCTGCAGAAGCAGCCGCATAGTCCGCGCTTCGCTTGCCGCAAGCCGCCCGCTCTGGGCGGCTTTGTTATTTGCTGGAGTCGAGGCTCCAGGGGCCGGATCCGAATTGGGTGATCAGGAGGGCGCTGCCCAACATCGCAAGGTTCTTCATGAACATGACCATCTGCATCTGCTGCATCATCGGGCCGGCGATGCCCCAGAACTTGTGCATAGGGGTGACGCCGATCAGGAAAATTGCTATGAGCCAAGCTCCAAGCCTGGCTCGGTATCCGAGGAGGATGGAGAGCGCGCCGAAAAACGCCATGAGGCCTGAAAGCGGAACGAGAACCGATGCCAGTGGAACGCCTTGAGAAGCGGCGAAGCCAATCGTTTGCTTGACAAAGCGCTCAACCAAGGCTCCCACCAGGAAGCAGCAAAGGAAACAGCCACATCCAAGGGGAGTGTCCGGATTCACGCCGGCGGCCATTACCTAGGTCATCTTGGGTAAGGTGACGATTCGGGCGATGATGCTGGAGAGCGTTGATGGTGAAGCTTTAGGCTTCGATGGGAATAACTTCGCATGAATATTGATGACCTGCTTCGAATTGCAACGGAACGGAAAGCCAGTGACTTGCACTTGAAGGTGGGAAACTATCCTCATCTGCGCGTAGACGGCGAACTGGCGCCGTTGACCGACCAGCCTCGCATCAGCGCCGAAGACATGCTGAACATGGCCTTCAGCATGATGTCGGCGCGGCAAAAGCAGAAATTCAAAGAGACCACGGAAATTGATATGGCGTACGGCGTCGCCGGTCTGGGACGCTTCCGTGTGAACATCTTTCAGCAACGCGGCAACGTTGGATTAGTACTCCGCGTCATCCCCACCAAGATTCGAGCTTTGGATGAGTTGTTCCTGCCAAAGGTCGTGGAGCAGATCTGTGATATGCCGCGCGGGCTGGTGCTGGTCACTGGCGTCACCGGTTCCGGTAAGTCCACGACGCTGGCGGCCATGGTGGACCGCGTGAACTCGTCGCGGGCAGAACATATCGTCACGATCGAGGATCCGATCGAATTTCTGCACCGCGACAAAAAAGGATACGTCAATCAGCGCGAGGTGGGAGTGGATACGCCGTCGTTTGGCGCGGCGCTGCGAGCTTCTCTCCGTCAGGATCCGGACGTGATCCTGGTCGGCGAAATGCGAGACCTGGAAACGATCTCGACGGCGCTGCATGCGGCGGAAACCGGCCACATGGTGTTCTCGACGCTGCACACGCTGGACGCCGTGGAAACCGTCAACCGCGTGATTTCGATTTTCCCACCGCCCGAACAGAAGCAGATACGTATGCAGTTGGCGGCGGTGCTACGCGCGATTGTCAGCCAGCGATTGGTCCGGCGTTGCGATTCTGAAGGACGCGTGCCAGCAGTCGAGGTCATGATCAATACGGCGTTCATCCGCGAGTGCGTGCTGGTGCCGGAAAAGACGCGGTCGATTCGTGACGCGATTGCGGCGGGTACTTCACAGTACGGCATGCAGACATTTGACCAATCGCTTTGGGATCTGTTCCAGGCAGGGTTGGTCAACTACGAAACGGCTCTCGAGAACGCCTCGAATGCCGACGACTTCAAACTGCGCATGCAGGGTATTGCTTCGACGGCGGATATTTCGCGGCAGTCGATGCAGACGGCCGGCTTTGGAGGACGATAGAGCTAGGGGTTAGGGACCAGGGGCCAGTTGCCAGGCTTCTGACTTTCGATTTGCAGTAGGGTATCTTCACTATCATGGGCGCGACTTTCGTCGCGCCCTCTTTTCGTTTGCGACAGCGTGTGGCTCTAGTGTTGCGTCGGGGCTGCAAATTCCGCAAAGGTAACGAAGTGCCCAGCTGGATCCTTGATTCCGATCTCTGTCGATCCATAGAACGTCTTCCGCTTCGGCATCACGACCTCCGTGCCTTTGACGGCGTTGACCGTCTCGTCCAGGTTGTCGACTTCGACATAGAGGAACGTGGGGCCTTTGCGGACCACCTGAGAGATTGCGGCAATGTCTTTGTCCGCGCTGGCGTAGCTCTGATACATCAGCTCGACGTTGCCCTTCTGGAGCATGGCAAAAGCGAGGTGGTCGCCGTCGGGCACTTCAGCAGTTTTCTCGAAGCCGAACCGATCGACCCAGAACTTCACGCAGGGCTCCACGTCTTGCACAAACAGCACAGGAGTAATTTTCTTGACGTGCATCTTTTTGATCCTTTCCTCACGGAGGTTTTGACTTGTCGTGTCCCTCGCGTGCTGGGGCTGGGAGCAGGGCATGCCAGTCCAAGGCAGCACGATCGGTAGGCGAAAGTTTCGATTCGCATCGGCTTTCTCTTGTCAAAGCTATGTAGTCTTATTTAGACTAGTTGCCACGATAGGATGGTTCTGATATCCATGTCAAGGAGAATTCTGTATGGCAACAGCACAACGACGTCTCGAGGATTTGGTTTCCGTGGGACCGGCGATGGTTCGTGACTTCGAACTTCTGGGGATTCAGTCGGTGGCTCAATTGGCACGCCGCAATCCTGAAAAGCTGTACGAGCAGCTCTGCATCAAAACCGGGAAAGCGCAGCACATCTGCTGTCTGGATGCGTTTCAGGCGGCGGTGGCGCAGGCGAAGAATCCGAAGCTTCCCATTGATAAGCGCCAGTGGTGGTATTGGAGCCGGCTGCGGAAAGCGCGCAATGCCTGGCGCTAAGAAACATGAACTGACGACGCCGGACCTGGTTCTGCTGAGCCTGCTCGCTGAGCGTCCGATGCACGGGTACCAGGCGAATCTGGAACTGGAGCGGCGGCAGGTACGAGACTGGGCGGGCATCTCGCGTCCGCAGGTCTACTATTCGCTGGAGAAGTTGCAGGGGCAGGGCCTGATTCGGGCTGCCGAGAACGTGGATCCGGCAGCCGGGCCGGAACGCAGCGTTTTCATGCCAACGGCGAAGGGGCGCAGCGCTCTGGCGGCGGCCCTCGAACGCGAGGAATGGGCGACGCAAAGGGAGCGGCCGCCCTTTCTCACGTGGATGGCTCTGTCCTGGCAGGCGAGACCTGGAGTGTTCGAACAGCAACTGCGGCGGCGGCAGCAATTCCTGGAGAAAGAAATGAAGCGCGAAGACGACACTTTGAGCGCGATCCGGGACGAGGTTGGTCACGGCTATCATGAGGCGGTCTGGATGGTGAGCCTCATGATCGAACAGTTTCGCACGGAGCTACGATGGCTACGGAAACTCGCGCGCGAGAGCGCGCGGCGAGCACCGGCGCGAAACCCGCATTACGCGGGCGCGGAGGAGGAAAGAGAATAGCTCCCCGCTGGTTCTCAAAGTGCGCTATCGTGGGCGTGTTATGGCGTTCTCGCGTCCGAAAAGACGGACTTACTGCGAAGAAGAGATGTATGAATACGCCGTTGGGGCGCTGGGGCGGCGCATGCGCACCGTGGCCGAACTGAAGCGGCTGATGCGAGCGCGCGTGGAAGATCCGGAATCGGAGTATGCGGAGACGCTGGTGGAGTTGGTGATCCGGCGGTTAAAAGATCAAGGCTACCTAAACGATTCGAACTATGCCGCGTATTACTCGTCGATGCGTCGGGACAACCAAAAGTTCGGGCGTGGACGCGTAATCACAGAGTTAAAAACGCGTGGCGTGCATGCCTCGGTGATTGAGAAAGCCGTCGAGACGGCTTACGAAAGTGTCAATGAAGAAAAACAGGCGCGCGACTATCTGCGTAAGAAGCGCATGGAGAAGCCGAAAGATCAAAAGCAGACGGCTCGGATTTTCCGGCAACTGGCGCGGGCGGGATTCCGAACAAAGACTATCTTTTCGATATTGAAGAAGTGGGATGTAGATGATGAGACGCTGACCGCCCTGGACAGCGAGACGGCGTGAGCGGGTGATGTCCTTGCACTCCGCCTTGCGGATGTTGCATACTCGCAGGAACAGTCGGGCACAAATTGAGGAGGGGTATCTATGCAATCAATTCTGAAAGCATTTCTGGCTGCGTTGTTGCTGAGCGTACTGCCGATCGCGTTAGCGCAGGACGTGGCGACCGACACGTCGAAGGCTGCAAAGGACACCGCCAAAGCAACCGATAAGGCGGCAACGACAACCGGCCACGCGACTAAAGTTGCGGCTACGGATACCGCGAAAGGCACATCCAAGGCTGCCACCAAAACCGCTGACGCTACCAAAGTAGCGGCGAAGGACACCGCGAAGGGCACCGAAAAGGCTGCCGACAAGACCGCCGACGCCACCAAGACTGCGGCCAAAGACACAGCCAAGGGCACAGAGAAGGGCGCCAAGGATGTAGGACACGGCGTCAAGAAGGGCACAGAGAAGGGCGCCAAGGATGTAGGACACGGCGTCAAGAAGGGCACAGAGAAGACCGTCGACGCCATCAAATAGCCGGAACACAAAGCAACCACCGAGGGCACAGAGGCACAGGGGGGTATCCTGGTCTCTGTGCCCTTCGAATTTCGGTTACAACGGAACGCTGCTATTCATCGTTTAGAATTAGAGATTCATGCTGACAGGGACGGAAATCCGCCGAAAATTCCTCGACTTCTTTGTGCAAAAGGGACACAAGGAAGTGCATTCGTCGTCGCTCGTCCCGGCGAACGATCCTACGCTGTTGTTTACCAACGCTGGGATGAACCAATTCAAAGACGTGTTTCTGGGGCTCGAGAAGCGCGATTATTCGCGGGCCACAACCTCGCAGAAGTGCGTGCGGGCGGGCGGTAAGCACAACGATCTCGAGAACGTCGGGTTCACGAACCGGCATCATACGTTCTTCGAGATGCTGGGGAATTTTTCCTTCGGCGATTATTTCAAGAAGGATGCGATTGCTTACGCATGGGAGTTGATCACTTCGCCGGCGTGGTATGGGATTCTGAAAGAGAAGCTGTATGTGACCGTTTTCAACGGCGAGGGCGGCCTGGAACGTGATGCCGAGGCGTATGACCTCTGGGCGGCGCAGGGTGTGCCAAAAAATCGCATCTACGAGATGGGGTTAAAGGACAACTTCTGGCAGATGGGCGACACGGGGCCGTGCGGACCGTGCAGCGAGATTCATTACGACATGGGCGCGATCGCGTCGGATCAAGGACACACGGACTGTGAGTTCGGGTGCGATTGCGGGCGGTATGTGGAGATTTGGAACCTGGTGTTCATGCAGTTCGACCGTGATGCGTCAGGCAAGCTGACGCCGCTGCCGAAGCCCTCAATTGATACGGGGATGGGGTTGGAGCGGGTGACGGCAGTGCTGCAAGGGGTGATATCGAATTACGAGACGGATTTGTTTACCCCTTTGATCAAGCGGGCAGCGGACTTGACGGGCGAGCTTCGCTCGCCCGGACAGCCGGGGGCGGCTGTCCCCACACAATCAGACGTGCAAGATACACATGTGGAGACGGCCGCCATCGGCCGTCTGGCCGAGCAACGCTCGGCAGGCTCTTCCAGCCACAAGTCCGCCGCTTCCCTTCGAGTCATCGCGGATCACTCGCGTGCTGCAACTTTTCTGATTTCGGACGGCGTGCTGCCTTCGAATGAAGGGCGCGGGTATGTGTTGCGGAAGATCATCCGGCGAGCGATCACGCATGGGCGCCTGCTGGGACAAACGAAGCCGTTTCTTTATCAGATGGTATTTGCGGTACGGGATTTGATGCGGGATGCGTATCCAGAGTTGAACGAGACGGCGGATCGGGTGTCGAAAGCAGTGCTTGCGGAAGAAACACGGTTCGCACACACGATGGAGGTCGGGCTCGAGAAACTGGAGACGTTGCTCAAACATTCTCCCGAGCAACTCGCAGGCGAGGATGCATTCAAGCTTTACGACACGTTCGGCATGCCGCTCGATTTCATGCAGGATGCGGCGCGCGATCGGGGGATTACGTTTGATCGAGCCGGCTTTGATCAGGCGATGGAGAAGCAGCGCCAATTGGCAAAAGCATCCTGGAAGGGCGCGGCCAAGCAGACGGCGAATCCCGCTTACCAGTCATTGCCCAAGTCGGAGTTTGAGGGGTATCGGCAAACGCGGTCTGACGGCTGTGAGGTTCTGGCGATCATTCACAACGGGCAGGGCGTAAAGGAACTCAAGGCTGGCGAAGTGGGAGAGGTCATTCTTGACCACACGCCGTTCTATGCCGAGGCAGGCGGGCAGGTGGGAGATCGCGGATGGATTTATTCGGACGATCACAATACTGTCATTGCTGACGTGATGGGTTGTTACTACCCGGTGCAGGGTGTGCGGGCGCATCAGGTTGTGATGAAGTCCCAACAAAAATCCCCACCCTACGAAAAGCACGTAGGGTGGGCCACCCTCAAAGTCGGGGACAGGGTCGATGCCGTGGTGAATACCGAGATTCGCGAAGCTACGATGCGCAATCACACGGCGACGCATCTTCTGCATGCGGGGCTGCGTGAAGTGCTGGGCAAGCACGTGAAGCAGGCAGGATCACTAGTGTCACCGGGGCATCTGCGATTTGATTTTTCGCACTTCACCGCCGTGGAGGACGAGGAACTGCGGGATATTGAGGACATCATCAATAAGGAAGTGCTGCGCAATCGCAAAGTCGAGGTCATTGAGAACGTTCCGATCGATATTGCCGTGAATGAGTATCATGCGATGGCTTTGTTTGGCGAAAAATATGGCGACAAGGTGCGGGTCATCAGGATCGGCGATTTCTCCACCGAGCTTTGCGGTGGAACGCATACCGGGGCGACCGGCGAGATTGGGCTGATCAAGATTTTGAAGGAAGGCAGCGTTTCGTCGGGTGTACGGCGCGTCGATGCAATCACCGGAGAGGGATCTCTCAAGCATTTTCGGAAAGATCATCAACTGGAACACGTGGTGTCTGCATTCGTATCTCCCACCCTTGCTCAAAAAACGCGCAAGGATGGGGCACATGCTTCTGAGGCGGATTCCGACGGTGAAAAGTCTTTCTCTCCAGCGGAGGCACTGAAGGCGGAACTTGAAAAGAAAGATGCCGAGATAAAACGACTAGCACGGGAACTCGACCAGGCGCGAATGAAGTCCGCTTCATCGTCGACGGCGAACATCGGCGAGAAGGTGAAAGAGGTCAAGGGTGTGAAGGTGCTGGCGCACCGCGTGGATAATCTGGAGCGCGCACAGATGCGGACGCTGGTCGATCAACTACGGGATAAGATCGGGTCGGGCGTCGTGGCGCTCGGATCGGCCTCGGACGGAAATGTGGCACTAATTGTCGGCGTGACTAAGGATTTGACCTCGCGCGTACAGGCGGGGAAAGTGGTCGGCGCTGTCGCCCAGAAGGTGGGCGGCAAGGGTGGTGGGCGTCCGGATCTGGCAGAGGCTGGAGGTAAGGATGCATCCCAGCTGGATGCCGCACTGGACGGGGTGTACGGAGTAGTCGAGGGATTACTCGGATGAATCTGGACGACGACACGGTTAGTGGCGCCACGCCGGAGCGACTGCGCTTTATCAAGCACAAAGGGCAGGCCATCTTTCTGATCGATTTCAGCCACTGCAAGGGCAAAGAGATTCTGCTGCTTCTCGATCAAGTACGGGCCGACGTGGCCAGGAACGCGCCGGGATCGGTGCTGACGCTGGCAGACTTCAGCGGCGCACAAGTCGACAAGGCCGTCGCCACCAAGATCAAGGAAGTGCTGGTGTTGGACCGTCCGTATGTGAAGAAGTCGGCCTGGGTTGGCACCGACAGCCTGCCGCACGTGTTCTACGAGAACTTTAAAAGCTTTTCTCAACGGGAGATTCCTACCTTTGAGACGCGAGAAGAGGCGATGGACTGGCTGGTGAAGGAGTAGCAGTTCGCAGTATCTGGGACGCCTTCATTTGCGGAATCTGCGGAGTCGGCACGGTCGGACAGGCCCGGATTCCTTGACACCTGGAGTCCTCGACCTTTATTCTAAGTCTTGCTCCTTGCGGTACTTACGCCTCTTTGGCGTGCTCCCGCGGGCCGGTTCGGCGCGATTGCCGCGGAGGTTTCGCCATGTTCCTCGACATCAAACAATTGGCCCTTCATCCGCTGGAATTTGCGGAGGAGTTTCAGCCGGATGTCATCGACCTGGGCGGGGAGGCTCGGCTACGTGGGTCCGTGAAGGCCTCGGGAAGCGCCGAGGTGGTTGAGGAGCACCACGGCAAGCATCAGGTAATCAAGGATATACGCCTGCGGGGGCGGCTGTCGGCGGGTCTGGAATTGCAATGCGCCCGGTGCCTGGAGCCGTTGCGCCAGGATGTGAAGCGGGATTTCGAACTGCTATACCGCCCGCTGGGCGCCGATGCCGGTCGCGACGAGCTTTCCGTCACCGACGCTGAAGCCGAGATCGGTTACTATCAGGGTGACGGGTTGCTGCTCGAAGATGTATTGCGCGAGCAAGTTTTGCTAGCGCTCCCTTTGAAGGTTACCTGCCGCGAAGACTGCAAAGGATTATGCCCCCAGTGCGGCAAGAATTTGAATCAAGAACAGTGTTCCTGCTCCACGGAAGTGGAAGATCCGCGGTGGGCGGCGTTGAAGGATGTGCGGAGCCGGTTGGAACACTGAAAACCAGCCATTCGCATTTAGCAATGGACCATCACATGTCCGTGCGGCCCCGAGGGCCAAATGCTAATTGCGAAGTACTAACTGCATTTTTTGGGGCGATTTGCCCTGCAAAGGAAATCTCAACATGCCTAATCCAAAACGGCGACACTCCCAGAAGCGCACCTCGACAAGGCGCGCACACGACGCTCTGAAGGCGCACAGCCTCTCAGAGTGTCCCAACTGCCACGAGAAGAAAATGCCCCATCGCGCTTGTCCCAAGTGCGGGTACTATAAGGGACGCGAAGTCGTCGACGTCGAAGAAGCCAGTTAACGACAACCATGCCTAGCGTCATCGCGCTGGATGCGATGGGTTCGGACCGTGCGCCCAAGCCCGAGATCGAGGGCGCGATACATGCTGCACGCCAGTACGACGTGCGCGTGCTTCTGGTCGGCCCCGAGGCTCTGGTCAAGCCAGAGTTGCAGCGGCATCTCACAGCCGCGCGGCTGCCCATCGAAGTCGTCCACGCCGGCGAATACATCACCATGGAAGACAAGGTGGAGGCGATCCGCGCCAAGCGCGACAACTCCATGCGTGTGGGGCTGCGGCTGGTGCGCGAAGGACAGGCGAACGGCTTCGTTACGGCCGGCAACACCGGAGCGGCCATGGCGACCGCGAAGATCGTGCTGGGCGCGGTGCCGGGGCTGGATCGTCCGGCGCTGGCTGCGGTCTTCCCTACTGCGCCGGGGAATCCGGCGATGCTGCTTGATGTCGGCGCCAATGTCGACTGCACTCCACAGAATCTTGAACAGTTTGCAGTAATGGGCGACGTTTACTTTCGCGCCATGTTCGGCAAACGGCCGGGCACGCAGGGACCGCGGGTGGGATTGCTATCGATCGGCGAGGAAGAAGGCAAGGGCAACGATCTGACCAGAGAAGCTTTCCAATTGCTCAAGCAGCTTCCCCTGAATTTTGTGGGCAACGTGGAAGGCCGCGACCTCTATAACGGAAAGGTCGACGTGATCGTGGCCGATGGATTTGTCGGCAATGTCGCACTTAAAATTTCCGAAGGCGTAGCTAACTTGGTACGCACCGCTTTGAAAGAATCGCTCAAGGCGACGATTACGCGACAGGTTGGAGCGTTGCTGTCGCGCAGCGCGTTCACTGATTTCAAGAAGCGGCTCGATCACACCGAGTATGGCGGCGCGCCATTGTTGGGCGTACGCGGGGTGTGCATCATCACCCATGGTTCTTCCAACGCCAATGCGATGAAGAATGCGATCCGCGTAGCGGCGGAGTTTTCCCGGCGCGGGATTAATGACTCGATCGAGCGCGGACTGGCGTCGCTGCGTCCGGCGCCGGTCGAGACGGCAGCGCAATCCAATTAGAAACTCGCTTCCATGATCAACAGCAGAATCGCACTTATCTTCCCGGGTCAAGGCTCGCAGATTGTGGGCATGGGCAAGGAACTGGCTGATAAATATCCTGTTGCCCGCCAGACCTTTCAGGAAGCCGACCACGCGCTGGGCTACAAGCTTTCGCAACTGTGTTTCGACGGGCCTGAGGACCAGCTACGGCTGACAGAGATCACGCAACCTGCGATTCTCACCACGTCGATCGCGGCGTTGCGGGTGCTGGAGACGCAGGTGCCAAAGCCTTGCGTGGTCGCCGGACACAGCCTCGGGGAGTATTCGGCACATGTCGCTTCCGGAACGTTCAGCTTTGCCGATGCGGTGCGCACAGTGCGAAATCGCGGGAAGTACATGCAGGAGGCTGTTCCGGTCGGAGTGGGGGCGATGGCAGCAATCCTGGGAATGGATCTCGAGAAAGTCGCCGGCGTTTGTCATGATGCAGCGCAGGGGGAAGTTTGCTCCCCCGCAAACATCAATTCCCCGGAGCAAGTGGTGATCTCCGGCAACACGGCTGCGGTGGAACGTGCCGCGAAACTGGCTGACGAGCGCGGGGCGAAGCGGGCGAAGTTGCTGCCTGTGAGCGCCCCGTTCCATTGTTCGTTGATGAAGCCGGCACAGGATCGGCTGGAAGAAGATCTGAAGAAACTTGCGATGCACAAGCCGGTGTATCCGGTGGCGTGCAACGTGGATGCCGAACTTGTCGACGATGATCTGCGCGCACTCGACACACTCGTGCGCCAGGTCACAGGATCGGTGAAGTGGGATCAGTGCATGCGGTTGCTGATCGCGCAAGGCGTGGAGACGTTCATTGAAGTTGGGCCGGGAAAGGTTTTGTGCGGGCTGATGCGGCAGATTGACCGGACGAAAAGTTGTTTGAACGTTGGGGATGAGGCGTCATTGGCGAAGACGCTGGAGAGCCTTTCGAAACAGTCGTAGAGAATTCTCTCGCCGCTGGGTAAATCCTTTCCAAAAACTCTAATGGAAAATCAATTCGCAGGGTGGGTAGCTCAGGGTGCGATCTGACCTCTCCACCCAGACCTGGGCGTGTTCTGTACGATCATTCACGATTACGTCGACCAAGACTCCGCTGCTGGGAGTGGGGCCGGGGCAGGTGCTCGCACCGTTCACCTTCACGGTCTTGATCGGTCCCCATTCTCCGCCCGGTCCCCAATCGCGATAGAAGTCGTTAAAGGGGTACTTCGCGTGTTCGCCGGGATGTTGCGGCCAGTTGGGGTCGTGCATCCAGACGCCATACGCGGTCTTAAAGTCCTGCTTCTGCAAGGCATCGAAAAACCTGCCGACGGTGTGTTCCTCAGGCCAGTAGCGGAACCACCATCCGAAAAACAGAATGATCACGACGACCGTGATGATGAGAACGAGGCGCTTCCTCTTTCTCGATTCTTTTTCCGGATCAAACTCTTTCGCGTCCAGGAGCGTCATACATCTCTAGCATAATGGACACGATAGGAAAGTCCAAAGTTCCCGGCGAGCGTACAATTCTGCTAACGGAATTCCGCGGGAGGTCCTCATGCCCGTCTACGATTATGTTTGCCTCGATTGCCATAAGCCCTTCGAAACGGTTCTCACGCTGAACGAACACGACAAGGAAAATCCCAAGTGCCCGCATTGCGGGAGCAAGAACGTGGAGCAGGAAGCGGCCGCGTTCTTTGCTGTAACGTCCAAGAAAAGTTAGTAGATAAACTGCGGGTGACTTAACTGCTGCCGAATAGAGTCGGCAGCCTGCTGCGCTTCTGTTAGGCTCGGAGCGATTCTTGTCGCTTGCTCGTAGGCAGTAAGTGCCTCGAGAGTCCTCCCGGACTGCTGCAGGGCGTCGCCAAGCGCCAAGTATCCCCGGGCTGTGGGCTGTAGTTCGACGGAGCGGGAAAGGTTCGTTATCGCTTCGCCAAACTTTCCCTGCTGCTGTGCGAGCAGACCAAGGCCAAGCCACGCATTGAATTGGTTGGGGTTATAGTGGAGCGCCTGTTTGTAGTTGGTCTGCGCGCGGTCGTTATCGCCTAAACCTCGGTAAGCGGCGCCCAAGTTGGCGTATGTTTGAGCGAGCAGAGCAGGATCCGATGTCATTGCAATCGCCGCTTCATATTCCTTGACCGCGTCGCGCATCTGGTTGTGAGTTTCGTAGTAAGTTCCCAGATTGCTGTGACTCATCGGGTCATTGGGATTGACGCGCGCTGCAGCCTCAAAGTGCGCGTGAGCCTCTTCTTCCTTTCCGTCCAGGATCAACGCTCCGCCTAGATTATCTTCAGCGACGAAGTTGTTACTCGTGACCGCGAGTGTATGCGACCAGAGTTCTTCGTTCGACTGCCAGTATCCGATTTGCCGGTAGGTCATAAACGAGAGCGCGATCAGGGCTGTGGCAGCCGGGATGGCAGGGAGAAATCCCCAACTCTTTTGCTCGGCTATATCGGATACGCCAAAGGCAATCATCACGAAGATGCCGATGAGCGGGATGTAGGCGTAGCGGTCGGCCATAGCGGCCTCGCCCACTTGAACCAGGCCAATCACAGGGACGAGCGTGCCAACGAAGAAGAGCGAGCCAACCAGAAGGTAACGGCGGCTGCGGAACTTCCAGACGAGCGCTGTAATGATCGCGAGAATGACGGCAGCGAGAATCACTCGCCACGCTGGAAGCGAATCGCCGGGATGTGGGTACAGCGGCGCCAGATGATTGGGCCAGATCATCTTCCAGAGATACATCGCATAGGCGTAGATCGCGTTCGCGATGCGTACTCCGAAAGGGAATTCTGTGGCCGAGCGGACCGCGCCACCAGTTTGCTGCGCGAGCATAGTAATAATGGCGCTCGCGACGGATAGTGTGAAGAGTGGAAGCTTCTCGAGAACTAGTCGCGACCATGGCGTCCGGTTCTCACCAGTCTTATCCACTCGCGCGAGCGGCCAGTAATCGAGCAACAACAGCACGAATGGGAGTGTCATCACCATCGGCTTCGAGGCTAGGCCGGCGGCGAATGATCCGAAAACAGCCAGATAGCGCTTCCAGCTTGGTTTTTGAGCGTACCAGCCATACGCACAGAGAGTAAGAAAGAAGAAAAAAGTACAAAGGACATTTTTGCGCTCGGCGACCCACGCTACCGATTCGACGTTGATGGGATGCAGAGCGAAGAGAATGGCGACAAAGAGGCTTGGGCCGAGCCGCCTTGTCGCCCACATGAGCAGCAGAAACAGCAGGCACACGTTCACCACGTGCAATAAAACACTGGTCAGATGATGCCCGGCGGGGTTCAGGCGGAAGAACGAGACGTCCACAGCATGCGACATCCACGTGAGCGGATGCCAGTTGGCTTGTTCCGTCGAAGTGAGAGACCACGCGATCGTGTCGCCCGTCAGTCCTTGGCGGACGTGTGCATTCTCGGTGACGTAGCGGTCGTCGTCGTAATTGACGAAGGGATGCCGGTTGACTGGGTTGTACAAAGCTAAGGTTACGACCGCCAGCAGAAGACACACGATTGGATTGCGTTTCTCAGCGGACGCGAAGAGAACGGCCGGTTTCGGCTCGGGTGCAGGTTTGGCTTTTGGCGGCAATGACACGATTTAACCACAGGGGGCACAGAGGGACACAGAGGAACCGCGGTCAGGAAGCACCGAAGTCACTGGGAGGATTTCAGATTTTTGATCTCAGATTGCAGATTGAAAACCTCGCGCACACAGACTTCAATCTGTAATCTGAAATCAAGCGGGTTTCCATCGCAAGACCGGCTTCCTCGCCGCGGCGGTTTCATCCAGCCGTGACACTCGCGTCGAGTGTGGGGCATCAAGCACTGTCTGCGGATCTTCTTCCGTCTCCTGTGCGATGGACTTCATGGCTTCGACGAACAGGTCCATCTCCTCTTTTGATTCGCTCTCGGTAGGCTCGATCATCAGGGCGCCGGGCACGATCAGCGGGAACGCGGTTGTGTACGGATGGAATCCGTAGTCGATCAGGCGCTTGGCGATATCCATCGTGCGCACGCCTTTTTTTGCTTGCATCTTGTCGCTGAAAACGACTTCATGCATGGTCGGAGTCGAGTACGGCAAGTCGTACGTGCCTTCGAGGCCCTTGCGAATGTAGTTCGCGTTTAGCACGGCGTCTTCGGTTGTCTGGCGCAGTCCGTCGGGGCCGTTGGCCTGAATATAGGCTAGAGCTCGCACGAACATGCCGAAGTTCCCGTAGAACGCGCGTACGCGCCCGACTGAATGGGGCCGGTTGTACTCGAAGCCGAGGGTGCCGTCGGAATGTGTGATGACCACCGGCTTCGGCAAGAATGGCTCGAGGATCTTCTTGATCGCGACCGGGCCGGAGCCGGGGCCTCCGCCGCCGTGCGGCGTGGAGAACGTCTTATGCAGATTAAGGTGCATCACGTCAACGCCGAAATCTCCAGGGCGGACTTTGCCGACTAGCGCGTTCATGTTGGCGCCGTCCATGTACAGGAGTCCACCCTTGGCGTGGAGGATATCGGCGATCTTGTGGATGTCCTGTTCGAAGACGCCGAGCGTGTTGGGGTTCGTCAGCATCAGCGCGGCGACATCTTCGTTCATCTGCGCTTCCAGCGAGGCGATGTCGACCATACCACGAGAGTCGGACTTCAGATTCTCGACGGCATAGCCCACCATGGCTGCCGTCGCGGGGTTGGTGCCGTGCGCGGAGTCGGGGATCAGAATCTTTTTGCGCGCGTTCCCTTTCGACTCATGATAAGCGCGAACCATCAGCAGGCCCGTCATTTCGCCGTGCGCGCCGGCGGCGGGTTGGAGCGTGATGGCGTCCATGCCGGTAATTTCGATGAGACAATCGCTGAGCGTCTTGATGATGCGCAGCGCGCCTTGCGAGATCTTTTCGGGCTGATAGGGGTGCCCGTTGGCGATGCCTTCGACACGCGCCACAGCTTCGTTCACGCGAGGGTTGTACTTCATGGTGCAGGAGCCGAGCGGATACATGCCGAGATCGATAGCATAGTTCCACGTGGACATTCGAGTGAAGTGGCGGATGATCTCGATCTCGCTGACTTCGGGCATATGGCCGAGGTCTTTTCTCTCGGCGTTGCCAAGGAGCTTGGCGGTGTCGATTTCAGGGACGTCGAGGGGCGGCAGTTTCCATGCAGCCTTTCCCGGCGAGGATTTCTCGAAGATCAATCCTTCGTTCTGGTTGACGTGGCGCGTGGCTTGGGGAGTCGGGTGCTTCATCGCGCCACCTCCTCTACTTCTTCCTTCGCCGTTCGCACGGAGCGTTCGCTTTCGGCGATCAGTCCGGCGGCGGTGTCGATCGCGCTGCGCGTGGTAAGTTCGGTGCAGCACCAGAGCGCGGCATAGCCGAGTTCCGGATAAAACTTCCGCAGTGGGAGTCCGCCCACAATCTTGTGTCCGAGCAGGCGGCTGTTGACAGCGTAGGGATCCTCGCTGGTCGTCACGACGAATTCATTAAAGCGCGGCGAGCCTGTGAATAAGACCTTCCCATGTTTTCCGAATTGGCTGACGGCGTAGGCTGTTTTTGCGAGATTCTGCTTCGCCAACTCCTTGATTCCGACCTTGCCGTAGACCGTCATGAAGATGTTGACCATGAGCGCGACCAGGGCCTGATTGGTGCAGATGTTCGACGTGGCCTTTTCGCGGCGGATGTGCTGCTCGCGGGTGGCGA
Organism: Candidatus Sulfotelmatobacter sp.; assembly: GCA_035568275.1. Taxonomy (GTDB): domain Bacteria; phylum Acidobacteriota; class Terriglobia; order Terriglobales; family Acidobacteriaceae; genus Sulfotelmatobacter. The sequence continues at coordinate 37,286 of DATMOO010000245.1, forward strand.
GAGTGAGGACGAATCCGCGCTTGCCTTGCTTGTCGACAGTCTGGCCGACGAGACGTCCGGGCATCTGGCGAACGTATTTTTCGCGGGTGGCGATCACGCCGCAGTAAGGGCCGCCAAATCCGAGCGGGACGCCGAAGGATTGCGCTTCCATCGCAATAATATCGGCCTGCCGGGGCGGCTCAACGATGCCCAGTGAGACGGCTTCCGCGATCGAGACAACCAGCATCGCGCCGTGTTTGTGAGCAATTTCGGCGATGGCATCCACATCCTCGATGGTGCCAAAGAAGTTCGGGGACTGGATGAGCACGCATGCGGTCTCGGGCGTGATCGACTGCTCAAGTTCTTTGAGGCTGACACGGCCGTCGTCGCCAAATGCCACCGTCGAGAGCGGCATGCCTTGGTGCGTGGCGTAGGTGGCGAGAACCTCTCGATACTCCGGGTGCAGACTGCGGGCGACGACCACCGAGCGGCGTCCGGTCAGGCGCACGGCCATCATCACGGCTTCGGCAGCCCCAGTGGAACCGTCGTACATGGAGGCATTCGCCACTTCCATGCCGGTTAGCTCGCAGATCATCGTCTGGAATTCGAAGATGGATTGCAGCGTGCCTTGCGAGATTTCGGCCTGGTACGGAGTGTAAGCCGTAAGAAACTCTCCGCGCGAAATCAGCGAATCAATGATGACTGGACGGTAGTGGAAATAGGCGCCGGCACCGAGGAAGCTGGTGTATTCGTCGCCGTTCTCGCGGGATCGCTGGCGAAAGAAGTCGACGATCTCAGATTCGGCCATCTGGCGCGGAATTTTGAGGTCGCGATTCAGGCGGTACTCCGCCGGAATGGGAGCGAATAGGTCATCGACTGAACGAATGCCGATCGCTTTTAGCATGGCTTCGCGGTCGGCAGGTGATTTAGGTAAGTAGCGCATAAGAAGTTATATAGATGAGACTCAGGGTCCGTTGGATTTTCGTGGTGATCGCAGCGTTTGAATCCAGCTCACAATTCATGGCCTGACGGCTCGCACTCGTTAAAAAAGCAATAACCACAAAGGACACGAAGGTGTCGAAGGAAATCTTCTAATGCCCGGCCTCTTCCGCAACGAACTTTTCATAGTCTGCGGCGGAGAGAAGAGCGTCAAGTTCTCCAGGATTTTTTAGTATCAGCTTGAGCATCCAGGAACCGTGAGCATCCTTATTCACGTTTTCCGGCGAAGTGGCAAGGGCAGTGTTGACCTCTGTGACAGTGCCGGACGCTGGGGCGAACAGGTCAGATACCGCTTTCACAGACTCGACTGTTCCGAACGTCTTACCTGCCGTGAGTTCTGCCCCCACTTTCGGGGTTTCGACAAAGACGATGTCGCCGAGGGACCCCTGCGCATAGTCGGTGATGCCGACGGTCGCAGTGTTGCCATTGACCTGAATCCACTCGTGCTCTTTGGTGTACTTGCGATCTGCGGGATAGGGCATAAAAGCTTCCAGCTCCTGGCTGCCAGCTAAAAATCTTAGAACTCTGTGCTGCTACCGGGTGCGAGGGCGAGACGCCCTCGCGACAGCCGGCAAGTTGCCGGCGCTACTTCTTCGGACGCTTGTAGAAGGGCGTTGGCACGACCGCCGCTCCTACACCTTGACCTCGAATTTCAACCTTCACCTTCGTGCCGACCGCTGAGTGTTCTACGGGTACGTACGCTAACGCTACGTTCTTCTTCAGGAAGGGGGCTGGAGATCCGCTGCTGACGTAGCCGATCTGGCGGCCGGATTCATCCTGCACCTTGTATTCGTCGCGGGCGATGCCTCGCTCGGTCATCTCTAGACCTACGAGTGTGCGTTTTACGCCCGCGGCCTTCGCTTTTTCCAGGGCATCGCGCCCGATGAACTCGGGCTTCTCCATTTTGCAGAAGCGGTCCAGACCGGCCTCCCAGACATTAATCGTATCGGAAATCTCGTGGCCGTAGAGGGGGAGCTTTCCTTCAAGCCGAAGCGTGTTACGGGCACCCAGACCACAGGGGACAACGCCGAAGTCTTTGCCGGCGGCAAGCACTTGGTTCCAGACGCGGGCGCTGGTGGCTTCGTCCGCGGGAATGTAGATTTCGAATCCGTCTTCGGCGGTGTAGCCGGTGCGGCCCATCAAAATGTTGGGCAACCCGCAGAGCTTGCCTCGCGTGACCCAATAGAACTTCACCTTGCTCAGGTCGGCGTCGGTCAGCTTCTGAAGAAGGTTGACCCCTTTCGGTCCCTGGATCGCGATCTGGGTGAAATCGTCTGACAAGTTTTCGACAGCACAATCGAACTGGCGCGTATTGTCGCGGACCCAGTTGAAGTCCTTCTCCCGCGTGCCTGCATTGATGACCAGCAGGTATTCATCTTCGCCCAGGCGGTGGACAATGACGTCATCGACGAATGTGCCTTGCGAGTAGAGCAGCGCGGAATACTGCGCCTGCCCAATGGCGAGCTTCGACGCGTCATTCATCGAGATGTGCTGGACGGCAGCTAGCGCCTGTGGGCCCGCGAGGCGGATGTCTCCCATGTGGCTGACGTCGAAGATGCCGACGGTGTTGCGGACGGCCATGTGCTCGTTAATGATTCCGCCGCCGATCGAAGCGGGATATTCAACCGGCATGTCCCAGCCGTTAAACTCCACCGTCTTTGCGCCCATCTGGCGATGGACGGCGTTGAGCGCAGTTTTGCGGATGGTAAGCGCCTGAACCGACGACAAAATCGACCTCAATCAGCGAGCAGTGGCTGGCTGCCGGGATGGTGTGACTGATTACCGTAACATGCGGTTTTTCTGTGGGTCAAACCGAAGAAGGACTCACCCCAGAGGGCACAGAGGCTCGCTCATCTGGTGTCGCGATCTAGCCATTTCTCGACGTGAACTGGGCGCCAGTCGTCGAGAGCTATTAGCAATTCCGCCGGCGTATCGCGCGCTAGAACCAGAGCTCGATTCTGGGGCTTCAGAAAACGCTCTTGAACGGCATGGTCGAGCATGGCGAGCAGTGGAGTGTAGTATCCGAGCACGTTCACGATGCCGCATGGCTTCGCATGCAACCCGAGTTGGCTCCAGGTTAGGACCTCGCAGAATTCCTCGAGCGTCCCGAATCCGCCTGGCAGCGCGATGAAGGCGTCCGACAGATCGGCCATGAGCGCCTTGCGCTCGTGCATCGAGTGCACGATGTGAAGCTTGGTGAGGCGCTTGTGGCCAATCTCACGGGTCATCAGATGCTCGGGGATCACGCCGATCGCCTCGCCACCTGCTTCGAGGACTGAGTCGGCAATCGCACCCATGAGGCCCACGTTGCCGCCGCCATAGACGAGGCCGATCTTTCGGCGGGCCAGTTCGTTGCCCAACTGTTGGGCACACGCTCGATACTCCGCTTGGCTCCCTGCGCTGGAACCGCAGAAAACGCAGATTCGCTTCATTGCGTCATTCTAAGTCGGTTGGGGTAGTGGAAAACTGGCGCGAGAGCTAACGCAGTCCCGCCCTCATCGTCCGAATTGGACCGTTACCCGCGAGCCCGCGGGTACGTGGCTGCCGGCCACGGGGGATTGCTGGCGGGCTACACCGCTGCCTACCGACTCTAACTCGAGGCCGGCGTCTTGGGCGGCTTCTACCGCTCCGCGGAACGTCTTCCCTACGAAGGATGGGACTTCAATACCGCCTTGCTCAACGTCAAGAACGACGGTACCGCTAATAGGAAGTCTGGCGTCCGCCGCGGGTTGCGAGGTGTTGGACTGGTTCGGCGGAACCGCTTCTGGGACGGATTCTCGCATTGCTGCCTGGACCACCGGATGCGTACTCTCGGCAGTCGCGGGCGTGAGCGCCCGCGCCACCCTGGGCTTTGCTGGTTCGCCAGCGCTTTCGTTCACTTCTGCTGTTTCTAACGGTTGTCCTGGATGATCGGGCGTACCTTCATCCAGGTCTTTGTCTTTCACTTTCGCTTGCGCCAGCAGGAGCTGATGCTGTGGCGCTAGCGGCAGATCGTGCGGGACGTGGAGATATTCGAGGACCTGCTGGGTGATGCGGCGAAATACCGGGGCAGATACTTGTCCGCCCTGGTGGAGCCCAACGGCCGAATCGAGGATGACCGCAACTACGATCTGCGGATTGTTAACCGGGGCGAATCCCGCGAAGGAGCCGATGTACTTCGTTTTCGAGTAGGCGCCAGTTGCTGGATCAACTTTCTGCGCTGTGCCGGTCTTACCCGCCGCGCTATAGCCTTCGAGGATGGCCTTGCGGCCGGTGCCCTCTATGACCACTTTCTCCATCATCGACCGCATCTCGGCGGCTGTATACGGAGAGATCACGCGGTGCGCGGCGCCCGGATGGAACGCGACCGTCTGAGGTGCGCCTTTCGGTGCGACAGTGCCTGCAACAATTCTGGGTGCGACCCACACACCGTCATTTGCAAAGGTTGAAACCAGGCCCGCCAGCTGGATCGGCGAGATGCCGATTTCCTGTCCCATGGAAATGGCAGCGATCGATACCCTGGACCATCGGCTTGGAGGTTTGGTGAGCCCACGCGTCTCGCCCGGCAGTTCGATACCAGTTTGCTGTCCGAATCCGTAAGCGCGAATGTATTTGTAAAGGCGGTCTTCGCCCAGCCGCAGCGCGATCTTGATCGAGCCTACATCGCTCGATTCGGCAAGCACTCCCCACACCGGCAGAATCCCATGCGGCTTTGAGTCCCGGATGCGCATGCCGTTGTACACGATCGATCCCATCTGGCAGTCGAAAAGTTCGTTGGGGTTGGTGACCTTTTCTTCCAGCGCGGCAGAGATCGTCACCAGCTTGAAAGTGGAACCGGGCTCGTACACATAGCTCACGGCACGGTTGGTGAGCGTATCCGGCTTGATCTGCTTGCGAAGATTTGGATTGAACGTCGGCCGATTCGCGAGCGCGAGAATCTCTCCAGTGTGCGGGTTCTCGACAATCACCGTGCCCGAGATCGCCTGCGTGTCATGGATCGCCTGCTCCAGCTCCTTTTCAGCGATGTATTGGATGTTCTTGTCGATCGTCAGAACGATGTTGTCGCCGGGGTCAGGCTGGGTTGCGACGTCCGAGAACCACTGCTTCCGGGCATCCACGGAGATAAACATCTTGCCGGCCTTGCCCCGAAGTTCATCGTCGAATGCATGCTCAATGCCGCTGAGGCCGCTGTCCTCCATGCCGACCGAGCCCAGCACCTGCGCAGCGAGATCTCGAGCGGGATAAAAGCGTTTCGGTTCCTTCTGGAAATGGATGCCTTGCAACTTGAGGGAGTTAATGCGCTCTATAGTTTCGTCGTTGGCTTTGCGGGCGACCCAGCAGAAGGTCTTGTGCGCTCGGCAATCGGCGAGGACGACGTTGGAGTCTTCACCCGTGATGCGGGTAATCAGAGCGACGGCTGTCGGGAGATCTTTGACTTCGGTCGGGACGGCGAAAGCGGAATCGACCATCACCGACATCGCGAGTTCGTGGCCAGCCCGATCGTAAATCACTCCACGCTTGGCGGCGAGAGGGATGGCACGTTGCTGCTGGTGTCCGGCTTGCTTGACGAATTTGCCGTAACTGAATACTTGAAGATAGACCAGGCGGCCGCAGATGGCGACGCACCATAGAGCAAGCATGACGCCGAGGAGATAGAGGCGAGGATTCTTAGCGGGAGTGGAAGTGGTCGACGCCATCGCTTTGCTGTCTTGTCATTCCGACGATGCGCGAAGCGCAAAGGAGGAAGCTGCTCTTCGTCTCCGCGACACCCAACAGCAGGTTCCTCGTCGCTTCGCTCCTCGGAATGACAAAGATCACACTACCAGTCAGATTCCAGACAATTTTGGCGGCCTAGTTACAGATAGGCCGCCGCTGAAAGGCAGCCGAGCGTTGCTCGGCGGACAACCGGGGGCGGCTGTCCCCACAACTAGCCTTGGGGGCGAACGAAGGCGTCCACCTTGCGCAAACCTATTGCGCTACTACCATCACTGGAGCGTTGCTTGCCATGACCGGGCCTTGAGTCTCCGCGCCGCTTCCTTCCATGCGGATCACTTGTCCTGGCTCCGGCGGAACCAAACCCATGCGGCGAGCCAGCAGATCGATTCTTTCCGGATCACGCAGCGACGCGTCTTCGAGCCGCAGAGCGTGATTCATCTCGGTGATGCCGGAAAGCTCGCGCTTGGCGGATTCGATCTGGTACCCATACTCGATCGCCTTAAAGTGCTGCCAGGCATACGTAAACACAAGCAGAAACAGAAATGCCATGGCGGTACCAAACTGTTTCATCTCGCGGTGGCGCCGCGGGTCTTCGAGCTTCACCAGTCGCGAGTTGTCGATAGCTTTGGAGAAGTAGATTTCGGGCGTGCCTGTCCAGAACGAACGCCGTTCTGCGGCCGGAACCGCACCACGAATTGTCGCCGCTGCTGCCGCCATTTATGCCGCTCCCTGGTAAACCTTGTCGTTTCCCGTCACCGGGATCTGCATCGTGAAGATCTCGTGCAGTTCCTCTTTCATCTGCCACTCTGCCACATTACCAATCCGCTCAGCTGTGTCGATCAAATCGTTGATCAGTGTGCCCGTGTACATTGCTAGAACCTCGAATTGGATTCCTACCACGGAACCCGTAAACCCGACCTCGGACCTCAGACTTCAGGCCTCAGCTGCTTCTTGCCGAGGTCCGACGTCTGAGGTCCGACGCCGTCTTTCTTTCCCGCCCCAGCGGATCTTCGTCCGCGTTGGTCGAACCTGATCTCTAAGGCCCGGCACTGCCATCACAGCTCGTGCCGGGACTCCGGCAGGTTTTCCGGAGCTAAACTTTTTCCGCCGCCCTCAATTTCGCGCTGCGGGCCCGCGGGTTACGATCGCTTTCTTCTTGCGATGCCGTTACCGGCTTCTTCGTCAAAATGCGGTAGTACATGTCCTGACTACTGCCCTCGCGAAAGGCATCCTTTACGATGCGGTCCTCCAGCGAGTGAAAGCTAATCACTATGATTCGTCCCCCTGGTTTCAGCATCTGCGGCGCCGCGGCCAGCAGCGCCTTCAGATCGTCCAGTTCGCGGTTTACAAAAATTCGAAGAGCTTGAAAGGTTCGCGTCGCGGGATGAATTCTGCGTTCGGCCTGATTCATTGGCCGGGCCGCGGCTGATATGACGTCCGCAAGATGTGCGGTAGATCGTATCGGCCGCGACCGGCAAATGGCTCTGGCGATTCTCCGCGACCTCCTTTCCTCTCCGAATTCGTAAATCACATCGGCAAGCTGACGCTCGTCGAGGTGGTTTACCACTTGTTCGGCGCTACGCTCGCTACGCGGGTCCATCCGCATGTCGAGCGGTCCATCCGCCTGAAAACTAAATCCGCGCGCCGCATCGTCAAGCTGCAAACTGCTCACTCCGATGTCGGCCAGCAGGCCGTCGGCTATCGGGCTTCGGGCTTCGGCCAGGCTCGCAAAAGACGCCCGCCGCAACTCGACGCTCGGCCAATCCCCAGACTCCGCTTCGCCGAAGCCCGAGACCCGAAGCCTGGAGCCCGCGATTTCCAGCGCCGCCGGATCCTTATCGAGCCCAATCAAATGTCCCGCTGCGCCGAGGCGTTTTGCGATTTCGTAACTGTGCCCGCCCAGGCCCACCGTAGCGTCGATATAGGTCCCGCCACGCCGCACTTCTAAAAAGTCGATCGCTTCTTTTAAAAGAACCGGAACATGAGTTGCTGGAAGAGGACGCGCTTCCCTTCCACCACCATGCCCAACCCCCTGAGGGGTGTCTTTGTAACCCTCGCCCACTAGATGCCCAATTCGTCGAGCGTCTTCTCATCGTCAGGCGTGAACTGTTCTTCCTCGATCTGTTTGCGATACGAGCCCAGGTTCCGAACGATCAAATGCGTCAAATTTCCGGTCACCGCAACCTCGCCCTTGATCGCCGCCGCTTCCCGCAGCAACTGCGGCATCAGCAAACGCCCCTGCCCATCCATTTCCACCATCTGCCCGTAATAGTTCACCCGGTCGAGAAACTTTTTCTTCGTAGGATTGAACGTGGAGAGCCCCGCCAGCTTCTGCTCGATCCGCTCCCATTCCTCGAAGGGATACACTTGAGCAACCTTCCCATCCAAACTTGTGATGTAAAATTGCACTCCGTATTTCTCGTCGATCACCCGCTTGAACTCGGCCGGCACCTTGAGCCGTCCCTTTTCGTCGACCCGAGTTGGATGATTGCCGCGAAACATTTTTGCTCTCTGTCATCCTGAAGCGACATGCTCTTCGTCGCCGAAGAATCTGGGCGCGCCGTGCGAATCGCCCGCGTTCCTTGCGGGCGAATAAATCGCACGCTTGGCGCGCTTCTATTTCTGCTGCCGCAGCTACGAGGGAGGTAAAAAACGAGCAAAATGCGATCGATCTTGGGTGGTTCGGGCTGTTTATCGTGCTTTCGGGTCGGTTTCCCACCGGCTCCTCTTTATCAGCTCCTGAATCCCACTGCCCAAACGATGCTTACCACTTATAACCACTTTGTACCACATCTTAGCTGTAAGTCGTTGATTGTCAAGCAGAAACTTGAAGGTTGATGTCCCACTCGTGCAGCAATTTCGGAAACTACGAAGCCTAGTGGTTAACCAATCGAACGACCACAAGGGGTTGCGTTTACGCTTCCGGTTCCTTCGCTATTCTTTCGCTTAGATTTTTCTTGCATCCCGCGACCAGCGCGGTTTCCCCTGTGCAAAAGCGCGCACAAACTGATTCGTTCCCGGATTTATGCCCGCTTGACCGCGTCCCCTCGCCTGAATGCTGAACTGCTCCTCTTATTCACGCTCGACATATTCACGCTCGATGTTCACAATCAACTCGCGGCCGCGCCCACCTCTAGGTTCAGCCCGAGCGCGAACCAACAATAGAAGCCGCATGCGGAATTCCTGGGCTAGAATCGAGTCACACGCGGATCTAGCGGATCTCCATCTGTGCACCGATCTGACATGCATCGATCTGCCCCTGAGATGACCTCATGCGCTTGAAGCCCTTTCTGCTCGACGCCTGGATGGACGCCTACGAACGCGGCATCGAATTCAATCTGGCCGCCAGCACCGGCCCCGCCTGGACTGCCAACGAACTCCTCAACCTGGGCGGCGAGGCGTTTCGCCAGCGTTACCTGAATCACAAAGTGGAGTTCAGCCGTCCCGCGGGCGCCGACAGCTTGCGCCATGCGATCGCCGAGATGCAGGGCGTCTGTGTCGACCACGTGCAGGTCGTCACCGGTGCCTCGGAAGCCCTGCTCGTGCTCATGTGGCTTGCCGCCGAGCCCGCAGCCAACGTCATCGTGCCGCTGCCCGGCTTGGCAAACTTCTCGGCGCTTCCCGAGTCGCTCGGCCTCGAGTTGCGCTGCTACCGCCTGCGTCGGGAAAACAACTTCCGCATCGATGTCGACGAGATCACGCGTCTCGTCGATTCCAAGACCAGGCTGATCCTGGTAAACAGCCCGCACAATCCGACCGGCGCCACCCTCGGCGATTCCGAGATGGAGGCTCTGCACGAGTTCACGTCTCAGCATGGCATCCAACTGGTTTGCGACGAGGTCTTTCACCCCATCTATCACGCCCGCGAAACCAACGGACCCGAATCAGACGGGCGCAAAACGCAGTCCGCGGCGCGCCTCCCGAATGCCACCGTTATCAACGATCTATCCAAGGCTTTCCCGCTCGCAGGAACGCGCACTGGTTGGATCATCGAGCGCGACGCCAGGCGGCGCGAGCAATACTTGACCGCCCGCTCCTATTTCACCGCCTGCAACAGCACTCCTGGAGAAATCCTCGCCGAGATCGCGGTCCGCAACCACTCCATCGTTCTGGCGAGAACGCAGAAAACGGCCAGCCAGAATCTGCAGCAACTGGATCGCTTCATGGCTTCACACAGTGACGTTCTCGGCTGGATCCGCCCCCAAGGCGGAATGACGGCCTTCCCCTGGCTCTTAACCGGCGAGGACACGCGCCCTTTCTGCCAGGCCGCCGCCGAAAGCGGAATTCTGCTGGCGCCAGGAGATTGTTTCGACGTCCCCTCGCATTTCCGCCTGGGCTTCGCCGCATCCGCCGACAACTTTGCCCCAGCACTCGCCCGCATGGAAGAACTCGTGAAGCGTTGGTCTGCGAAGATGGTTACCGCGTAGGCACGCGGGTCCGGGGACGTACCTGTCATAAAACATGTTCCGAAGGCCGGAAGCCGAATCTGGTGTACACTTCCGCGCAAGTCGTCGGATCCGAAGGTCCGAAGTTTGAGGTCTGACCTCCAAGGTCCAAAGTCCGAGGTCGCTTTTTCTCCGAAGGGGAGGCACCGCATGAAACTCAACAAAAGCAGAATCTGGCTGGGCGGACTAGCCGGGGGCGTGGTCTGGACGCTGTGGAGCTTTGTAGTCGGCCGCTTCATCATCACCGACGCGCGTTACCTGGCCGCGCAGAATGCCGGATATTTCTTGAAAGTTCCGCGCTACCCGTTGTTCGCCGTGCAGTGGATCATTCTGCTGTTTGTCGGCGCGATCGTGCTCGCCCATCTCTATGCCTGGGTGCGCCAGACACTCGGCCCCGGCACCGGCACCGCGCTGCGCGTCGGCTTCTGGGTGGGTCTGATCGCCGGCTTCCCCGACAATTTCGCACAGTCCACATGGTTCGCCGGAGACCGCGGCCTTCCCTTTGGCTGGATGCTCGACATGTGGATCGGCTGCATCCTGGCCACACTGGTCGCGGGCTATCTCTACAAAGAATGAACCCTACCCAAAGATCATGGAGCGGCGGACGCCCTCGTCCGTCGAGCCGGCACCACGGACGAAAGCCGGGGCTCCACGACGTCGACAGTCCTCGCGAGTTTTCATTTTTTGTGCGAAAAGAAAGGCCCGGCACTCTGCCGGACCTCGCTTCATTCACGACTACGAAACAGCCGATTAGTCTCCCGCAGCGTTGATGATCAGGTGGTCGATAGTGCGATGCGCTTCATCGATGTGATGAATGGCGCGATCCCGCAACCCGCGCGTGTAAGGATCATCTTCTTCGCGAGCCACGTCATTGTGCGCCTTGTCGATCAGTTCCAGCGCCTTATGGTAGCGCCCCTTGTGACCGAGATGAGTGTCGATCGGCATGTGGTCGTGAATATCTTTTCCATCGTCG
>DATMOO010000246.1:0-9320 GCA_035568275.1 Candidatus Sulfotelmatobacter sp.
ACGGTCACTGGTCCGGTTAAGCCCTCAGTTGAAACCGCGGAGAATCCCCACCGCATTCTGTTGGACTTTCCTAACACGGTCTGCAACGACAGCACCAAAAACGTCGCAGTCCATGCGAATGGCGTGCGCCAGGTCAGAACCGCCCAGCACAGCACCGCTCCGTACGTCACCCGTGTGGTTCTTGATGTGGACGAGATCCGCCCCTACGTCGTAACCGCCGAAGGAACCTCCATCATTCTCACCATCGCCGGCGAAGACAAGCACGTCGCTCACGGCGCACCAGTGGCAGCTACCTCGGGCAATCTGTTGGCCGTTTTCCGCCGCCGTCGGGATGGCTCGGGTCCAGTGATCGACGACACCTCGAACAACCCTGGCCCGGCCCTGCCTCCGCCGCCGCCTCTCGTGGCCGGACCTACGTTCCAGCCGCCTTCTTCTGCGTCCTCCGTTCCGGCTCCGCCCCCATCGGTGGCTCAGCCTCAAACAACCACGCCAGCTCCAACGTCCTCTGCTCCGACTGCTCCTGCGATAGCTAAAGCGGTAGAAAAACCCGTACAGAGTGCCGCAGCGGCTGTTCCGGCTCAGCCTGTATCCGTTCAGCCAGCGCCATCTACGCCTGCTGCCGCAGCGCCGCAACCCGCGCCTGTAACCAACACTGCCCATGTTCAGCCTGTCGCTCCCAAGCCAGATGCCTCGTCCGGAGTCATCTCTCCTGCTCCGACTGCTCCTGCCGTAGCTAAGGCAGACGAGAGAACGGTAGAGATCGCCGCAGCACCTGCTCTGCCTCAGCCTGTTTCCGTTCAGCCCGCACCATCTACTCTCGCTGCTACTCCCGCTGCCGCACCGCCGCAACCTGCTCCTGTAACCAACGCTGCCCCGGTAGCCAACACTGCCCCGGTTGAGCCTGTCACTCCCAAGGCAGAAGAAAAGATTGCTGGAGTCGTTCCACCGCCAGTTGCGACCACCGCGCCCGAAAGCGCACCCACCCCTGCAGACACAACCCCGGCCACCGGCGAAGTTACGGAATCAGCCGCCGCCTCGCCTTCACCCGCGGAACCAGCAGGACCCGCACCGACCTCGACTCTCATCGCGCGTAGCGATGATCCCAGTCTCCGCACCGTCTTCCGGGTCAAGTACGTCGCCGAGGGCGTTGCTTACCTCGAGGGTGGACGCACGCAGGGTTTGACGGAAGGCATGAAGCTGCTCGTGGAAGATTCCAATCACCCCGCCAAGCAGGGCGAGAGCGTCAACGCCTCCGACCCCAGGATCGTGGCTGAGCTCGAAGTTTCAGCCGTGGCAGATACCTCCGCCGTCACCGACATTCACAGTCCCAAGCGCCCTGTAAAGGTGGGCGATCTTGCGTATCTGTCCACCGGCGATACCGAAAGCCTGGTGCAGCAGCGGACCTTGAGCGCCACCCGCCAGTATCCCGTAGTGGTTTCTTTCACAGAAGGGGACACGCTCGACGAAGAGGCCCGCCAGGAAGTTCCCCGCCCGCCTTTGCCTTCCGTCAATCGCGCTCGCGGCCGCATCGGCTTCGATTCGATCGAAACCTTTAGTCACGGCGCCAACGCCGTGAACAGCACCGACCTCGGCGTGGCTTTCCGCGGCGACATCACCCGAATCGGCGGCACGCACTGGAACCTCAGCGGCTACTGGCGTGGTCGTCTGACCAAGGAATCGGCCGCGGCGCAGCGAACGCTTCAGGAGACGCTCAACCGCACCTACCACCTGAACATGACGTATGACAACCCGAATTCCGCGCTAGTGGCGGGTTTCGGCCGCTTGTATCTGCCCTGGGCTCCAAGCCTCGACACTATCGACGGCGGATACTTCGGAGTCCATTTGTCCAAGGGAACCATTCTCGGAGTCTTCGGTGGCTCCACTCCCGATCCTTCCTCGTGGGACTATAGCCCTGACCGGATCATCAGTGGCGCCTTCGTGAATTTCGATGGCGGCGACTACAACGGCTTCCACTACAGCAGCACCAGCGGCGCCGGAATCAGCATGGTCAATTGGGCGATCGACCGTCCATTCCTCTTCTTGGAGGATTCCGTCTCCTACAAGCGCACTATCTCCGTCTACGAATCGGCGCAGTTCGACAGCCCCAAGGGAAATACCGTTACTCCCTCGCCTGGACCCGGCCTCGGGCGCAACTTCTTCACCCTGCGCGTCAATCCTGTTTCTCGCCTGGAACTGGATGCGAACTACAACTACTTCCGCGATGTACCGACCTTCGATACGACCCTGATTGGCACCGGCCTGCTCGACAAGTTCCTGTTCCAGGGCTTCAGCGCCGGCGGACGCCTGGAAGTCTTGCCGCAAATCTGGATCAGTTCCACCCTCGGGCGCAGCAATCGCAGTGGTGACGCTACGAGCTCGATCAATCAGATGTACGGCCTCACCTTCGGCCGCCTGCCCGTCGTCAAGTTGCGCGCCGATGTTCGCTATTCCCGCTTCAACAGCTCCTTTGGCGATGGGCACTACGAATCCTTCTCCTTGTCGCGGCAGGTGAACGATCACCTTCGGCTTGAGGCTCTCCTCGGAGAACAGAATTTCGGTTCCACACTCACCCTCGCGAATCGCAGCCGTTTCTTGACCGGAACCATCGAAACCGTTCTGGGGCCGCACTACTATCTGCAGGGAATCTTTACCACCAACCGTGGCGACCTGAGCTACGATCAGGTCATGTTCTCGATTGGCTACCGCTTTGATAACCGGAGGAAGCGCGAATGATGCATATTTACAAAATCGCCACTCTCGCAGCTCGCGGTGCCACCATTGTCGCTGTTCTGGCCGGATTGAGCTTGGCTGCTGTGGAATCCAGTGCTCCGGAGGCCCAGCATCTGAACGACATCCTTGGACGCACCGCCAGTCAAACCTCCGTCTTTCTCGACCAGTTCTCCGACGTGAAGTGCACCGAGCAGGTCCGCCAGGAGAAATTGGGCAAAGACAACAAGGTCGAACTCAAGGAAGACTCCACCTACGACTATCTTGTGATCCTGACCAACACTGGCGGCGAACTGAATCTTTCTGAGTCGCGTATTCCGGTCCACGAAGCCAAGAAGGACCGCAAGAATACCTCCATGCTCCTGAGCAACGGCTTCGCGACGCTGTTCCTGGTGTTTCACCCGGTCTACGCCGAGGCCTTTAAATTCACGCTCGCCGGTCAGGATGTCATCGCGGGCCACGCGGCTGAGAAAGTCACTTTTCAGCATGTACCGGGAATGAAGTCGCCCGCAGCGCTCGCGTTGCGAGGCCGGGAATATCCCTTGGAACTCATGGGAACCGCCTGGATCGATCCTGAGACTGGTTCCATCATCAAGATCGAAGCCGGTATCGCCGACAGCTTGCAGGACGTCGGATTGAAAACCCTGAGCTCCGTCATCGATTTTTCTCCGCTCACATTCGCGGACTCGAAGCAGGCCTACTGGTTCCCCACTCAGGCCCGCGTGGAAGTTGAAACTGCGCGTCAACACTGGCGTAACTTGCATCAATTCACGGGCTACAAAAAATTCTCCGTTAATACAGAAGAGAAGGTCTCGCAAAAATGAGTGCAACTGCAGCTACCACCCATATCGCCGAGCGTACCACGCCGGCAGTCGACACTGAACGAGGGCACCGTCTCCGCCTACGCTTGTTGTATGTTCTGGCCATCGTCTCTAACCTGGCCATCTTCATCTACGGCTTCGACTACTACAAGCTCTCGGCGATGGACCGCCCCTTCTCGCCCAAGCATCACATGCTGCGGCCGAGCGGCCCCATCGGCCTCTATCTCGGATTCATCGGTGTAGCGCTGTTCGTCGGAATCTTCCTCTATCCGATCCGCAAGCACTGGGCCTGGCTCGGTCAGATTGGAAAGACGCGGCACTGGCTTGACATCCATGTCCTCATGGGCCTGACTGCGCCCTTTATTATCGCTTTCCACTCCACCTTGAAGTTCAAAGGTATCGCCGGCATGGCTTTCTGGATCATGTTTGCGGTCTCGGCCAGCGGCGTTGTCGGACGGTATCTCTACGCCCAGATTCCCCGCAGAGTCACCACCGTAGAGCTCTCGATGAAGGAGTTGCAGGAACTGCAGGAGAACCTTTCCCAACAA
Source organism: Candidatus Sulfotelmatobacter sp. (assembly GCA_035568275.1). Lineage (GTDB taxonomy): Bacteria > Acidobacteriota > Terriglobia > Terriglobales > Acidobacteriaceae > Sulfotelmatobacter. Next base: position 4,097 of record DATMOO010000246.1, read on the forward strand.
CTGGCCTCGCAAAGGCTTCTTCCCGAGGCCGACTTGAGGTCTCTGCTGCGGATGCCCAACGCCCAACAGGTCGCGCGCCTGCCCATTCCGATCGCTCTCGTCTACATGATGATCCTCGACGTCATCCGCTTGTTCGGTGTGGCCCGCCTTCGCCGCCATACCTTGAGCGCAGGCGAATATCTCACCACGCTTTTCGGATTCGTCCCCACCCAGCATCGCGAACTCGAGAAGGCGATCCATGCCGCTGCTGAAGAAGCCGCCCTTTCCAAGCGCCTTCTCTTCCTGTCGCGCTCGCAAAAGGTTTTCCATGCCTGGCATGTGATTCACAAACCTTTCAGTTATGCTTTTGCGGTGCTCGCCCTGCTGCATATTGGGCTGCAATTCGTTTTAGGGTATTTTTAGTAGATGGATACCCTCTTTACCTTCGGTATCGGCGGCATCATCTGCTTCATCTTTCTGGCGATTTACCTCAGAAGCTTGAAGAAGCGGGAGGCTCTGGCCCGCGAGGCCGCTGAGAAGGGCAAGCTCTATTCCCACGGACCGCAAGCGCAACACCCGCACATCGACAACAATTACTGCATCGGCTGCGCCACCTGCACCAGCGTGTGCCCGGAGGGCGATGTCCTGGCGATGATCGGCGGCAAGGCCGTCATCGTGAACGGTCACAAGTGTATCGGCCACGCCCTCTGCGCCGACGCCTGCCCCGTGGGAGCCATCACGATGGTTATGGCCAGCCCGAGCATGGCTCGCGACATGCCTCAACTCACGCCGGATTACGAAACTACAATTCCCGGCCTGTTCATCATCGGAGAGCTCGGTGGCCTCGCTCTAATCAAGAATGCGGTCAATCAGGGCCGCGACTGCGTTGATACTATCGCTGCGCGACTCAGGGCTCAGCCCATTCAGCCCATCCAAGGCGTATTCGATGTTCTCGTCGTCGGTGCCGGACCTGCTGGAATCAGCGCTTCTCTGCGGGCCATCGAGAACAAGCTGCAATACCTCACTATCGAGCGCGATGAAATCGGCGGCACCGTCGCCAAATATCCCCGCCAGAAGCTCGTCATGACCAGTCCTGTCGATTTTCCCATGTACGGCAAATTCAAAAAGATGCAGCTCTCGAAAGAGAACCTGCTCGCCTTTTGGGACATGATCCTCAATCGCGCCGACTTCAATGTCTCCACCGGCGAAAAGGTCGACGACATCCAGAAAGGCCCAGACCGAATCTTCACCGTTATCACTGCCACCAATCAATATCGCACCCGCACCGTCGTTCTTGCCCTCGGACGCGCTGGCGAACCCCGCAAGCTAGAGGTCAAAGGCGAAGATCTCCCCAAGGTTATGTACCGCCTCATCGAGGCCGATCATTACATCAACAAGAAAATCCTCGTCATCGGCGGCGGCGACAGCGCTGTGGAAGCCGCTATGGGACTGGCATGTCAAAAAGGTAATCAGGTCACGCTCTCCTACCGCAGCGAGCGCTTCAGCCGCATAAAAGAACGCAACGCCACGCGTATCGAAGAGTTCACCAAGTCCGGGAAACTGAAGGTACTGTTCAACTCGAAGCCGGTGGAGTTCAAACCGGAGTCAGTGATCCTCGATGTTGCTGGCCAGCAGCAGGAATTCCCCAATGACTTCGTTTGGATCTTCGCCGGAGGAACGCCGCCCACCGCTTTCCTTAAGAAAGTTGGCGTCGGCTTCGGATCTTGCGATGTCACACTCGAAACCAGCAAAGCTGCCAAACAGGCCGATGCCGAGCGCAAGGAACTCGCCCAGGCCGCCGCTGCGCCGGCGCGCTAAGACAAAACCTACTCCGTTGTGGTGACCTTCGTCGCCCTTTCGAATTTCCCCGCCTCACGTCCGGCCAGCGCCGCCAGCGCGACTGTGATCATCTGAACCGGTAGTATTTCCAAAATCGGCCGCATCGCCGCACCGTGATCCGCCACCCGGAAACTCTCCAATGTCGAGCTTTCCCCAATCAATTCACCCCGCCCACCCGCCTGTCGGATGTCGGCCAACAATCCATGATTCAATTCGCGCGTCTGGGCAGCGCCACAAAACACTCCTACAAATACCTCTCTGCTGAGCATTTCAAAAGGACCATGCCGGAACGCCGCGCTGCTCATCCCCTCGGCATGAAAATGATCCGACTCTTTGATCACCAAGGCTCCCGCTCCCACCGCCGCCAGCGAAGCTCCCCGGCCCGCCAGAAACAAATCCTGAATCCCTCTCAACCCCTCGACAACCTCTGCCACGTGCTTCTTCCAATCCGCCAGATAAGCCGCAACCGCCGAATCGGCCTCCTTCATTTTCCATCGGCTCCGTTGGGCATCCTGCCCGCACAATGCGTCACCCAGCCATTGCAGCATCATGAGCGTCGCCACATATGTCTTGCAGGAAACCGAGAACTCCCGCCCTGCCCGCGTAATCAACCCAACCGCCGCATGCCTCGCAAGCGTGCTTCCCGGCGTATTTGTCACGGCAATCACGGGAGCGCCATGGTTGATTTTCGCCAGCCGCACCATCTCCGCGCTCTCCCCTGATTGCGACACCGCAATGACCAATGTCCTCGGATTCAAGACGTGAGTGTGGTAATGCACCAGTTCCGAAGTCTCCACCATCGTCGAGCCGATTCTATGATCGATGAGCTGAAGATTTAGCGGATGAAGCGCATGAAAAGACGACCCCATTCCCGTGAGCACGATCTGCTGAAATTCCGTTTGGCTCAAACGACCGGCCAATTCCATCAGTTCCGGTGGCCTGTCCAAAGCCGCAAATGTGTCATTCAGCGCCTGAGGCTGTGCCAATAAGTCCTGCAAGTACCTTCCTTCGATGACGCGCAGATCCGAAGACAAGTTTGAACCCCTCTCTCAATTCCTATCGGCGACGGCGAAGCCGAGCGCTCGTGTAAGAACAGACGCCTTCGTCCGTCCCGGTCGCGAAGCGACCGTAAAACAGCGTACGCCACCACTGCGACGATACTTCTCACCCCTTTTCCCAGCCGCCTATCTCAAGCCAACATCCAAATTACGAATACACCAAATCAAAAAAACAGTTAGCCTCCCAAGCCTAAATGGTATTGACCCCGAAATCGCTCCCACCATATTCTGTTACTGCAATGCAGTCTCATCTCCACCACCGCCATCATCACCATCACGCGCACAGCGTGTCGGCGGGGGTGCACCTGATCTAACCAGCACTCATAGCAAGTTCAGCCCGCTGACGCAGCCAAGCTCAGCGGGCTTTTTGTTTCCCGGAGAGAAACCTATGAACGCCGAACTCGATTTCGAAAAACTGGGCGGACTGATCCCCGCCGTTGTGCAAAACGCTTCCGATGGCGAAGTACTCATGGTCGGATTCATGAATCAAGACGCCCTGGATCGGACCCTCGCGGGCGGCTACGTCACCTTCTACAGCCGTACACGCCAGAAACTCTGGACCAAGGGTGAAACCTCGGGCAATCGCCTCCGCGTGGTCTCAGCCGTCACAGACTGCGACCGCGACACCCTACTGGTCCGCGTCGAGGTCGAGGGCGCCGGCTTGGTCTGTCACCGTGGCACGCGCTCCTGCTTCACGGAAGATTTGTCTTGGATCTCCTCTCAGCCCACTGCCGCCAAGGAGACCCTATGAAACTCCGCATCGGCATCCCCAAAGGCAGTCTGCAGGAAGCAACTCTACAACTCTTCGCACGCGCCGGATTGCCCGCCTACACCAACGGCCGCTCCTATTTCGCCACTACCGCCGATCCCGAGATCGATTGTCTCCTGATCCGCGCACAGGAAATGGCCCGCTACGTTGAGCACGGAGCCGTTGACGCCGGCCTCACCGGTCTCGATTGGATCGTCGAAAGTGGGCTTGAAGTCGCCACCGTCAGTGATCTGATCTACGCCAAACGCAGCCGGGGCAAAGTCCGATGGGTCCTCGCCGCCCCCGAGGATTCCCCCTTCCAGCGTGCCGAAGATCTCTCCAATCGCATCATCGCCACCGAACTCGTCAACGTCACCCGCAATTACTTCAGCAAGCGAGGCGTCAATGTCCGCGTTGAATTTTCCTGGGGAGCCACTGAAGTGAAAGCTCCCATGCTCGCAGACGCCATTGTCGAAGTCACAGAGACCGGAAGCTCTCTTCGCGCGAACCGTCTCCGCATTCTCGAAACTGTCCTCGAATCCAACACGCAACTGATCGCCAACAAGCGCTCTTACGCCGACCGCGAGAAGCGCCGCAAAATCGACAACCTCGCCCTCATGTTGCAAGGCGCCATGGAAGCGCAAGAGCGCGTCGGCCTGATGCTGAACGTGCGCAAAGAAAACCTGGCGGCTGTCCTCGGCGTCCTTCCCGCTCTGCAAAAGCCAACCATCTCCCACTTGAGCGACGAAGACTGGCTCGCAGTCAACACCGTGATCGACGAATCCGCTGCATGGGACGTAATTCCCCGCCTCAAAGAAGCGCAAGCCCACGGCATCGTCGAGTATCCCCTCAACAAGGTGGTGCTGTAGTGCGCATCCTCTACGGCCAAAACGCGGCCAGGACGGTCGAGCGTCTCGCTTCCCGCGCTACCAGTCTCACGGCTCTGGAACCACGCGTCCGCACCATCATCAGAGATGTGCGCCGCAATGGCGATCGCGCCCTCCGCCGCTACGCGGAACATTGGGACGATCTGGCCAAGAATCACCCGATGAAGGTTCCCGAAGCCGAAATGGCAGCCGCGTTGCAAGCACTGTCATCGGAGGCGCGCAAATCATTGCGGCAGGCCGCTCAAAACATCCGCCGCTTCTGCGAGTGGCAAAAGCCGCGTAGCTGGACGCGTACCCGCCGAGGCATCTCGCTCGGCCAATTAGTCATCCCCCTCGATTCCGTGGGATGCTACGTTCCCGGCGGCCGCTACCCGCTGGTCTCCACCATGCTGATGACGGTCATACCCGCTCAAGTCGCCGGAATCAAGAACATCCGCGTCGTCTCTCCCAAGCCCTCAACGGAAGTCCTGGCCGCAGCGGGAATGCTCGGCGTCCGCGAGTTCTATCGCATAGGCGGTGCGCAGGCAATCGCCGCCCTCGCTTATGGCACGAAGACGATCCCGCGCGTTGATAAAATCGTTGGCCCCGGAAATGCCTACGTAACCGCGGCCAAGAAGCTGGTTTCTTTTGACTGCTCGATCGATTTTCTGGCTGGCCCCACCGAAGCCCTAGTGCTCAGCGAATCCGGCAATCCCAAATTCATCGCCGCCGAT
>DATMOO010000247.1:0-6015 GCA_035568275.1 Candidatus Sulfotelmatobacter sp.
TGATAAAGATAACGGTGTCGTCATCTGCGTCTCGTTGTACGTCGCACTCCTAGTGTGCCTGGCCTTCGTGTGGTTCTGCTCGAGATAGCGCACATCCCTGTCAAGGTCCAAACATGAGATTGATTGGCGGATCTTGGAACCCGGCAACCATTTCAGCACTAGCTGCCATCTTTGGCTCCCTCAGCGGCGCGTTGGCATCGAGTGTGAGCACTTGGCTCACGCAGAAGCACCAAGGTCGACGGGATCTTCTGGCTAAGCGAATCTTTTACCGCGAGCAGTTATATTCCGACTTTATCAGCGAAAGCGCGCATGCCATGGCTGACGCCATCCAACATAACCTTCAGGACCCGAATAACCTCACCCCGGCCTATGCACTTCTGAGCCGCATGCGTTTGAGTTCCTCAACCGATGTACTTGCGAGTGCTGAACGGGTTATTCAGCACATTATTAGCACGTATTCGGAGCCCAACCTTACTCCCAAAGAAATTCAGTTCAGGATAGCCCAGCGCGAGGACCCCTTGCGCGAGTTCAGTGATATCTGCCGTGCTGAGCTTAAAGCGATGCACAGTCAACTGCAATAACGTCTCAGTGGAATCGCGAGCCCGCCTCAGTCTTCATCAGGGTGCTCAAAGCTCGTCTCTCTCAACACTTTCAACAGATTCGTCACCCTCTCGAGACATGGCCGTGCATCTTCGCTCTAGAACTCAATCACTTAAGTCAGAGTCAGATTTGGCATCAGCCTTGCCTTCTCCATGAGCAATGGCACGGAAATTTCAAATGGAGATTGCGGATATGGTTCACACTCAATCTCTCTCGCTTCTGCCCCGAAATGCTCACTCTGTTCCCTTCATCGAGTTGCGACAGTCGCTCCCAAGTAAAGTTGCGGCCATCTCTCCATTCACTGAACAACTCATGCGGTTCATTCTGAACTTTCGAATGGCGGATGGAAGCGAGATCGACATTGAGACGGCTTTGGACGAAGCCCTTGCGAATGCTGTGATGCACGGCAACGGTGGGAACTCTTGCAAGAGCGTTTACGTCACGTGCCGTTGCTACATGGACGGAGAAGTCGCAATCACGGTTCGGGACGAAGGACGAGGTTTCGATAGCAGCGCGGTACCGGATCCGACTTTTCGAGAAAATCTTCTGTTCACGCATGGTCGTGGAATCTACCTCATGAAGACGTTAATGGACGAAGTCTCTTTCGAAGAAGGCGGCGCGGTTGTCATGATGCGGAAGAAATCTAACGTAAGCTCAGCCGAACAGGGGAGACCGTAATGACGAAGACATTTTCAAGGATCGCGCTTGCAATACTTCGAGCCGGCGCCCTCATATGCATGGTTCCTTTACTATCAGGCCTCGGCTTGTCGCAAAAAGTGGTGACCGCGAGGGCCACCATCCCGTTCAAGTTTTGGGCACAAGACCACGAGTTTCAAGCTGGGGACTATGTTTTCGACAACGAGGTCCCAGGTTCAGCCTGGATCCATCGTGAAAGAACAAACTCAGGTGTCGGCATCTCAATCATCCTCTATGCCGTTCCGTCAGAAAAAGAAAATCCAAGAGTGATCTTCGTTCGTCGAGACGGAAAGTATTTTCTAGTTGAACTCTGGGGTGTACAGGATCGGCATGTGGTTGCCGCCGAATTCGAACATCGCGGCGAAGCGAGCGGACAACAATGCCAGGTGCCATTGAGGCTTGTGGAGCCACGGGACCAATGATCTTTCACAACAGGTGGTCAGATCGAAGTGTTTGAGCGGCATCGTATACGAGTGCTGACTCCGGATCAGATTCGCGCAGGTGCCGAAATCTCGTTCTAAGGGCATACAACACAATGAAGAAGCACACTCTCCCACGTCGCGCACCAGGTGGCCCGGGAATTGACCCGCGCTGGACACACGGCGCCAAAGTTGCCGTCGGTACAGCCTATTCGACCTCCAGCCGAGTGTGGTACACGCTCGATGCCGGCTGTGTGACCGAGGTCTACTACCCAACGATTGACACTCCGCAGATACGTGACCTGCAATTCCTCTTCACCGATGGCGAAACCTTCTTCCATGATGAGCGGAGGAACTTTACCTCTGAAATTGATTGCATCACCGAAGCAGCCCTGGGATTTGAAGTAACGAACCGGGAGAACGAAGGTCGTTATACGCTTCGCAAGACAATCCTTGGAGACCCGTATCAGAATTGCCTGCTCATTCATGTCCGTGTTGAAGCGTCGCGTGAACTGCTGTCCAGGCTTAAGATGTATGTCCTCTGTGCGCCACACCTCGAAATCGGCGGCTGGCACAACAACGGCGAAATTCTACACATTGGGGATAACAGGCTTCTTCTCGCACACAAGGGAAATACATGGCTCGCAATTGGCGCCACCGTTCCGTTCACCGAAGCTTCTTCTGGATACGTCGGGATAAATGATGGCTGGACCGACCTGGCTGACAACTATCGCCTCGATTGGCAGTACGAAGAAGCACTGGACGGCAACATCGCTCTGACTGGTGGACTGGATCTTTCTCACGGAACAGAGTTCACGGTTGGGGTCGCCTTCGGCACAACTCAGCACGACGCGCTGAGTACTCTCGGTCAGTCGCTGAACATTCCATTTGAACGAACACGCGAAGTGTTCACTCACCAATGGGAGCAGACCTCCAAACGGTTTTCGCTTGCGTCAAAGTCCAACAATGCGAAGCTGTATGAACGCAGCGTGAATCTTCTGTTGGCGCACGAAGACAAGACCTACTCCGGCGCGATGATCGCCTCGCTAAGTATTCCGTGGGGCGATCAAAAAAGCGATGAAGAGTTGGGTGGCTATCACCTGGTTTGGACGCGTGACCTGGTAAAGTCCGTTACTGGATTGCTGGCCGCTGGAGATACAAGCACGCCGCTGCGCTCTCTCATTTATCTTGCGGTGTCGCAGCGGGAAGACGGCGGCTTTTATCAAAATTTCTGGATCGACGGCCGACCCTACTGGACGGGCATTCAGCTCGATGAGGTTGCATTTCCAATTCTGCTGACGTGGAGGCTCTGGAAGGACAAAGCTTTGGGCAACTTCCTTCCCTTTGAGATGGTTCGTCGCGCTTGCGGCCTCCTCATTCGCGAAGGGCCGATCACAGCGCAGGAACGCTGGGAAGAGGCAAGAGGGTATTCTCCATCCACTCTCGCCGTACACATCGCGGCGCTAATTTGCGGAGCGGAGTTCTTTGATGACCGTGGCGACCACGCTACTGCCGAGTTCATTCGCGGCTATGCTGATTTTCTCGAATCGCACATAGAGCCCTGGACTGTAACGACCGAAGGAACCTTGGTGCCGGGAATCAGGCGCCACTACATCCGAGTCAATCCCGCCAGCGCCCCTAATTGTACGGATGAAGACCCGAATTGCGGCACGTTAACGCTTGCCAACCGGCCTCCCGGCGCTCGATATGAGTTTCCAGCAAAAGAGATCGTTGATGCTGGGTTTCTCGAACTCGTCCGTTACGGCATTCGTAGCGCTGACGATCCTATTATTAAGGACTCGATCCGCGTGGTGGATGCCGTGCTGAAGGTTGAAACTCCCTATGGTCCCTCTTGGCGTCGCTATAACCACGATGGCTACGGCCAGCGCGAAGACGGCACATCTTATGTCGGCTGGGGCACAGGACGGCCGTGGCCCTTACTGACAGGCGAGCGCGGACATTATGAAATAGCTGCGGGCCGTGATCCTTCACCCTACTTGCATGCTCTTGAAGACTTTTCGCAAGGAATCGGATTGATGCCGGAACAGATCTGGGACGGGCCGGACCTGCCTCCGTATCTTCGTCTCGGCCGATCGACCGATGCGGCCATGCCGCTGCTTTGGGCGCATTCCGAATACGTCAAGTTGCATCGCTCTGCGGCCGACCGCAAAGTCTTCGATTTAGTTGAGCCAGCATACGATCGATACGTCACGGGGAGCGGCGAACGCAAGACGTTGGAAATCTGGAAACTAAACCATCAAGTGCAAGCCGTACCGGCTGGCACTGTCTTGCGAATCCAAGCGGACTCTCCGTTTCTTTTGCATTGGACGAGCGACGACTGGCAACACTCGATCGATAAAAGGTCACAGGGAACAGCGATTGGAGTCGAATTCGTGGATATTCGTGTGCCCCAAAAACAGAAGAGCCCCATTCGATTCACTTTTCTTTGGCTCGAAGAAAATCGCTGGGAAAGCAGGGACTACACAGTAAATCTGCAACCAAAAGGGGCCGCAGCACGCAGCAGAACGAATGTGCGTGGGGGAAAAGAGCGCTTCGAGGAAGTAACTACGGTCGGATAAGCACGAACTTTGCACGCGCTCGCCTAAACGACGTTACTGGCCCGTACCCGAATGTCCTGCTGCCTTGACATCGGCGTGCCGATGGGAACGCGTATCCAACGATTGCGCCTGTGGCGTACGCTGCAACTGGGCGCCCACGTTCTCCTGAGGATCACGTGAGTAGTTCAGCAAGATGATGTTTCGAGATCGTTCGGGAATTGCGACGTCATGCAAATCAGCCTCCGAATGGGAGCACTGAAGGCCGTCGTTCCCAAGAACTGCTTTACTTCGGCCAGAGATGCTCACGCTGTAGGCTGTCGTTTGTTGCGCGATTATTTCCAGCTTGTACGTTCCGCTGAGCGGCCCGCATACCTGGACTACTCCTCGACAAGTACCTCGACCATCCAGATCATCACAATCGATGTAGCCTTGCGCCACAGGTAATGCCTGCCAGGCATGTTTGGTAAGCGGATCAAACCCGATGTGGCGCCCATGTGGGTCCGTCGGTATGACACCTACATTGGGCGGACCATAGTTGTCCGTTCGGAAGACGATGTCGAGTGCGCCCAGCGAAAGGCAGTCGCCTCTATCGTCGGGATCGAGTTCGTCCACGAGTTCGCGAACGCTTGTATCAGTCGGATTTGAGACATGTACGGGATTGGCGTCGCCGAGAGAAAATCTCGGGATGATCACAACAAATAAGGTGAGCATCTTCGCAATTCTGCAGTTCAAGGTAATGGCTGTCATTTTTTGACCAGGCCTCCTTTTGACGTAGCGGAAGCGTCTCGGCTCTTGCCGACGGGCTCGTTCAGTCCATTCGAAGTGTCGCAATACATTTGCCAGACACGCCGTCGGTGAAATTCCTTCGTCTTTGCGCGTTCTCAGGCGATTTGGCGCACGCTGACGGTTTGCCATTTGGCGAATTGGACGGTTCACTAATCGGCTCTCTTGACACTTTCGACCTCTTTGACACCAAGCGTGGCCAAGCGTCTGAAAAAATCGTTCATTTGGCGAGATCTAGCACGGCCTCGACTCTGGCATGCGACTTGCGTTTGTGAAGGTTGGAACGATCGAGTTTACCGGCAAGGCAGTCGCGTGACTGACGCGCCTGAAATCGACGAGACGACTCTCAGGGCACTTCCCTTCAACCGAGCAGCGTCCCGATTCAGGCGCGTCAGTGACGCGATTGAAGCGAAAGTTTAGTAACCACGATTGAGGGGAAAGAAATGATGAAGCAAATATCTACAGCTTTAGTTAGTGCAGTGCTCCTCCTGAATGCGCTTGGGTGCAGAAACGGTAACGTCCGGGCTGCAGCCCCGCCTCCACCACCGGTCGTCGAAGTCGCGCCGGTCATTCAAAAGGATGTGCCGGTTCAGGGTGAGTGGGTGGGAACGCTCGAAGGCTACGTCAACGCGCAGATTCAGCCTCAGGTGAGCGGTTACCTGATTCGCCAGGATTATCACGAAGGCACATTCGTCAAGAAGGGTCAGCTCCTCTTTGAGATCGATCCCCGTCCATTTCAAGCCGTGCTCGATCAAGCCAGAGGACAACTGGCGCAAGCTGAGGCGCAGATGGCGAACGCCGAGCTGAACGTGAAGCGCGATATTCCCGAAGCGGAAGCTCACGCCATTCCCCAAAGTCAGTTGGATACGGACACGCAGTCGCTCCGTGGGGCAAAGGCAGCAGTTGAAGCGGGCCAGGCGTCGGTTGAACAAGCCGAGCTGAATTTGGGCTACACGAGA
>DATMOO010000248.1:0-68177 GCA_035568275.1 Candidatus Sulfotelmatobacter sp.
AATTGCGATTTATAAGCGAGGATGGACGCAAACTTCCCTTCAAACTGCTCGCTGATATCGACGACGAAGGTCGGGCGAATGTCATAGTACAGCGTAGCGTAAATGATCTTGAAAGGCCGGTGGGGGGATAGTGCACAAATCTCATCCTTGCCCGTACTGGCCCATAGCCCCTTGCCCCCAGTCCCTAGTTTCGCCAATCCCGCCAGGAAGCAAGCCTCATAGCCCAGAGTCGAAGACGTGTAATGATCCGGATGTCGCCCTTTCCAATAGGGCAGAATCACCACGCGCGGCCTCGTTTCCCGAATGACCGCCGCGACTTTCAGCCGGTTCTCCCATGTGTTCTCCACACGCCCGTCAGGAATATCCAGCGCGCGCCGCCAACTGACGCTTAGAATTTTCGCCGCATCGTTCGCCTCGCGCTCGCGATCTTCGGCCGTACCCCGCGTACCCATCTCACCGCGGGTGAGATCGAGGATGCCGGTGCGCTGCCCGCGTTGGGCTGCTCTGAGGAGAGTGCCACCACAGGTCTGCTCTACGTCATCGCGGTGCGCGGCGATAGCCAGAATGTCGAGAGGTTGGCCCTGCGGAAGGAGGGAGGTCATTCTAGTCGAGGTTCCCCTGCTCCAGCACCACGCTCTCCCGCACGATCAGCCGGTGCGCCGCCATTTCCTTCAAAGTGGGCAGAACGCGATTCACGTGCTCGTCGGTGTCGACGAAGATGATGATCACCGGCAGCTTGCCTCCCGCTTCCACCAGGTGCGCGGTCTCGACCTGATGTCGTCCTAGAAATCCAGCGACGCAGTGGATGGCGGTTGCCGCGTACACATTTTCTTTACGCAGATAGGCAAGAATCTCCATGTGCAGCGGCCGGTGATGCCACTGGTCACCTTCATTCAAATAGATTGTGACTTGCACTGCCATCGCATTTGGCATTCTACTCGTGATCTTCTCCAGAAATCTGCCATTCCCGCCGTAAGATCCCGTAGAGTTCCGAATCTACAAATTGATCCCATTTGCGCAAATGCTCGCGCTGGGAACCTTCGTGCCGCATTCCAATCTTCTTGAGAATCTTCCCGGACGCAGGATTGTGCTTGAAATGCGATGCGAAAATGCGGTGCAGGGCTAGGTCTTCAAATCCGTAGCGCAGCACTTCGCGCGCTGCCTCCGTCGCGTAGCCCTGACTCCAGTAGGAAACTCCCAGCCAGTAGCCGAGTTCGGCATGCTGATGCTGCAGTTCCACGCGCAGACCGATCCCGCCGATCTGCCGTCCGTCTGCACGGAGCGTGACGGCCAGCCACAACTTGTCCGGCTCTTTCGCCAGTTCGAGAAAAGCCCGTGCGTCCTGTTCGCTATAAGGATGCGCGATGCGGAGCGTCGTGGCCGCGACTTCGCGCGTTCCGATCAAACGCACCAGTTCCGGAATGTCAGCCTCGCTGTAGGGGCGAATCCTCAGCCTCTCGGTTTGGAGCGTCGGAGGGGAAGTCATGTTCCGAGCGCTCGCGCCAGAGCCATGCCAGCCAATGCTCCCGCCAGGCAGAGCAGGTTGTTGCCAAAGATGTTCGCCAGCATCAGCCCCCACTGGCCCTGCTCAAAGAACGACATGGTTTCGAACGCGTAACTTGAAAATGTGGTGAACGATCCGCAGAAACCGACTACCACAAGCAAACGCCAGCGGGGATCAACTAGCACACGCTCCGTCGTCCAGATCACGAACAGGCCTACGATGAAGCTGCCGAGAATGTTGATGATCAGAGTTCCGTACGGGAATACCGGCCCAAACTCGCGGGCAGCTAAACGGCTCAGTAGATATCTGAGGTTGGCGCCCAGGATTGCGGCGACGGATATAGCCAGGAAGTCTTTCAAGCGCGAGTCTCCTACAAAAGAAGATTTCAATTCTGTAGGAGTTATCAGCCGTTCAGGCGGTTATGGCGAACTCCATCGCCGTCAAAATCATTTAACCACAAAGGACACGAAGGAACACGAAGGAACGAACAAATTCAGATTGCAGATTGATGATTTAAGTTTTCAGATCAAAAACTCATGAGATCAGGTGTCAAACTGAAATCTAAAATCTGCAATCTAAAATCTAGTTTTTCACTTCTTCCGCTCAACCAGAAACCTCGCTAGTTCCTTCAAGGTCTCTGCGCGTTCGCCGAAGCTTTGTAACTCCGAGAATGCATCGTTGACCAATGCATCTGCCTTTCGCACGGAAGCGTCGATCCCAAACAACGCAGGATAGGTCGCTTTCTCTGACGCGGTATCCTTGCCAGCTGTCTTGCCCAGTTGCTCGGAGCTTTGGGTGACGTCGAGCACGTCGTCGACAATCTGAAAAGCCAGTCCAATCCCCAACCCGAAAGCGCGCAGCTTACTTACTTCGCTCTCCTTTGCCCCGGCATATAACCCGCCGCTCACCAGGCTCGCGGTGATCAGCGCCGCCGTCTTCGAGCGGTGAATGTACTCCAGCATCTCGGCGGTCGGCTTTGTGTGTTCCGCCTCAAGGTCGACCACCTGCCCGCCGATCATGCCATCTACGGTACCCGTGCCCCGCGCAATCTCCTCAATAATCCGAACCCGCGCTTCCGCCGAACATTTCAGGCACGACAGTACTTCGTAGGCCTGCGTCTGCAACGCGTCCCCGGCAAGGATCGCGATCGCCTCGCCAAACGCTTTGTGGCAGGTCGGACGCCCACGCCGCAGGTCATCGTTGTCGAGCGCCGGGAGGTCGTCATGAATCAGCGAGTAAGTGTGCAGCATTTCTAACGCGGCACCCAACTCCTCGATGCCCACCGGAAACGAACCTGCGACCATCCGTCCGGCTTCCATACACAGGATCGGGCGCAAGCGTTTGCCCCCGGCGAATACGCTGTGCCGCATTGCTTTGTGGATGGAAACCGGATGTTGGGTCTCCAGGGGAATCAGCCGGTCCAGTGCGGCGTCGGCCAGTTGCTGTCCTTCCAGCAGGGTTTCCTTCAACATGAGGTGGCAGTATAACAAGCGGGGCAGAGAAACTGCCGTGATGCTGCTCCCAGAGCACGAAACAAAAAGGACGCCCGCAGGCGCCCTTTTGCAGAGTTAAGAGAAGGTTAAGCCGCGGCGCTGCGCGACGAAGCGGTGCTACGCAGCACGGAGGTCAGCACGTTCCCCACATCATCGGTGGGGCAAACGTCACTGGCGCCCGCTTCTAGCGCAGCCATCCACATCTCTTCGTCAGGAATGCGATGGGTGCAGACGATCGGCAGTTTCGGAAAGTCGCGGTGCAGACTCTCGACGTCAGTAAGCCGCCAGTACTCGATGTTGAGAACTACAGCCTCTGGATTGTTCTGTTCTACTTTGTCCCGCAATTCCTCGCGGGAGCCAGTTACATCTACGGAAAAATGAGGGCATAGTCCACCGGCCAATGAACGTGCCACTCGCGGATCCTTCTCAAGTACTACTACGTTTTGAGACATACTTCCCCCGATCTTGAATCGTCGTCAACGGCTGGTTGTCGATTCTCGACTAGGCTGCAGGGTGGCTGGGAAAACCACAACTCCACAGACTGCTTTTGGATTCCCGAGTCACGGCAGCTTACCGGCGGATGGACGCCTTTTCTGCCGATGGCTCGAATGATTCGGCCTGGAGTTTCCCGTTCTTCTTCAGCAGGATTTCCACTTTTCCTTCCGCCTGCTCCAGTTCCTTCCGGCAGGCTGAGGAAAGCTGCATTCCTTCTTCGAAGAGCATTAAAGATTTTTCCAGGGGAACTTCTCCCCTCTCCAGTTCGTGAACTATTTTTTCCAGTCGCTGGAGACACTCTTCAAATTTGGCCAACGGGGTTTCGCTCCGTGTCCTCTATTGTAATGCAACTATTTGGTGAAGGTGTCCAGTCTTTTTTGTGGAGTGCATCGAAAAAACTGCGCGTGACATGTTCCGATATGGAACTGCACAAGTACGGAAATGCTGTAATGAATTTGTAAAAGCCGCGCCAATCAAGGCTTACAGCTGCAAGATCGATTTTGCGAATTGAGCGATTGATCTCGATGTGATCAACAGCATGGAATCTAAGCGGAAGCCGCTGTTGGCGGTTCGCCCAGCGCTTCCAACACGTCCACGGCTGAGCTGTATCGGCCCATCGGCGCGCTGATCTGCGCGCCTTGTACCATCTGACGCGCAGCAATGAGCATTTCGCGAGCGATCGCGACACCCTCGGCTCTTGCCAACTCTGGAGTTTGTGCGCGTGCCATGCGCTCCAGAATTGAATCGGGTACCGACACCCGCAACTCATTCTTCATGAACTCCGCATTGCGCACGCTGACTAGTGGCCAGATCCCCGCCACTACCGGAATCCGGCAATGTTCAATGTGTTTCAGGAAATTCTCCAGCAGGCGGAGATCGAATACCGGCTGAGTCACCGCATACTCTGCTCCGGCCTCGACCTTATATTCAAAGCGCCGGATCTCTTCGTCAAGATCTGTGAGTCCGGGATTCGCGCCCACGCCGATTACAAATCCGGTCCCGGTCCCAATCGGATTCCCACCGAGGTCAAGCCCATGGTTCAGGCTGCGTACGATATTGACAAGCCCAATCGCGTCCACATCGAAGACGGCAGTCGCATCCGGATAGTTGCCCATCTTCGGAGGATCGCCCGTAATGCAGATCAGATTTCTGATTCCAACCGCCGCTGCCCCCAGCAAATCACTCTGAATGCACAGCACGTTCCGGTCGCGGCATGTGTAGTGCAAGATGGCATCGATGCCGACCTCGCGCTGAATGAGCAATGAAAGGGCCTGGTTGCTCATGCGAGCCGACGCGCGCGGACTGTCCGGAATATTCACGGCGTCCACTCCAACGGACTTCAGGAAGCGCGCGCCCTCGACTTCTTTGCTGATATCGGTCCCCTTAGGCGGCACGATCTCGACCATGGTTACAAACTCGCCGCGAGCCAGCTTCGAGCCTAAGGCAGACCGTTTCTCGAGCGGCAGAGCCGGAGTCGCCTTTGGGGCAGGACCACCGCTCACGTGCGCGGTGGTGTTTTTTCCCCGAGCCTCGCCCGCACGCAAGGCCGATTTCATGACCCGTATGTGGTCGGGCGTGGTGCCACAGCATCCGCCCACGACGCGAACTCCGGCGGCCACGAATTTGCGAGCGTAGCTGGCCATGTACTCGGGTGAGCAGAGGTAAATGTTCCTGCCGTCCACTGAGCGCGGGATTCCGGCATTGGGTTGTGCTGCCAGGGGCAGGGAAGTCGCGGCGCGGACCCGCTCGATCGCGTCCAGCATGGCGACCGGACCAACACTGCAGTTGCAGCCAATGACGTCGGCTCCCCATTCCGCGAGTTTCGGCGCGAAAGTCTCCGGATCGGAGCCGTCAAGGCAGTTCCCGTCTTCGTCGATAGTTACTTGCGCTACTAATGGCACCGAAGGCGCCACCTCGCGTGCCGCCTGGATCGCTTGATGGATCTCCTCGAGGTAACCGAACGTCTCCAGGATCAACAAATCGACACCGCCCTCCACGAGCGCCTCAATCTGCTCGCGGAAGGCGTCACGCGCTTCCTGGAACGAGGTTTTGCCCAGAGGTTCAATCCTGGTTCCCAGCGGGCCAACCGATCCCGCCACCCACACATCGAAGCTCTTGGCGGCTTCTCGAGCCAGACGTGCCCCGGTTCGGTTAATGTCCCGTACCTTATCCGCCAGACTGTGCCGGGCCAGGCGAAACGAATTCGCACCAAACGTGTTGGTTTCAATAATTTCGGCGCCAGCCTGCAAGTAGTCGTGGTGAATGCCGCGAATCAAGTCAGGCTGCGAGAGATTCAGTTCGTCGTAAGACCGATTGATGAAGATGCCCTTGGAATAGAGCAGGGTGCCCATCGCTCCGTCGCACAACACGGGGGACTGCTTGATCCGCGATAGAAGGTCAACCGCCATGATTGCTGAGAATACAGGATGAAGCCCCGTTCGCGCATCCTGAGGGATGCTTGGAGTGGATGGCCGCACTCCGCTACGCAAGCCGGACGGAGGATGCAGTTCCGGTCTGTTATAATCCACGATTTCACAGTTAAATCTACCTTTTTCATGTTCTTAGGAGCCCGCCGTTTGAAGAAAAGCATTCTGACCGTGGTGGTGGGATTGTGCACCAGCCTGAGTTTACTGTCGTGTGGAGGATCATCGAGCAGTCAGGTGATTTTGCCGAACCGCGTACTCGCGTCTCAGGGGGTTACCGCTACGTTTGTATTTGGCTCACTAGTAGTCGTCAACGGCCAGAACGACACTCTGCCGCGGGTCTCCCCACTGGTTCAGGCGACCTCTCCTGGCCTGATCGTTGTATCCCCGACTCGGAATATTGCCGCAACTGTCGATTCGAGCTCAAATACTGTCTATGCGGTGAATACAAGCAAACAGAATTCCATTGGGAATGTGCATCTGCCCGGACCGACTTCCAGCATCTCGGTGCCCACGGCTGATCCTACGGTGTATGCCGCCGTCCCTACCGCCACTG
Source organism: Candidatus Sulfotelmatobacter sp. (assembly GCA_035568275.1). GTDB lineage: Bacteria > Acidobacteriota > Terriglobia > Terriglobales > Acidobacteriaceae > Sulfotelmatobacter. The sequence goes on from DATMOO010000248.1 coordinate 6,472, forward strand.
TGAACGGTTTCGCCTTCCTTGGTGCGGTCGAGGTATTGAATTTCTCTACCAATAGTTTTACGACGATTGCCGCCAGCAACGCCCAAACCGTCGTATCGAATTCGCAGGGGACCGAGTTGCTCGTCTTCAGCCCCGACTCCGATGCCGTCACCGTTCTGTTCCCCGGCGCCGCGGCGCCGCCTGTTGATACCAGTTGCTACACTAATCCTCCGAACCAGGTGTGCACCATTGTGCTAGATTCCCGCTTGAGTAGGCCGGTCAACGCCATCGTGAGCGGAAGCACGGCTTACATTCTGAACTGCGGTGCGCAATGTGGTGGAACGCAGCAGGCGAGCATCGCCATCTTCGATCTTGGGAGCCTCACCGTCACGCAGACAATTCCCGTCGATGCTGCCACCATGGCGTATCTGAACGGTTCTACACTCTACGTTGTCGGCACTCCGCCAACAGCTCCGGCGAATTCCTGCACGAACCAGACAACTGCCGCGACGACCTGCGGACGCCTCGACATCGTCGATCTTAGTTCCGGAACCGTCACCAGCAGCGTTTCCATTACCGACGGCTATCATAGCCGGATGGATTTGACGACCAAGGGCCAGCTCTTCATAGGCTCGAGCAACTGCACCAACATTGGCAACGTGAACAATCCCACAAGTGGCGAAATACGCGGGTGTCTCTCGATTTACAACATCTCAAACGGATCGGTGATCTTTCCTCCCGACAATGGTGACGTGACCGGCCTGCAGGGTTTTACCACCCGCTACGTGGAATATGTTGCCGAGGGCGGCCAGCTTCGCGTCTACGACACCACCAAAGGTATTCTCCTGATCAACGATTTTGTGCCGCAGGGAACCATCGACATTGTGGGCTATGTGGGTGATGTGAAGGCAATCGATTTCTTCTAGGCCGCTACTTCCCAGGCTGCAGTAACAACCGGTGTGCTTTTGCTCCTTGTACCGCCGGCGGGCTGAAGGGCAGCGTAAACGTGGTGCCCTCGTACCAGGCCCTCCACTGGTCCATATAGTACGGGCTCAGGAAGTTCCCAGCTTGTCCCGTCACGATATTCAGAGTCGACTGGTCAAGATCGGCAAGGTTCGCCGTGAACCGCTCCGAGGGCCCGTGAAACGGCGTCACCGCCTTGACGGTGTACCCGCTCCCAGACTGGTCCTGGACGCCCGTTCCCGCCCAGTACTTGACCAGAGGAATCTTTCCCAGAACCGGATGCTGAATCTCGACCGCATTGAACGCGCCCCAGCGCCATGAAGCCAGGTCTTTGGGCGCGCCCGGACCGTTCACAGCCGCCTCCACGGCGGCGGTCAACAATTCGTCGTAATTCGGATACTTGTCCGGCAGCCACCGCTTTGGGCGATGGAGCAGGATGTTCTCTATCCATACCGACCGTTGCAGCCACCGGTAGGTCTTCCAGTCGATGACGTTCTTCTGCGTTTCTTTAAACAGCTCGGAGTCAACATCCTTTCGGGATGGCGCAGGAGCCACTCCTAATTTTGGTTCGAGAAGCAGGCGGCGCAGTTCGCCAATTGCATTCTCCGCGATGGTGGGGGCTGCCGAGGTGGCCAGCATGCGGCCATCCCAGCTGCGCATCAGGTCGGCGGCCTGCCTGGCACGCGCGGAGGGTTTGGCGGCGTGATCCACCGCGTAAACCAGGCGCTCCGCTGCAAATAGGACTGCATCCGAGTGAATGTCCGTCTGCAAGGCCAGCATATCCGCCGGTGAAAATTTCCGCCCCGATTCCAGCACGTGATAAATCCGAGCCGTACGCCACGGTGCCTCCCATTCCACGGCCACTGAATGCAGATACCCGTCCGGAGTAATTCTCCCGTTCGCCGTGGCGATTATTCCCGATGGCGGATTGTAGATGTTCGGCAGCTTGTCGAACGGAATGTAAGACGTCCACTCGTGCGCATCGTCGGCGCCACTTACCGGCAGGCTCCCATCCCCCGACGCGCGAATGGGAACTTTTCCGGTCGTGTGATATCCGATATTTCCATCCACGTCGGCATACACCACGTTCTGTCCGGGAGCGTCCAGTTGCGAGAATGCCTTCGTGAATTCGTCCCAGTTCTGCGCCGCATCGACGTCAAAGAACGGAACGCGCATGCCATCGTAAAGTGTCCAACGCAATGCCAGAGGCCGCGTCTCGCCCGGCACAAGATCAGTTATCACCGGCCCATGGCGGGTAATCTTAACGTCGATGTTGATGTCCGGCTTGCCCTTTACGTGAATAACCTCGTGCCGGTGCTCGGGTTGCACCCATCCCTTGGGTGTCTGATACGCGCCCTGATCGTTGAAGTTCTCGACGTAAATGTCAGTCACGGTCGGGCCCACGTTGGTGAAGCCCCATGCCACGCGCTGGTTGTGGCCCACAATCACATAGGGCACTCCGGGCAGTGTGACCCCTGCTACGTCGAAGGTGCCGCAGTGCAGGTGTGCCTCATACCACAGGTTCGGCATTTGGTGACCCAGGTGCATGTCATTCGATAACAGTGGCTTTCCCGTGACCGTATGTGCGCCTGATACGACCCAATCATTGGAACCGTTTACCGGCAATTCTTCGGAAGTAGATTTCGTCAGATCCGCCGACCGGACTCTATTCTGCGTGACTGACGTATCCGGAGAATCATCATCCTCGTCGTCAGAATCACCTGCAGGTCTGTCCGGCTCATTCACATCCTCACGCATGACTGTGGGCGGACGATCGTGCCACGATCCATTCACGTACAAATCCGCCGTGAGTTCGGGCCCGAGCTTGGCGAGGACTTTCTCCCGCGCCAGCGCATCGTAAAAGTAGTGATAATTCAGGTCCTTGACCATCTGGTTGCCGATTACCACCGAGTCCTCAGAGGACCATGGCTTCGGCGCATAGCCGAGGATCCGGAATTCGATGGGCAACCGGTTGCCGTGCGCGCCGATATAGCCGTTCACACCGCGCGCATAGGCTTCGAAGTAATTTCGGTCGCGCGAGCTCGCCTCCGCCAGCTGTTTACGTGCGGCTGCGCGCAGGCCTAGGATTTTCTGCTCACGATCCAGCTGCAGCGTTTCTTCGCCGAGTATTTCCGAGAGTTCGCCGCCTGCGAAACGGCGCATCACGTCCATCTTCCATAGGCGATCTTGCGCCGTAACGTAACCTTGGGCGAAGAAAAGGTCTTCCAGAGTCGCCGCCTCAATGGTCGGCACGCCGTGCGTGTCTCGGGTCACGGTGACCGGTGCGGAAAGTCCCGAAATCTGTAACTGTCCATCCAGTTGGGGAAGCGCAGAGTGGGTCACGTAATACGCGTAGCCGACCGCGCAGGCCATCAGCAAAAGCAGCGCCAGGAAGAGCCAAAGAAGAACGTGGAGCACGAAGGAACGGCGGGCGGTAGGAATCCTGACTTCTGCCATGGTGCTCATAAAGAATCTTTGATTGTAAGCCAGCGGCGCACCGGCGACGTTGAAAATGAATTTCATTTTCAATATGTCCGGATGGTATTCTGAATCGCTGCCCATGCTTCAGAAGCGCATCGACGATCAGCCCACCCTTTCCCGCCAGATGGTTCGCGAGGCCCAGGAAATCCTCCACCGCCATCTGAAAGGTGTCGGCCTGAAGCAGACCGCCCAGCGCGACACCATCCTGCGCACCTTCCTTGAGACCCGCGACCATCTATCGACCGACGAACTTCATCGTCTGGTCCAGAAGAAGGATGCCGGCATCGGATACACGACGGTTTACCGTACGCTGAAGTTACTGGCCGAATGCGGCCTGGCCAGCGAAGTTGCTTTCCACGATGGCATCGCCCGCTACGAACATCAGTACAACCGTCGCAGCCATCACCACATGGTTTGCACGGATTGCGGCAGTTCGGTTGAGTTCTTTTCTCCGGAAGTCAGCCAGTTGGAGCAGGAGATCGGCCGCAAGTATCATTATCTGGCCACCCGCCACACCTTCCAGATCTACGGGCTTTGCGAAGAGTGCCGCAAGAAGAACGACGCGCAGCGTAGCTGAAGATCGCGTGCGCTCGATGATGTCAGCCGCGGCTCCTATGAACCGTTAATCTCTTTCGTCGATAACTCGGTGCCAACGGTGAAGCAGTCGTTCGGATCGCCGCTCTTGAGTACGCGGATAATGTCAGACTGATCGGTGCAATAAGTGCGGGCTGCCGCCGACCCCGGTTGCGCCGGGTAAACGAGCAGTTGATACTTGGAAATAGGGCCGTCGGGTTTCTCCCTGGTGCAGTTTTTCAGCTCAAAGATGTACCCACTGCTCCTGCCGGAAGCGAGACTGCGAACTCCCCAGTTTTCTGCAAGCTCAGAGAGAGCGCAGGTGTAGCCCGCCTCGCGGTGCACCTGCACATAGGCGATCTCCGCCATATTTACGCTGCGCATCGAAGAAACGACCGACCTCTTGCCTAGTCCAGCTGCCGGATTATTGAACTCCTGCTCCGTCTTTCGAAGCTCGTAAAACCCCAGGCCGAAGAAGCCCACCATGCACGCGACCCCCAGGTACCCGAGCACGATTCCAGTGATCGCCAGGCCGCGACCTTTCAATCGTCCAGGGCTCTTGCGAATCTCGGAGAGGGCGATGTATCCGAAGATCACAGCCACGACGGAGAGAGGCAGAATAATGAAAAGGATCCCGCAGATCAGGCTGAAAATCGCCTTGCCGCTAGTCTCGGGAGGAAGCCCGAACGCCACCTGCGGATCGACCGGGGCCACACCAGCGCCCGCCTGCGAGTCGCGGCCACAAGCTCCGCAGAATTGCTCCCCCTCGGCCAGACTGTTGCCGCAACCCAGGCAAAACGAGCTCACTGGGATTCTCCTTTGCCCAGACGCGTCATCAGAGGTGCATTGCAGAGAGTCTTATTGTAGGACAGCGCCATTTTCCAAACAGTTCTGTCCCGAGCCTCCGGAGTGCTGCTTGATCACTGCGGATTCATCCGAGCAGAAGGCACGGTCTCCGGTTTGATTCGCTGTGATCGGATATGCCACCACCTGGTACTTCTTGTTGGGCCCGCCCTGGGTTTCCGCTTCGCACTCCTTAATTTCGAAACGATATCCCTTCTTCTGTCCGCTGGCCAATACACTGTCAATCATCTGCCCCTCGCCCAATGCGGAAAGCGAGCAAGCATACCCGGCTTCAGGATGAGACTCCGAATATGCCATCTGAGCGGTGTTTATGGTTCGAATCGCTGCCATCGCCGACGATTCATTTGCCGCCATGCGCGCCCGCAACAGGTTCGGGATCGCGATCGCGGCGATGATCAATATGATCGGAATGCTCACCACCCACATGTAGCCCAGGACTAGCCCAGCGATGGCGAGGCCTTCTCCTTTCAGCCGTCCCGAGCTTTTTTTGATCTCCGACAACCCGAGATGGCCGAAGATCACGGCCGCGACAAAAGCGCACGGGACGAAAAACAGGAGCCCGAACACCAGGCTGGCGATGGCTTTTCCACTGGTTTGCGCTGGAGCAGCGGGGACGAATGGCCCCACGCTCGCGGGTGCTGCAACCGCAGAAGACTGCGCTCCACACTTGCGGCAGAACTGGTCCTCGTTATCAATGCTGCTGCCGCATTGCGTGCAGAACGTGCTCATGGATTCCTCCCAAAGCTATTGCGCCCGGCGCATCAAATTTTGCACGAAACATACTCTTCGCAATGGGCTGCGTCAATGCGCTAAATCGATTCCCGGCCATTTGTCCCGGGCACGTCGGTCTGATATGTTGCCCGCAATGGAGCAGATCGATGTTGGTTTGAAGTCATGCCCGGTGTGTGCCGCCCAGATGCCCGCTTCCGCGGCCTTCTGCCCCGGTTGTGGCCGCTCGATGCAGATCGAATTACCAGCCAAGCAGAAACCGGGCAGTCTCCGCGAGAATTTCTTAGGCGCTTTGGCGTACGTATCGTTCCTCCCCGCGCTTGTGTTTCTCTTTCTCGACCCTTACCGGAAAAATCCGTTTGTGCGCTTTCACTCGATACAGTGTGTCCTGTTCTGGCTTGTGTCTGTAGTGTTAGCAGTTGTTGTCAGAGTGGTCTTCCTTGGCCTGCTCTTTATCCCGATAGTCGGCCCTTTACTTGCGGTTCTCCTTGTTGTGGTTGTTGCCTTAGCCGCAGTGTTCACATGGATCGTTCTCCTGGTCAAAGCTTTTCAGGGGGAGAGATTTGCGCTTCCATTGATCGGCAATCTGTCCGAACAATATTCCGGCGCAGCGTGAGCCCTTCTCAGTCAAAATTGGCGATTGCTTTGACACTTGTTTTTTGATACCTTGCCGCGAACGCCGCTTGGGAGCGGAACTTCGTAGTCTGTCCGGCGTCCGGTCCCGCAATACTCGGAGGAATCATTATGGCCTTTTGCAACATGTGTGGCGCACAGATTGCCGACGGAACCACCACCTGTGCCGCCTGCGCCGGTCGTATCCCTGCCGCTCCAGCTGCTACGGCGTCTGCCCCGGCTCAGGGCATGGCCGACAACGTTGCCGGCATGTTGGCCTACATCACCATTATTCCTGCGATTATTTTTCTGGTGATGGAGCCCTACAACAGGAACCGATTCATCCGCTTCCACTCCTTCCAGTGCCTGTTTTTCGCTGCGGCGCTGATCGTACTTCACATTGGCCTTTCCATCTTTACCGTCGTGCCATTTCTGGCGCTGATCACCTTTCCATTGCACCTCCTGGTTAGCTTGGGCGGATTCATTCTTTGGATCGTTCTGCTGCTCAAGGCCAATCAGGGGCAGATGTACAAGCTGCCGGTCATCGGCGACCTGGCGGAAAAGCAAGCGAACGCGATGTAAGCGGCTCGTCAAGACAAGGGTGCAAAACACTTTGCTTCGGACCTGAGTTCGTAGCCATCGGTGCCCTCTTTCACTGCACCTCTTGACTTTCGTCCCCTAAGCTGTCAATCCTATTAGCTTTTACCTGCGTCGTGAGTCATCCATTGCTAGATGCTTGCGGGCCGGAATCTTGAACGATCGGGGAATTCTTTGCGAGTCCGGGTTTTCTACCACGACAAGTGTTTTGATGGAGCGTCTTCGGCCGCTTTGTTCTCTCGCTTCTATCGCGAGCGCATCCGCAGTGACGTCGAATTTGAATTCACCGGACTCGTTCACCGTGCCGGAGCGTTGTTTGATGAGAAGCAGTTTGACGGTGACGAAAACGCCATCGTCGATTTTAAGTACTCTAGCTCGCCGAACATTACCTGGTGGTTCGATCATCACGAGAGCGCGTTCCTGACTCCCGCAGACGCGGAGCACTTCGAGCAGGATCAGAGCAATCGCAAGTTCTACGATCCCGCATTCAAGTCTTGCACCAGTTTTATCGCGATGATTGCGCAGCAGCGCTTCGGCTTCGATCCCGCACCTCTCGCTGACCTCGTGCACTGGACCGACGTGATCGATGGAGCTCTTTATCCCGATGCGAAGACGGCCGTCGAGATGGAGGCCCCCGCGATGAAGTTGACCATGGTGATCGAATCGGCTCCAGACCACGGCTTCGTGCCGAATCTGATCCCCCTGCTCGCGACAAAGTCGTTAGGAGAGATTCTGCGGGAGCCCTTCGTGGCGCCCCTGCTTCCGCCGCTCCTCAAGCGCCACGAACTTTCCATCGGAATTCTGAAGGAGCGGACCGAGTGCGAGGACGGGACAATCTTCTTCGACGTGACCGATCACGACCTCGAGGGCTACAACAAGTTCATCCCGTATTACTTGCATCCCGAGTCGGTGTACAGCGTCGGACTCAGCAAGAGCAGCTTCCGGGTGAAGGTCTCGGTGGGATCGAATCCGTGGGCGCCGCAGGAGCCTGAGGTGAATCTCGCGCGCATTTGCGAGCGCTACGGCGGCGGCGGTCACGCTCGCGTGGGAGCGATTTCATTCAATGTGAATCAACATGCCGCGGCGATCAAAGCATCGCAGGAAATAGTCGCAGAGTTGCGCGCAGCCATCCGTCAGAAGACGAGTTGACGAACCTCTGTGCTCCCTCTGTGTCCTCTGTGGTGATGCTGTTTTACTGAATGACTGTCCCGCTGGCAAAGCAGTGAGCCAGGTTCCCGTCATCCGATGATCGGATCGTCCCCGACTGATCCGCGCAGAATGCTTTCCGTCCGAAGGTGTTCGCATTCGGCGCAGCTGACAAATGGAAGCCTGTGGCGGGCGCACCCCCGCAGCCCGAAAGCGTGAACACAAATCCGAACCGCTTCCCGCTGGCCAGTCCGCTATTTATGAGCATCGCTTGATGCTCGTTCGGTTCTCCTCCTCCAAAGCCGTCGAGATCCGACAAGGTGCAAGTGAAGCCAGTTCTCGGATAACTGGTCATGTAAGTGATCTCCGCCGTAAGAATCGTGCGCATCGCCGCCAGTACCTGCGCATCACTTCCTGCCGATGACGTGGTGCTTGGTGTTTGAGGTGCGACGGAGACGGGTGTAAGGGAGACGTGTGCGGTCTCCCTGGACTTGATGCTTTCAGTCATCGCTTTCAGCAAGTCCGGGTCCGCCAGGGGTAAGCGGATCGTGACCGAAATCTCGTTCAACTTCCAGATCCGAGCTTCTTGCTTCATTGTGAATGTCATGCGAGGCATGAACGGAGTGCGTTGCGCCTGGCCATTTTTGTGGGTCTGGAAAGACAATTCGATATCGTCTTGTTCCCCGCGAAGAGCGTCGTTCTCCACGGTTACTTCCACCTTCTGCCCAGTCTTCGGATCTTCACCCGACAAGAGCACCGACCCGGTTTCGAAGGTCTGAAAGTTCGTTCCCTGTGTTTGCAGTTGGCCTGCTAACAACGAGTACTGCTGAAGATTCGCCAGTGCCCCGGATTTCTCGAGAGCGGCCAGCGTGACGGCGGGAAGGTGTTTGGCAAAAGTTCCCGATGTCTTGCTGAAGAACATTTCCAGTAGCGCCTGTCGCGCTGTCTGCGGAGTCGAAGCCTCCTGCGCGGACACTGCCGCACTCCAAATCGCTGCCACCGCGAGCACGCAAACAACTCTTCGCATGATGATTTCCTCGGCGTGATCCTGACATGTCCCCGGTGCGCCATCCAGTTACTGAGGTAAGTTCGAACATAATGATCAAGCGAGTTAGGAACCCATCTGGGCCGATCCGGACTTGCCGTGATACCCTGCCTCTTTGCACTCGTCAGCGTTCATGCGCCCAGACGGAAAGAACACTGATCCTCATCTCACTCAGCGGCGCGTGCTGCGAGCCGTGGCCGGATTGGAGTTCTTCAAAGGCCTCTTCGTAGTGCTGATGGGCATTTGCGCCCTTGCTCTTGTACACAAAGACGCCTGGCTCATTGCCGAAAGCCTGCTGACTCTGCTTCATATCAGTACCGACCGGCGTTCAGCGCAAATATTTCTCGACTTTGCCGACAGCGTAACCGATGCGCGCCTCTGGGCCGCCGCACGCATCGCCTTCGCTTACGCCGCCTTGCGATTTACGGAAGCCTACGGGTTGTGGAACGCTCGAACCTGGGCCGAGTGGGTCGCATTCGTTTCAGGAACTCTGCTGCTGCCCCTGGAAGTTCGGCAACTCTTCCGAGGAATCACCTTCTTTCGCTGCGCTCTGCTCGTCGGGAATTTGGCCATTGTCTGCTACATGCTCTATATCATTCTGGAAAATCGGCGCGAGAGACGAAATTCCATGACACCTTCCCCGTAGGCCGAAAGCCGCTCGGGGAGCGGGTTGTGGGGCTAATTCCTCTGGCAAATCACGCCCATCCGGTTCATAATTGCCGAGAATAAGTTTCGCCCGTAGGAGGTGGATATGCGGTTTGACCGCGCACTACTCCCGCTTTTGGCTCTCGTCGGATTCTCCTTCGCGCAGGAGACGAACTTTTCGGTGGGACCCCAGTACCTCGTCACGACGGATTCACCGATGCTGCTTCGTCCCATCGCGACCCCATCTCTCTCACTGGGCGAAACGCAACCCGTCGCAGTAAGCCCCGGCACAAACGAAACTACCGCCGAGCAGACCGCGCCTTCATCGGCATCGCCGAGCGATTCATTTCTAAGCGACGTCTACTGGGGAGAACACCAAAGCACGGAAATCATGGGGCGGAGGTTGGAAACGCCGAGCATGGCCCCTTCCGATACGGCCTGGTATATGAATTCGGTCGCGAGCCAATCTGTGTCTGCGCTGACTACAGTTTCTGCAGAAGCTACTGAGGTTTCATCCGGATCGAGCGTCATACAACTGTCAGGTGCTCAACTCCCCTCGAACCTGCCCTCGAGTATCCTGGACGTAGGTGTGACCGGGACGTCGAATGCCCAATCGCTTCTTGCGCGCGGCTACGGACTACCTCTTGGAGATGTCGCCGCGTACTGGAAATCGCACAAACGGAGTACACCCCGCGTCTTCACTAACTCCGATGTGCATCCGCGGAAATAGCCTCCAGAGTTGAAGCAATTTCGCTGCAAAACGGCGGCTTACTCGGTTAGCGTCAACCCTTCACGTACGCCAGCTTCGCCGCTACTTTGCCATCCTTCACCGAGAAGACATCGACTCCCCGCAAGTGCCACGGCTGGCCGTTGCGCATCTTGTGATAGACCCACAACACCGTGGCTCGATTGCCGCTCACAATGATCTCTTCGGCTTCGAATCGCGCATCTGGATTCTTCTCGAACCAAGCTCGCCAAAACTCGACGACCGCCTGCTTTCCCTCAACCCGTCGGCCGTCCGGCGCAGGCGAGGTGTCCTCGAATACGGTGTCCTCGGTTAAGAGTCCCGCCAACGCGTCAGCGTCATGGCGATTGAATGCGTCGTTAAAACGATCGATCGTCGCGCGTGTCGCTTGCTCCTGCGACCTCATACCGGGCTTGTCTCCCATGGCTTTCTCCTGAGAAGAACAGAGATTCGTAAAGACCAACATCCAGCCAATTACCGACACAAGACCATAAGTTAATCTGTGCATGTCGATTCTCCATCTCATTCAGTGTCTAAACGAGGAAGGGCCTCGTTCATGTTAGCCTGAAACCCACTTTCCATCCGCACGAGGAGCTATGCAAGACGCGAATCCTTCACACTTGGATCTACAGGCTACCGCAAAAGAAATCATGCAGCAGTACGGGTTCGAGCCGGATTTTCTTGCTCCGGTCGCGACGCAGCTCGCGAATCTCGGGCAGCAGCCGCAAGTCTCGCCGTCTCGTGATGTCCGCGACATGCGCAATCTCCTATGGTCATCCATCGACAACGATACTTCTCGCGACTTGGATCAGATTGAGGTGGTAGAGAGTGCCCCTATTGGCGATGTAAAAGTCATGGTGGGCATCGCCGATGTCGACACTTTCGTGCCGAAGGCGACTCCGATCGATCAACACGCTGCCCGCGAAACAACCACCGTTTACACGGGGATTCGAAACTTCCCCATGCTGCCCGAGCAGCTTTCGACCGGTGTTACTTCGCTCCTCGAGAACCAGGACCGCCTCAGCGTCGTCATTGAATTCGTCGTTGATGCTGATGGCAACCTCAAGTCTTCCGACGTGTATCGAGCGCTGGTTCAAAACAAAGCTCAGCTCCAGTACAACTCTGTCGGCGCGTGGCTGGAGGGAACTGCCGCACCTCCGCCCAAAGTCGCCGCATCGGCTCAATTGCAGGATCAGCTCAAACTTCAAAGTGACGTCGCGCAGAAGCTCAAGAGCAAGCGCTTCCAGAACGGTGCTCTCAACCTGCAGACCGACGAAGTGCATCCGCTCGTCCTCAATGAGCAGGTAGTCGACGTCGTGAAGCAGCAGAAGAATCACGCTACCGAGTTGATTGAAGACTTCATGGTGGCGGCCAACGGAGTCGTCGCCCGCCTGCTGCAAAACGTCTCGTCCTTGCGCCGCATTGTGCGTACGCCCAAACGCTGGGATCGCATTGTGCAGCTCGCTGCCAGCAAGGGCGAGAAGCTTCCCCCTCAGCCCGACTCAAAAGCCCTGAACGATCTCCTGTTGCGGCGCAAAGCTGCCGATCCCGATCATTTCGCCGACCTCTCGCTTACGGTCATCAAACTCATCGGTCCTGGTGAGTATGTTCTGGAGCGCGCCGGAGAAACTGCGCCCGGGCACTTTGGCCTTGCAGTGCAGGACTATACACACTCTACCGCGCCGAACCGCCGCTTCGCCGACGTTGTCACGCAACGCCTGATCAAAGCAATGCTGGCGGGTCAACAGAATCCCTATTCCGACGATGAGCTGACGGCCGTGGCCTCGAACTGCACGCAGAAAGAAGACGCCGCTCGAAAAGTAGAACGCGAGATGTCTAAGCGTCTGGCGGCGGTCGCGATGCAGCGTCGCGTAGGGGAAACCTTCGATGCGATCGTCACTGGAGTCACCGATCACGGCACTTTTGTCCGGGTTCTTCAGCCGCATGTCGAGGGACTTCTCGCCCAAGGTGCGCAAGGTCTCGACGTGGGTGACAAACTGAAAGCCAAGCTCATCCGCACCGACGTGAGCAAGGGATACATCGACTTCGCCCGCGCCTAGGAGACTACCGCAGTCCCTCACGTTTGGTGCCAAGATTTGCCAGCGCACCCGAGTAGCTAATAGTCGAATCCAAATTCTGACGCTAAGCTTAATTCAGCAGTCTGTGCGGAACAATTGGGCAGATTTTGCTGCGATGGAGCCATTTCGTGTGCATTTCCATGGCCGTCACTCTCCCGGTGTCTCTTGCCGCCGATGAGACTGCAGCGGCAATCCTGCGTAGCAGTGGTTCGGGTGTTCTCGTCAACAGGAATCCCGCTCCCACGTCGATAGCGCTGTTTCCCAAAGATCTCGTCGAAACTCCCCAGAACGGGGTGGCGCGCATTGAACTCAGCGGATCCACTGCCGACATCAATGCCGATACAGTGGTGCTGTTTCAGGGTGACGAACTGATCCTGGACCATGGCAGCGTTTCGGTCAGCACCACACGAGGAATGCGCGTGCGGGTGGGCTGCCTGACCGTGACACCAGTGAACCTTTCACAGTGGACGCAATATAACGTTTCGGACGTAGACGGTAAAGTAACGGTCAATGCCGCTAAGAGTGATGTCTACATCGACAGTCGAGCGAAGAAGGCGCAGGAAGCGAAAAATCCATCCCGCTCGACCCGCGATATCGTGCGCGAAAGCGAGCAGAAGTCTCGCGAAGAGGAATGTGGCGCCGTTTACATGAGGGGCGATAACGTGCCGGGTTTAGGCGCCCTGTTGAATTCAATGTGGGCCCAGATAATAGCCGGGGGCGCTGTCGGGGCGGTTGCGTGCTTGGGCTTATGTCACAGCGACGATCCCGCCAGCCCATCAAAGCCGTAGCCGCGTTTTGTCGGCATTGGCAGACTGAAATTGAGGAAACTTACTCCGTCACAACCGCCTTCACCAGATTCCGCGGATGGTCAACGTCGTACCCCTTCTTCACTGCGACGTAGTACGCGAACAGCTGCAAAGGAATCACTTCCAGAATCGGCAGCAGCAACTCCGGAGCGGCCGGAACATAAAATACTCGATCGGCAAGGGTGGCAACCTCCTGGTCGCCCTCGGTTGCCACTGTTACCAATTGCCCTCGCCGCGACCGTACTTCTTTCATAACATCGAGTGTGCGGCGATACCGCAGCACTGAATCGGGATCGTTGCGGTCACAAGTCGCCAGCACCACCACAGGGAGGTTCTCGTCGACCAGGGCATTGGGACCGTGCTTCAGTTCCCCAACTGGATATCCTTCCGCGTGCGCGTACGAGATTTCCTTCAGCTTCAAAGCTCCCTCGCGTGCGATCGCGTAGTGCACGCCTCGTCCGAGGTAGAGGAATTTTTCGGCCTGAAAATGTACTCCGCCGAATTTTTCCGCGAGGCCATCCCAGGTAGAAAGATTCTTCTCGATTGCCTCCGGCAGTTCCAGCAAACGCTTCAGGTACGATCGCGTTACCTCCGAGGTCATCCGTCCCCGCTTGCGCGCAAGAAACAGCGCCATGAGATAGAGAATCGTGACCTGTGTGGTGAAGCTCTTGGTCGCCGGAATTGATCGCTCGGGCCCGGCTCCCGTAATCAGAGCCGCGCCGGCCTCGCGGACGATGGTCGTGTCCGGCATGTTCGAGATCGCGATGGTCTTCACCCCCCGCGTCAGCGCCTCGCGCTGCGCCGCCAGCGTGTCAGCCGTTTCGCCCGACTGAGTAATGACCATCACAATGGGATCGACTGCGGCGTGCGTTGAACGGTAGCAATACTCGCTCGCATACTCGACATCGACCGCCACCCCGGAAAGATCCTCAATCATGATTTCGCCCGCCAGCCCTGCGTGGCGACTTGACCCGCTGGCGGCGATAATCAACTTCTCAAATGTCAGCAGCGCGTTCTCGATGGGCTGCAGTTCGCCCGGGAAAATGATGTCGTCCTTGAGATGCTTCTCTATCGTCCGGGCAATCGCGTCAGGCTGCTCATAAATCTCGCGCCGCATCGCGTGAGCAAAATTGTCGGTGGAACCGTTCTTATGTTTGTCAGTGGTCATAAATGATGAAGGTAAGAATAAGAAATTAAAACTAAATGATGCTATGCATTGGATCCAAAGTAGCGCCGGCGTCCCGCCGGCTGTGGGGGCGCCATCCTGACCCCGCATCCTCTCACAATCCGCTATGCCTTCGCCGTCCCCTCAAAGTGCGCCTCAATCTCCTCCAGCGTTTTCCCCTTCGTCTCCGGCAGGAACCATGTCGCGGTCACAAAGTAAATCACTGTACAAGCCGCGAACCCGAAGAACATCGTCGAATACCCATACTTACCGACTGTGGGTAAAAAGACGGCCGCAATCGTAGTCGCCACCGCCTGATTGAGCACCAGAGCAATGCTCATCCCGTTCGATCGAATCCTCGTCGGCATCAATTCCGAAAGCGCCAGCCACACGCATACTCCCGGTCCCACCGCGAAGAATGCCATGAAGACAAACAGAGCGACGGCGACGGTCCAGCCGTTTTTCTCGGATGGCATCGGAGTGATCAAAGCGTTTTCGATCCGCAACGGAGCTTGACGTGCCACATCGAGATCTCCGAATGGATTCGAAAAGAACCCGACAATCTTATTGGCAGGGACACAACTTTCACGCGTCATCTCGATGGGTTTCGCAGCAGGATCGTCAGACCGTACCGCCTGGCTCGCGGTTCGAAAATCTCCGTACGAGTAAATTACGACGAGCGAAGTCGGAGCACCTCTTGGGATTGAATCGCCGCCGCCTGTTGACTGTAACAACCTTGTGGACAGTTCCTGGTTGTAGACCAGCGTGCTTGTTTGGTCGGTGGCGACCATCGATTGCAACGCAGTTCTCGAATCAACACCCAGCCTTTCAGTGCGGCGGAACAGAATTCCCGTAAACAGCATTGCCAAAATGATTCCCGCTGTGCCGATTCCCAGTAGAAACTTGCGGCCCTTGCGGTCCACCAGCGCAACCCCTACAAGTGTCACGAAGAAATTCACAAAGGTGAAGAGCACATAGCCCACGTGTGCAGCCAGATCGGAGAGTCCGCTCTGCAGAAGGATGTTGGTGTTATAGGCAATAATCGAGTTGATCCCTGTCGTTTGATTACAAGCCAGAATGATGCAGGCGAGCAGGAAGGGAATTACGTACTTTCGCCGGAGAAGTGAGTCCTTCATCCTCGCACCCGACGCATTTGTCGTGCCCTCAGACGCCGTCGGATCCTGCATCTCTCTGAGTTCGAGATCGGCTTGCTCTGTGGTACGCGAGCGAAGCAAGGCGACGTAGGCCGCTTCTTTCTTACCGCGCTTCAGCAACCAGCGGGGAGATTCTGACAGCATGAGGCTCCCTGCCACGAAGAGCAGACCCGGCGGAAGCGATACCCAGAAGATGCCGCGCCAAGCTGAATTCTTAAAATTGAAGATCGCCGTCGGATCTCCGATCTTCGTGATGTGACCGAGGCGAAAGCTAAAAAGCAATCCAATAAGTGCCGCGGTTGCGATACCTGCTGTGAGCAACCATTGAAAGATTCCGGTCCCTTTACCACGGTTCGCTGCCGTGAGGCACTCGGCAAGATAAAGTGGGACAACGACTCCGATCAGGCCAGCACTCGTCCCTTGTAACAACCTGCCAAGAACGAGTGGACTATAGCCATGCGCTAGTGCAATTACGGGGATGCTGATTACAAACATCACACCGCTGACGGCCATAAGTGCTTTCCGGCCCATCCAGTCGGCAAGCAATCCCGCGAATAGGGTCGAAAAGACGCTGCCCAGTAAAACCGCGGCCACGACAATGGAAAGTTCGCTCCGAGTGAGCCCCGACGTCGCCTCCAGATACGGCAGCGCGCCCGCAATAATGCCGACGTCGACGCCATACAGGAGCCCTCCAAGACCGGCGACGATCAAAAGAAAGCGGTTATAGAAAACTTTCTTGTCGTCGAGAACCGATGGAGCGCTCGTCGTCATGGGAACCATCATCGTATGTGTCGTTCACACCCGCATTGCGGTATGAACCTACCCGCCTCACTTTGATTTTTGCGTGAAATTGCACCATGAATTGTAGCCCACCGGACGCCAGAAACCGCCAAAAGTGCTATAGGCGCCAACGAAAATAGTTCCACGACAGATTCCGATCCTCATGAGGCTCGTCCTGAGTCAAGAATCCCGGGAGGGAAGCGTTCGATTTCCTCAGACGCCCGGAGCCACCTAGCTCTTTTCCGAGCCGCCCCCAGTCCCGAGAACTCGAAATTCGCGTGAGATAATGAGTTTCGTGTTTGGCCCCGTAGCTCAGATGGATAGAGCAGCGGTTTCCTAAACCGTTGGTCGGCAGTTCGACTCTGCCCGGGGCCCCCACTCTATCTAAAAGCAAACGCGCAATGCTTCTACCACGATTAGCAGATTCGCAGTGTGAGGAGTTTTGGTATCACCAGTTTCTCGATCCCGCGACGCCTCGCGGGTTGGGCGGACTAGCTCGAGACTGGCCTGATCTCGGCCGGCTGAATCTTGTATCTGCAATTCGAGCAGGGGGGTGATGCTGGTCAGTGCTTCTTTTTTGGACGCAGGGCGGATTCAGTTTTGCGATGGTGCTTCTCGGTGTACCAGGACGGCGCATACTCTTCCAGGAGATTGCGCAACTCCGAAAGCGCCTCGACCAAGCGGGTGCGCTCCAATGGATTTTCCCGCTCTTCTTGCACTGAGGAAAAGCTGGATTCGGTCTTGCTGTGCAGCGTGCGATTTCCCGTCGATCCCATCACAATTAACATCTTCACTCCCCTTTTTCATGTGATAGAACAAATGCGCGTGCCACGGTAGCTCTGCCTCGTATCGCAGAACTGCGAGGAGTGTATGCCTAGAAACATTTAACCCCAGTCAAAGAGAGATGGCGGCAAAAAGCCTGTAAATTCCTTGTAAGCATTTGTCTCCGTTTTGTAACCAAGACTGAGTCTTGAGAGCGCTGAAGCGAGTATCCTCTCTAACAATCCTGCAGATTGAAGTCGTATATTGATGCGGGCTCACGTCAGGGTTCTACTTGCCGGCGACCAAGAAGAGTGATGAAGGTCACAGCGAAGCCGGCTCCGCGCTAGTACTCTCGCTAAAGTTGAGCTGATAGGGTTCAGAGATCTCTGAGAAAGCATTGTCGGCGCCTGCAGTGGCGTCATCCGGAGTGCCCATGCTCGGAAGAGACGGCGAGTTCCGATGAAAACAGCAAAAACGGATCGGCCATTCATGCCGAATATCCTGCAGACCGTTCTGCAGGACATCCGGTTCAGCGTGAGATTTTTCACTTCAAATCGTAAGTTCGCTCTGGTCGCAGTGTTCACTTTGGCGCTCGGCATCGCAGTCAACGCTACCGTGTTTAGTTGGATCGATAGCGTGCTGCTGCATCCGTACCCCGGAGTCACGGACACCCGCGGGATGGCTCTCATCGAAACGGTGACTCTTAGCGGCGAACGTCTGGTCGCGACTTCTTATCTTGACTATCGCGATTACCGCGACAACCTGAAGCTTGTTTCCGATATAGCGATCGGGCGATTTACGCCACTCACCCTCGGGTTGCAGGGCAATGCAGACCGCGCATGGGCCGAGCTTGTGTCGGCGAACTACTTTGACATCCTGAAAGTAAAACCGGTTCTAGGCCGCGCCTTTCTTCCAGAAGAAGGAGCGGAAAAGCCCGGCGCGTTTCCGGTGGCGGTGATCAGCTACAGAATGTGGCAGAACCGCTTCCATGGCGACCGCAATGTATTGGGCAAGGAAATTCGTTTGAACCGGCATCAGTTGACCATCATAGGAGTCGCTCCTCCTGAATTCCGCGGCAGCACCGTGGGTCTGGTTTATGACGCGTGGATGCCGATCTCAATGGCCGACGATATGGGTACTGGGGGTGGCACCCTTAATTATCGGGGATGCCGCGACCTGACTTCGATGATTGTGCGGCTGAAACCTGGCGTCACGCTGGAACAAGCAAAGGACGAAGTCAGCGCGCTGGTAAAGCGCCTGGCAACGGATTATCCCAATACCAACCGGGGAGTGGACGCGATGGTGGTGCCAGTGTGGGCAGGGCATCTGGGCGCGCAGGGAATTCTGCTGAAGCCGCTCCAGATCCTGATGGCCGTATGCGCCCTCTTGTTGCTGTCACGGGCGGTGACTCGTCAAAGGGAATTCAGCCTGAGGCTGGCCTTTGGAGCGGGCCGCGGCCGGATCAGCCGGCAGTTGCTGACGGAGACATTCCTGCTGGTGGCGGGCGGGGCGGCACTCAGCATTCTGCTGGTGGTGTGGATGGAGAGGTCGCTAAATCAGCTGCTGCCGAGAGTCGATTTCCCCTTCGATCTAAGCGGAGGCCTGAGTCTTTCGACTCTCGGGTTCACGCTTCTGGTTGTCTTGGTGGTTACGGTTGCGGCGGGACTGATTCCGGCTCTGATTTCCATTCGCGGGAACTTGAGCCAGACATTGAACGAAGGCGGGCGCAGCGGGATTGGCGGGACCCGCACCCACCGGCTGAGAGGAATTCTGGTCGGAGTTGAAGTGGCACTCGCGATGGTTGCTCTGATCAGCGCCGGATTGTTCCTGCGCAGCTTCGGCAACGCCAGCCGCATTGAACCGGAGTTTCACAAGAGGAATGTTTCCGTGGCGCAGTTCTATTTGTCGAATGCGGGTTACACGGCGGAGGAGCAGCGAAGCTTTTGTCGCAGACTGCGCGAGCGAATGGAGGCGGTCCCCGGTGTCTCAGGTGTAACCTATTCGGACTTCGTCCCGCTGACCTCACCGGGTTCGAGTCCGCAAGATCAAC
Source organism: Candidatus Sulfotelmatobacter sp. (assembly GCA_035568275.1). Classification (GTDB taxonomy): domain Bacteria; phylum Acidobacteriota; class Terriglobia; order Terriglobales; family Acidobacteriaceae; genus Sulfotelmatobacter. The sequence continues at coordinate 25,646 of DATMOO010000248.1, forward strand.
TTGTGATCGATGGGTATGTGCCCGTGCCGAACCAACAGATGTTGCTACATCGCGCCACCGTGCTGCCGGGATACTTCGATTTCATGGGCATCCGCATAATGGACGGCCGCGACTTCAGCGAGCGTGACGAGGCCGGAGCGCCTGCCGTCATGATCGTGAACGAGACTTTTGCTCACCACTTTTTCGGCGAGGCGACTCCGCTTGGCCGGACGATTCACATCTCGGGTGCGAACCTGACCGTCATCGCTGAGGTGAAGGACAGTAAATACGACACTCCGATGCAGGCGCCCATTCCTTACTTCTACGTGCCGTTCCAGCAAGTGTTCGGACCCGGGCTGAACTTTTCGATGTTGATAAAGACGACGGATGATCCCATGGCAGTAATTCCCGATCTTCGCCGGGAAGCGCTGGCGCTGAATCAGGACGCCTTTTTTCATTCCGTTCGGCTGGACGCGCTGGGCTACTCGCTCTATCCGCAAAAAGTGGCCGCCACCTTGCTGACGGTGACGGCGACCCTCTGCCTGCTGCTGGCGGCAATTGGACTGTACAGCGTGATGAGTTACGCCATCAGTCAACGCACGCAGGAGATCGGAGTGCGGATGGCCCTGGGGGCGAGCCATTTCAAAGTTCTGCAAATGGTGACGCGGGAAAGCGTGCTGCTGACGCTTCCCGGTCTGGTGTTGGGGATTGGAGCGGCGCTTGTGGCACTGCGGTTTTTCCGCAGCATGCTGGTTGGAGTGAGCCCGACCGATCCGCTGACATTTCGTGGAGCGTCTCTCTTCCTGGTCGCCGTGGCTCTGCTGGCCAGCTATTTACCGGCAAGACGAACGCTGCAAATTGATCCGATGATTGCGCTGCGCTGCCAGTAGGTGGCTACTCGGAGATAATCGACGTTGAGCGTATGCTTTTCCGATGCTAAGCAAGAAGAACAACTTCATCATCGGATGCTTGTTTGCCGTCACTCTGATGACGGCGCAAACCTATCCCGGGGCGTACCCGCAAAAAGAGATCTCGAATGGAGCGTTGCGGGCGAAGGTTTACTTACCCGACGGAGAGAAGGGCTTTTATCGCGGCATGCGGTTCGATTGGGCTGGGGTCATGGCCAGCCTCGAGTACAAGGGACACGGTTATTTCGGCCCCTTCTTTGAGAAGTTCGATCCGTCTGTGGCTGACGTGGAAATTGGAAATCCGGTCGTCGCAGGGATCGCCAGCGCCGCCAGTGGCCCAGTGGAGGAGTTCATTGGAGCCGACGAAGCCGCGCTCGGATATGCCGAAGCCAAAGCGGGCGAGATGTTTTGCAAGATCGGGGTTGGAGCCCTGCGTAAGATCGACAGTTCGCCGTACAGTTCCTACGTCAATTATCCGATTGTGAGTGGCGGGAAATGGTCCGTGAAGAGCGGCCCGGACTGGATCGAATTCGCGCAGCACCAGGATTGCGGCTCGGGATACGGTTACGAATATACGAAGACGATTCGATTGCTGAATAACCAGCCGGTAATGACGATTGAGCATCATCTGGTGAGTACGGGTGCGAAGACGATTGAGACAGAGGTGTACGATCACAATTTCCTGATCATCGATCATAAGGGTGCAGGGCCAGCCATTCACATTACTTTTCCATTTGCACCCAAGCCGACCAAAACGTTGGACCCGCTGGCGGAGGTGCGTGGGAAGCAACTGTTGTTTCCCAAAGAGTTAAGAGGGAAAGATACGTTTTACGGCGAATTCCAGGGGTTTGGTAAGACTGCGGCCGACTACGAGATCCGCGTCGAGAACAGGACAACAGGCGCCGGTGTCGTGGTTGCCAGCGATCAGCCACTTGCGAACCTGGGAGTATGGGCGGTGAGAACGGTCGTTGCACCGGAACCTTACATCGAGATCAAGATTCCCGCCGGGCGAGATTTTTCGTGGAAATACACCTACACCTTTTACGCGCCAGCCGATGGCGGCAACAAATGAGTCACGTGGTTCCACTGTATTTTTTCCGAATCGCGTCGCGTTGTATGCTGTAGCGTCTCACCCTGGATTCTCATGAACCGTCAACGCTGGTTACCTTGCGCGCACGTTGTCATCCTGATTATTGCTTCGTGTTCTGCGTTCGCCAAGAACGGCATGCAGGTGGTTGTCGTGCCTGTTGCCAACATGTATTCGAAACCCACTGAGAAGGCCGATGTGGTGTCGCAAGCGATTTACGGCAGCAACGTGAAGTTGCTCGAGGCACGCGGAGAATGGTCGAGGATTCAGACCCCGGATCACTACAAGGGATGGACTCCCAGCCGTTACTTGCGGATCATATTAACCGGCGACGGCTATGCTACAGCCGGACCTACCGTTCAAGTCGAGAGCCTGTTCGCCAATATCTACGCAGAGCCTGACGTCACCAGACATAAGCCGGTAGTGACCATTCCGTTTGAGGCAAAGCTCGAAGTTGTTCCTGACGATCTCAAGAGGACCGGCAAAGGTCACCAAGAGAGCCATGAAGGATGGTTGCACGTTCGCCTTGCGGGAATGACCCTTGCGTGGATTCAAGCCGGCGATACGGCGACGGATCCGAAGCCGCTGACGATTCTGGAGTCGATCGAATTGGCCAAACGATTTCTCGGGGTGCCGTATCTGTGGGGCGGGGGCTCAAGTTACGGATACGACTGCTCCGGGTTCACGCAGATGCTGGTGAGGGCCCGCGGGTTCAATATGCCGCGCGATGCAGATCAGCAGGCGGCCTGGAGTGGGGCGGCACGTGTCGGGCGCAAGGACCTGCAGGCGGGGGATCTGCTTTTTTTTGGTTCTTCCGGGAAGGACATCACGCATACAGGGATGTACATTGGCGACGGTCAATTCATTCACGACAGCACCAATGGACATCCCGTGGTTCAAATCAGCCGTTTAGACGACGAGCCGTGGATACATCTGCTCGTCGCCTGCCGAAGAGTGAAGGCGACTACACCTTAGGTCCGCTGAGGAGTGTGGGCTTCGTGGTGCCAGCGGCATCGGTCAGCGCGGACACCGATTTCTCCGAGCTTCCAGTTCCAGCGGCGGCAGCGATTACCTGGCTGCTGCGCTCGGGTGCCGGTTGCTTGCACAGTTCGATAACTTCGGCGATGCGTTGTGTTTCATGCTGCATGGCCATCTGCCAGTTGCGCAACGCTTCTTTTTCCTTCGCCACCTGGTCCAGATTCGCTTGCACGCGCTCGGCGTAGTGCATACGGATCTTTTCCATTTCTTCCTCGATGCGGGTGCTCTCCTTCGCCTTGCGGGCCTCGAAGTCTGCCAGTTGTTTGCTCTGGGCGGTCTCATAGGATGTCAGCGCATTCTGGCGACGGGTGGCGTCGGTGAGCAACTCGTCGGCGGAGATTCCGGCGGCGTCGAGCGCCATCAGCACGGACGCGGGCTTCGCATCCTTGGACAGGTCTCGAATGCGATCATTGTTCAGCATATCGACGACCCTGTGGATGCCGTATCCCGAGCCGGGGCTCATGATTCCGGCGGCGCGGTAAGTGTCTTCATAATTCAGTAGCTCGCCCCGTGGGCCGCTTGGCGTTGCTTCTTGCGTGTTGGGCTTGTTCGCTGGAGCCTCCGTGGTGCTTGATTTTGCCGGCGCGTCTTCGTCCTGCTTACGGCGCCTAAAATGCGGAAACATCGTCTTGGGTTGCATAACTGTCCTTTCGGGACGAGCGGACGTGCCCTGAGTGTGAGTTTCTGTGCGCAGGCGCGGGGGAGCCATTGCAACGGCATTCTGGAACGGCTCACGTGATAGTCCACGCGAGGGTTGCCGGTGTTAGTTTCACCCCTGCAGACGCGGTCTCGGTCCGGCGGACTGCGGCCGGCGACGCTACTTGCGTAGACGCCGCGATCGCGTGCGTGGCGGCGGGATTTTCCACCCTGCGCTCTGCTTTGGTGCCGGGAGCTGCCGGGTGGCTGGCGGACTTGGTGGCAGACACGATTTCTGCCTCTCGCCGTACGCCTAACAGGAAATCTCCCCCATCGGTGCGGCAGTTCCGGGCTATCTCCGGAAACTGCTCGCGGTGCCCTTGATCGTGATCCGCGAACCCACGGCGAGAGGCCGCTTGAGCCGGACGCATGCCCCGGACCTGGAGGTGTCTTCCAGGACCGCGGGTACACGAAAGGACGTACCACTGACGTCCCCCCAGATGATCTCGGCCACCGCCCACATCACCTTCCGCGGTTCGATGTTGCGCCCGTCCATGCCATCTGTATCGGCAATCGGGGGCAGGAGTTTAGTTACCTGCAGGAATGAGGCAGGAAGCTATTTGACGAAGAGCCGCATGAGGCCGCTGGCGGGCATATCGGGGGTGAGAAAACGTATGCCTTTGTTTCCCGATACGTTGGCGAGGGCCTCGGCGGCAAGGTATCCGCTGCGGACGGCGCCTTCCATCGTGGCGGGCCATCCGGTGGCGGTCCAGTCGCCGGCGAGGAACACGCGCGACCAGGGAGTGACCGGCGTGGGGCGATGGGCGTCGATGCCCGGACGCGGCGAGTATGTCGCGTTCACTTCCTTGATTACGGTGGATTTGACCAGATTGGCGTCGCGCGCGGCGGGGAAGAATTCGCGGACTTCGCTGAGGGCGAGATCGACGATCTCGGCACGCGATTTGTCGATCAGGGTCTTCGACGAACTGACCACGAGTTCGACGTAGCTGCCCGAACCGTTTCCGCTTTCGCCTTGCGCGCGCATCGGCTGAAGGCGGGATTTGTGGAACATCCACTGGATGGTGCGGTCAAGTAACACGGCATGATCGAGATCGGAAATCTGTTTGTCGAACCAGAGATGAATGCCGGTGATGGGCGAGTTCTCGAAGTGGGCGATCTTCTCGCGAATTGCCTCGCTCTGAGTTTCTGCTGGCAGAAGGGACTCAAGCGCGTCGAAGGGGAGCGCGAGGACGAGGTAGTCGAAAGTCTGTTCCGCTCCTTCTTTTCCGCGCATGCTCACTCGGACCTGTGAGGCGTCGGCGGTGAATCCTTCGACGGGACAGCGGAAATGCAGGGTGCCGCCGTGGGATCGAACGTAATCGCCCGCAGCGTTATACAAGTCGGTGAGCGGGAGAGTGGGCACGCCCATGTGGCGCGCGGCGGGGGTTTTCATGGATTCGCGTACGACCTGGGCTGCTGCGGAGACGGAGATCCGGTCTAGTTCCTCGCTAAGAGCGCTGATCAGGATGGGATGCCAGAAGCGCGCGACAGCATTCTTGGTTTGACCGTGCGCATCCAGCCATTGCTGGAAAGACTGCCCGTTGTCGCGTTGTACGGTTAGCGTTAAGGGAACGAGAGCGCGCGAAATCGCCAGCTTGTCAGCAGCGCTCAGAAAGGGGAAGTGGAGAAACGATGGCGCCGTGTGCAGCGGCGCAGGAAGCGGAGAAGACTTCATCACTGAGACTCGCCCGCCGGGCTGGATGAAATTCATCTGATCGAACCAGCGAATCTGATCGGCGACTCCGATGTGCTCGTAGAACTTGACCAGGTTGGTGCAGATGCGGAAGAGGACGTGTTGGCAATTGTCGACGACTTCTCCGGTGCCGGGATGTTCGTAAGAAGAGGCGCGGCCGCCGAGGAAAGGCCGTTTCTCGAAGAGTGTGACCCGAAATCCCGCGTCGGACAAGGCGCACGCGGCAGCGAGTCCGGCGAGACCGCCTCCGGCGATGGCGACTGTAGGAGAGGATTGGGGCATGGGCAGATTTCAGATTTCAGATTGTAGATTTCAGATTGAAGATCGATGGGTAGACTCTGCAATCTACAATCTACAGTCTGAAATTAGCAATCCGGGAATTAGGTGAGGCGTCTGATGAAGCCTTTCCCCAGAACGCGCAATTTTTCCCACCTGCTGAGCGTCACCCTCGAGGTGAAAACGTCATACTGCTGCAGGGCGATCTTTTCAAGCAGACCGCGGTAGATGTTGATCAGGACCCAAAGCGCCGGCTGACTGTCTTCGGATATGTATGAGATGAGTGCGTCCCCGGCGGTGTAGAACTCGCGGGCGCGGTCGGCTTCGAGCGACAGAACAGGCCGCAGACGCGCGGGGTCCGAGACCGCCAGGACATCCGACAGAGTTAGGCCGAATTTCGACAGATCTTCTTCGGGCAGATACACGCGCTCGAGACTGGCGTCTTCTTTCACATCACGAATGATATTGGTGAGCTGGAAAGCAAGGCCGCAATGCTCGGCGAGAGGTTCCGCGGCTGGATCGCGGTACCCGAAGACATGGATGCAAACCAGACCTACAACCGATGCCACGCGATAACAGTAGAGGCGGAGATCCTCAAACGTTCTGTAGTGGATGACGCCGGAGCCGGTTTGCATGGACGCTTCAGCCTCTTCCACGTCCATAGCAGTGCCGTGTGCCAATTCATCCAGCAGGCCCGCCGGAATCGCGTAGCGGCGCTGGGCGTCGGTCAATGCCAGCAGAATGGCGTCATCCGTGGGATTGCCTTGCTGAGCCAGATGCAGCGCGTCGAGCCACGCTTCGAGCTGCTGACGGCGTTCAACCATACTCAGCTTGGGGTCATCGGTAATGTCGTCGCAACGCCGCATGAAGGCGTAGACGGCGCATAACGCTTCCCGCTTGCGTCGAGGCAGGACGAGAAACGCATAGTAAAAGTTCTTCGCCGCCACCCGGGTGATGCCCTTGCAGACGGAGTACGCCATGACGAGCTGAGGCGGAGCCGGGGTCCACGGCATAGGGACGGGCTGCGTACCCGCGCTCATCGCGGGCCTCCCGAGAGCCCGAAGATCTTGGCGACGGCCGCATGGGCGACCAGTGCCAGTTTGCGAGATTTGGAAATTGCCGGCCGGTTGCCGAGCACGGCGTAGTTCTGCTTCTCGATGGCGTTCAGGATTTCCATGCCGCCGCGGCTGAAGAGATCGAGGTCAACGGCGAGTTCGCGGTCGACCTTGCCGACAAGCGGCAGGCCCTGACGGAACCAGTCGCGGGCGCGCTCGACTTCGAACTTCATCATTGCGCAGAAAGCCGGGGTGTTCTGATGGTGCGCAATGTCATCTTCAGTCACGCCGAAGCGGCGAAGATCTCCAAGGGGAAGGTAGATCCGGTCTTTGGCGTAGTCGACGCCGACGTCTTGCCAGAAGTTGGCCAATTGCAGAGCGGTGCACGTGAAGTCGGAAAGCTGCTGGCGCTCGGCGTCTCGGTATCCGCAAAGATAGAGAACCAGATGGCCGACGGGATTCGCCGAGTAGTGGCAGTACGCGAGAACATCATCGAAGGTTTCGAAGCGGGTGACCGTCTGGTCCTGGCGGAAGGCGGTCAGCAGGTCAGAGAACTCGTGCTTCGGAATATCGAACTGGCGAACCGTTTCGGCCAACGCCACGAATACGGGATGTTTTGGCGAGCCGTCGTAACAGGAGTCGAGCTCGCGTTGCCACTGGTCGAGAAGTTCGAGCGAGGCCGCGGTGTCTCCCACTTCGTCGGCGAGATCGTCCGAGATCCGGCAATAGGCGTACACGTTGAAGAAATGTTGGCGCAGACGCCGGGGAAGGAACCAGCTGGCTACCGAAAAGTTCTCGTAATGCGTGCGAGCCAGCCGAGCGCAATATTCGCGAGCTTCGTCGAGCGAAGGCGCCGTGGCCGGGATGGCGTATGCGGCGGGCAGGCGCGACCATCCTAGGGCAGCCGGGTTGTGGGTCGCAGTCTGGTTCACGGGTGAAAGCACATTGTTGATTGTCGCTTGAAAATCCACCGATCTAGACGTCCTGGTTTTCAGTCAGCAATCAAAGATCAACAATCAACAATTCCTCAGTGTCCTGGGATGATCGCCGTCTTGATATCCCCTCCACGGTTCAGCATGTGGCGGAGGACCTGCTGCAGGCGCGACAGGGGCGCCTCACCGGTGATGTAGTCGGTCGGACGGATCTTCTTGGCGGCAATCAAACCGAAGGCCCGGCGCACGGTTTCCGGCGTATGGTGGAACGTGGCTTTCAGGGTGATTTCGGAGTAGTGCAGGCGATTCGTCTCGAGCTGCACCTTGGTTCCGCTGGCACATCCACCGAAGAAGTTGACGGTTCCGCCTTTGCGGACCATGTCGACAGCCCACTCCCAGGCTTCCGGCTTGCCGACCGCTTCGATAACTACATCGCAACCGCGCTTCTGCGGGGAGAGCGCGCGGACGGCATCCACAACGTTCGCCGCCTTGGTGGTCTGAATGATTTCGTGGGCGCCCATCTGGCGGGCGGCTTCTACTTGCCCATCTCGTTTCACGACCGAGATAACGTTGCAGCCGATAGCTCGGGCGACCTGAACGAACATCAGCCCAATAGGCCCGCCGCCGAGGATGGTGACCGTGTCGCCGATCTCAACTCCAGTTTCGTGCAGGCCGCGAAGCACGCACGCCAGCGGCTCAGTCATCGCAGCATCTTCAAAGCTGACGTTGGAAGGAATGACCAGCATGTTCGCTTCAACAATGCGCCGCGGTACACGAATGTACTCCGCATAGGCGCCGTTGTTGAAAAGGAGGTCTTCACAGAGGTTTTCCTGGTGCTTGGAGCAGTAAAAGCACATCTGGCAGGGCGCGGAGTTGAGGGCTACGACACGCATGCCCTTCTTGAAGCCGTTGACGTTAGCACCAACCTCCTCAACGACTCCGGCGAGTTCGTGGCCGAAGAGCGCCGGAGGCACGATCATGCGCGCGTGATAGCCGCGCTGGTACACCTTGAGATCGGTGCCGCAAGTCAAGGCGACCTGAACTTTGACGAGAACCTCACCATCGCCGACGCGTGGGATGGGTACTTTTTCGATCTTGAGGTCTTCTTTGCCGTACAGGACGGCGGCAGTCATTTTTCCGTTCACAGCTGAGTTCCTTCCCACAAACTACCGGGCTGAATCACAACCTTCATGGACGACGGCTGCGGATGAGCGGCCAGATCAAGCGCTTCCGTGCTTTCGGGCAAAGGGAAGCGGTGGCTGATCAGCCGTTCCAAATCCATCTCTCGATTCATGACAAAGCGAACTGATTCGTCCTGCACGTCGACTGATGCGCTGTAGGACCCCACTAAGGTCTTCTCATCGACACAGATTGCGGCAGGATCGATCACTGCCTCCCCGTGCTGTGTCTGTGCAAATAGCAAAATTCGACCACCTGGACGGGCTGCGTCCATCGCAGTACGAATCAGGGAGTTTCCGCCGACTGCGAGAATGACCGCATCGGCGCCGCGCCCCTGGGTCAATTCGCGGACGCGCTCGACCACATTTGTCCGCGAAGCTTCAATTGTAAGGTCTAGTTCGAAACTTGATCCTATTTTAAGCCTCTCGGGATACAAATCGGAAGTAATTAAGGTAGCCCCTGCCCGTTTCGCCAACACACTCAATATGATGCCGATCGGTCCCTGGCCGATGGTAAGGACAGTCTCGCCAGGGCGCAGGTTCAGGGCGTATACGCCTTTCAGGCAAGTATTTACGGGCTCGACAAAACAGGCCTGTTCAAAAGAAACATTCTCAGGGATGCGTACGGTACCGTACTGAACAATCCAGTCCATCACGCGAACGTATTCAGCGAAACCTCCGCCCGAGGGTTCGAACCCTGCCGTACAGCCGACTTTCTTGTAGGTGGAGCACTGGGCGAAGGTCTTGTTCTGGCAGTAGAAACACTCGCGGCACGGAATGTGGTGGAAGACCATGACGCGATCGCCCGGCTGGTATTCGGTCACGTCCTTCCCAACTGCGGCGACGACACCGGAAGTTTCGTGTCCGAAGATGCGTGGGGCCGAATGCGAGCCTGTAGATATCTTTTTCAGGTCAGTGCCGCACACACCGCAGGAGTGCACGCGCACGAGCATCTCGCCCGCGCCGATCTTGGGAACAGGGACGGTTTCGAGGCGGACGTCATTAACGCCACGGTAGACTGCGGCTTGCATTGTTGACGGGATCGACCGTGAATCGGTTTCGACTGAGTACTGTCCGGCAATGGCCATGGAAGAGTCTTGGATGATGATAGCAAGGAGTTTGATGCAAGCGTAGCGCCGGCGTCCCGCCGGCCTTTCGCCGAGGCGTGTTGCCGCGGCACATTTTCAAAGGTGTCGACTTAAACCCCTCGCCGTCAAGACGGCGGCGAGACAGCCGACGCTCCGGTTTCATGCTATGCTGCGCTGAACTTTCGCTTTCAGGAAAAGCTTGTGCTGACGGAATTTCGGCTCGAGAACTACGCGGTCATCGACAATCTGGTGGTGGAGTTCGGCCCGGGATTGAACCTGCTGACCGGCGAAACCGGGGCGGGGAAGTCGATCCTGATCGATGCGCTGGCGCTCCTGCTTGGCGAAAAAGCTTCGACGGAAGTCATCCGGTCGGGGACTGAGCGCGCTGTGATCACTGCTGTTTTCGAGGCTGAAGGCAAAGCCGGGAAAGCGCTCGAGAAAATCCTCGACACCAATGGGCTTGATGAATCCGATGACGGCTCGCTGATTCTGCGGCGCGAGATCGCGGCTGGCGGCAAGGGGCGAGTGTTCGTCAATAATCAGCCCGCCACCGTGTCGGTGCTGAAGCTGCTGGCTCCTCACCTGGCAATCATCCACGCGCAAAACGAATCCATCCTCTCATTTGACGGTCCGGCACGGCTGGAGTTGCTGGATGCATTCGCAGGCAGCGAGATCGAGCCCGTCTCGGCCTCCTATACCTCGTGGAAGGAGATTCGCACGCGCATCGAGAAACTGGAGCGCGGAGAGCAGGACAAGCTGCGTTTGGTTGACCTATGGACGTTCCAGAAGCGGGAGATCGAAGAGGCCCGTCTGCAGAGCGGGGAAGACGGGCAACTGGAAGCCGAGAAACGCGTGCTCGCGAATGCCGAGAAGATCTACAACGCGGCGATGAATGCCTTTGATTTGCTCTACGAAGGCAACGGTTCGACGGCGACCTCGTTGCGCTGCGCGCAGAAGCAGGTCGAGGAGTTGGCGCGATACGAGCCCAGGTTTCAGGATGCGCTCGCCGCGCTGGAGCAGGCGCGTATCAGCGTGGAAGATGTGGGAGCCACGCTGCGGGATTACGCGGGCGGAATCCAGGCTTCGCCGGAGCACCTTGCGCAAGTGGAAGACCGGCTGGCGCTGCTCGATCGGTTGAAGCGGAAGTATGGAGCGACGGTCGACGAGGTGATTGAATTTGGCGCGGATGTTTCGGGCAAGCTTGCCGAGGTCGAGAACAAAGACGAAATCCTGCGGCAGCTGCGGGATGAGTTGGCGAAGGCGGCGAACGAGTATCTGAAGGCTGCGAATGCGCTCTCGAAGAAGCGAGCCGATGCTGCGCGCAAGTTGGAGAAACTCGTCGAAGCCGAGATCAACGATCTGGCGATGAAGTCGACATTCCGCATTCAGAGAGCGACATCGGAAGAGGAGCGGGAATGGACGGCGTCCGGGATCGACCAGGTCGTCTACATGATCTCGACCAATCCGGGCGAGCCGATGCGCCAACTGGAGCACATTGCTTCCGGCGGGGAGTTATCTCGGGTGATGCTGGCGCTAAAGGCTTGCGTGGAGGGCGGGAAGGAAGTCAAAACCCCCACCCCTTCGACGCCGCTCAGGGCAGGCCTGTCGCAAAAAACGCAACAAGGATGGGGCACCCAGAAGACTTTGGTGTTTGACGAAATTGATACCGGGATTGGCGGGCGCGCGGCTGAGGCTGTGGGCAAGAAACTGAAGTCGCTCGCGCGGTCGAATCAGGTGCTTTGTGTGACGCATCTACCGCAGATCGCCACCTTCGGCGATCAGCATTTTGTGATCGAAAAGAAAGAACATGGTGGGCGCACCCGGACCAGCATTCGTCCTGTGACTGGCGAGGAACGCACCGAGGAAGTGGCCCGCATGCTCAGCGGGGCCAAGCTCACCGAAACGTCACGCAAGCACGCTGAACAAATGATTAAGGCGAACGCCTGATCATCGCGATCGATGAGCAATGAGTAGTGAGCAATGAGTAAAACCTGGGGTGTTCACCGCTTAGTGCTCACCGCTCAATGCTCACAACTCATGGCTCACACTTCAGCATTTCAGCTAAGGGGTAAGGGCTAAGAACGTTATTGGCTGATGGTTACGTCGTCGTTTTCGGCCAGGGTGGTATTGGCCGCGCTGTCGGCAACCCGGATGGTGAAGTTGACCGTGATCGTCGCCTTGGTCTCGACCGCCATACCATTTTGAAAGACGGGCTTGAACTTCCAATCGCGGACGGCCTGCTGCGCCGCGGTGGCCAGAATGGCGGGGCCGCTCATCACGCGCAGGTTCTGTATCCTTCCGTCGGCCGCGATCAGAGCTTGCAGCACAACCGATCCCTGTACGTTCATGTGCTGCGCCAGGGGCGGGTAGGAGGGCGGGATGGCTTCGGCCAGGCGCTGACGCTCGGCCGCGTTCGTCGCGGGAGCCGCGACTGGGGCCGCTTGACGGGCCACCGAAGCGGCCGGGTTCGTAATCTCAAGCCTCTTGCTGTTGTTTCCCGGATGCACCTTGTGGTGTGAGTCGCCGGCGATCACTTCGACATCCAGCGGAGGCAACACTGTGCGGTTGGAGATCACCGCCGGAGCATCGGCTGGTTTCGCCGGGGCCGAGGGCGTGGCGGCAACCGCAACCTGCTTCTTTGCAGCGTGAACCGGAGCAGGAGTCGTTACCGCAGGCTTCGTTGGGATCTGGGTCGCGACCTGTGGCGTCACTTGAGGTGCCACGGTCGGCTGAACATAGTCAGCGTCAACGATGGTCGATTCGGAGCCGAACCAGAACTGACGGTCCTTAATCAGGACGGCGGCCAGCGCGACCAGCAACAGAGCCAGCGCGATCACCAACCGTGATTGCTGATTGGCGGGGGCGATTGGAGCCCGGGCCGCTACCATCCGTCTTTGGCTTAATTCCATCATTTGTTGTTCGCTGACCTGGGAGTCTGCGAGAAGTCGCAATCATGGTGCAATAAATTGCCCTGCACAACAATGGCACGGGGCGGCGAGATGGGGGCACTACCGGGCCATAGGCGCTCGAACGCAGACCAATGTGCTCTTAGTGGTGTTGGGGTGTGATTCCTGTCACAGCAGGGTTATGCGGGTGGCCCTACAGTTAGCCCATGACTGTCCCGAATAAGCCTACGCGCGCTGCCTGGCTGCAAGGTCCTTCTGGTCGATGCGAAACCGTCCCAAACGGGCAATTCTTGCCTTGGAGGATTGTCCTGCTCGGTGCACCCGGCGTCGGCAAGGGTACCCAGGCCGATCTCCTGAACCAGCGGCTGCTTGCCTGCCATCTGTCGACTGGTGACGTTTTCCGGGCGGCGGCAACTCGGAGCGAAGGCGAGCTCAGCCCTGCCATGAAGGAGGCCCTGGGATACATGCGCCGGGGTGAACTGGTGCCCGATACGACCGTTTGGGACTTGGTCCAGGAACGCGGAGTATGCCTGCACTGCGCGGGCGGGTTCATACTCGATGGATTCCCGCGGACAGCCGCACAAGCGGTCTCGCTGAAACAGTTCCTGGACAAGGATGGGCTGGGGCTGACCGCCGTGGTGAGTTATGAATTGCCCCAGAGCGAGATCGTGGCCGGTCTGGGTGGCCGCAGAACGTGTAAGAAGTGCAAAGCTGTCTACCACATCACGGAGCGCCCTCCAAAAGTCGAAGGGTGCTGCGATCACTGTGAGGGCACACTGTTTCAGCGCGAAGACGACCGGCCGGAGGCGCTTAAGGTTCGGCTCGAAGCTTACGACCGCAGCACCGCGCCGCTGATCGAGTTCTATCGGAAGGGAAAGCTGCTGCTGCAGGTCTCCGCTAGAGGAACGCCGGAAGAGATCTACGAGCGGACTGTTCCCGAGCTGGAAGTCCGGCGATTGACTCAGTTCGCCGAGCAGATGTGGGCGGCGGCGGAGAACCGGCGTTCGGGCCTATAACTTGAGTTCGGTTATAGTGCCGAATACGGGCTGCGGGGCTGCCCAATCTCACCGTGCTGCAAACTGCCGCCATTCGGGCTGACTTTTGCGTTTCCACTGGCAGGTCAGAATTCTCCATTCACTGCTAATCCTAGCCATTTCTTTGGCTTACGTTGACCATCCCGGTTCTTTCCGGTAGCTTTCTAATACCGCCACAATGGGGTTCGTGTACCCTAGTAACAGGGGAATGGGGGCGGTTCCGCATCTACGGTATTAATGCCGGGATGCCCAGATCCTCGGCGCCAATGTCGCCCCGGGATGACAAAAGGAAAAATTGGGAGAAGCCAATATCGTGGCTGGAATTCTAGCGAAAAGTGACGGAAAGACCTTGTTGCTGTTGAAGCCTCGTGGATTCTGCGCGGGCGTGGTGCGAGCCATCGACGTGGTGCGCATCGCGTTGGAGGCGTTTGGACCGCCGATCTACGTCCGCAAAGAGATCGTCCACAACAGCTTCGTCGTGGAGGAATTGCGCGGTAAGGGGGCGGTCTTCGTCGATAGCGAAGACGAGGTGCCCAACGGCGAACGGATTATTTACAGTGCGCACGGGGTGTCCCCCGAAGTGCGCGAACACAGCGCCAGGCGTGGGCTGCGCGTGATCGATGCCACCTGCCCGCTGGTGACCAAGGTGCACGTCGAAGCCGTGAAGTTCGCCAAGGAGGGCTATTCGCTGATTTTGATCGGTCATCGGGATCACGACGAGGTCATTGGAACTTTAGGCGAAGCTCCGCGCGTAACACAGGTAGTGGGATCGCCGGAGCAAGTGGCGGCGCTGGAGGTTCCGGATCCGAATCGCGTGGCTTATCTGACGCAAACCACGCTGAGCCTCGACGAGACCAAAGACATCATCGCGGCGTTGAAGCAGAAGTTTCCGAATATCAAAGGACCGGCGGCGCAAGATATTTGCTATGCGACCGAGAATCGCCAGGTTGCGGTGAAGCAAGTCGCTTCCGAGTCCGATTTGCTGCTGGTCGTGGGATCGGAGAACAGTTCGAACTCGAATCGGTTGGTTGAGGTAGCCCGCAATCTGGGCACAAACGCGCACCTCATTGACAGTTGCAATGATATTGAAACGGGTTGGCTGAAGGATGTGAAGACCATTGCCTTGACTGCCGGGGCGTCGGCTCCCGAGCATCTGGTCGAGGAGACGATCACATTTCTGCGCGCGAAAGGTTTCAACAACGTGCAGGAACTGGAAGTGATGCCGGAAAACGTGCGCTTCGGACTACCGCCGGAGATCGTTGAGGCAATCGCATCAGCTCCTGCAAATTAGTCTTAGAGACGTTGCTTGCAGCGTCTCTGCCGGCGCTGGCACATTTGCTCGTGGCTAGAGGAGACGTAGCAAGCTACTTCTCTACGAGAGATGTGAAGATATGGAGTAGATGAATGGATAACAACTCCCCCGATTCCCACTTAGCAGAAGCTCTTCCAGGTTCGAATCCGCAGCTTCGTTTCGGCAAAATCGAGGAACTTGGCGCGCATGTCAGCGCGGCGATCGCGGCGGCGCGGAAGTATCTTTTTTCGCAGCAGACCGGGGAAGGATACTGGTGCGGGGAACTCGAGGCCGACACGACTCTCGAATCAGACTACATTCTGCTCCACACCCTGCTTGGAACCGGGAATACGGAGCGTTTCCAGAAGGCGGCGAACTGGATCTTGCGCCATCAGAACGAAGATGGAGGATGGGGTATCTACACCGGCGGACCGTCGAACATTAGCGCCTCAGTGAAGGCCTACTTTGGATTGAAGTTGGCAGGGTACGCGGCCGAGCATCCTGTACTGGAGCGCGCCCGCAAGAAGATTCTGGCCATGGGCGGCGTCACCGAGGTCAACACATTCACCAAGATATATCTGTGCTTCTTCGGCCAGTACGACTACGACGCCGTGCCAGCGATTCCGCCCGAGATCGTGCTGTTTCCCAACTGGTTCTGGTTTAACATCTACGAGATTTCGTCGTGGTCGCGCGCCATCCTGGTGCCGCTCTCCATCTGCTACGCCAAGAAACCATTCAAGAAAATTCCCCGAGAGATGGGCGTGGAGGAATTATTCGTCGGCGGCATGCACAAATCGCGCATGCATCTGCACTGGGCGAAGAAAATAGTTTCCTGGCGGAATTTCTTCCTGGTCATCGACCGCGTCACTCACTGGTTCGAGCGCGTGCACGTGCGGCCGCTGCGCTCCGTCGCTTTGCGGAAAGCAGAGAAGTGGGTGCTCGAGCGCTTCGAGATGAGCGATGGGCTGGGCGCGATTTATCCGTCGATCATGAACTCGATTATTGCCCTGCGCTGTCTCGGATATTCGCTTGATGATCCGCAGGTTATTCGCGCCATGGATGAGTTCGAGAAACTCGGGATCGAAGAGGAAGACACCTTCCGCATGCAACCCTGCATGTCTCCGGTTTGGGATACGGCATACGCGCTGTTCGCGCTGGGCGAGTCGGGAGTCCCGGCTAATGATCCTCGGATGGTGAAGTGCGCGGATTGGATCCTGCAGAAACAGGTGCGCAACGTCGGTGACTGGAAGGTTAAGAACAAGAACGGGCAGCCTGGCGGCTGGTACTTCGAGTTCAACAACGAGTTTTATCCCGATGTGGATGACAGCGCGATGGTTTGCCTGGCGCTCAGCCGCGTGGAGCATCCCAATGGGCGCTACCAGCGGGAGTCGGTGCAACGGGCGATCGACTGGATTTTCTCGATGCAGTGCAAGAACGGTGGCTGGGCCTCGTTCGACAAAGACAACGACCGCATGGTGTTCCAGTACGTGCCATTTGCCGATCACAATGCCATGCTCGATCCGCCGACGGTTGACATCACCGGGCGAATTCTGGAGATGCTCGCCACCTACGGGTACGACAAGAACCATCCAGCGGTGAAGAAAGCCATCAAGTTCGTTCGCAACGAGCAGGAGCCGGACGGAAGCTGGTTCGGCCGTTGGGGGGTGAATTACATCTACGGCACCGCGCTGGTGCTGCGTGGGCTGGAAGCAATCGGCATGGACTTGCATGAACCGTGCATACAGCAGGGCGCCGAGTGGCTGCGCATGGTGCAGAATTCCGATGGCGGATGGGGTGAGACCGTGGGTTCCTATGATGACCCCACTCAGCGCGGACAGGGCGACAGCACACCGTCACAAACAGCGTGGGCGATCCTGGGACTGCTCGCAGCCGGCGATACGCGCAGCGATTCGGTCGCACGCGGCATTGCTCACCTGATGCGCACTCAGAGGAAAGATGGCTCGTGGGATGAGAAGTTCTGCACCGGAACCGGCTTCCCGCGCGTGTTCTACCTGATGTATCACCTTTACCGGCAGTACTTCCCACTGCTGGCGCTGACGACGTACGCGAAGGTGATGGAGAAGAACGGAAACTAGTTCTCGATTCTCCACCGCGGGCCGAAAAACCTAGCCTTGAATCGATGATGGTTTCTATGCCGACCATGGAGACAATTCTCAAACGCTTTGAGGAGCCCGATGAAGTTCGCACCTTCGAAAAGGGAAAGTTCGAAGTCGTTCACATCGGCGGCATGACGATCGGGCGGGCCACCTATCAACCGGGGTGGAAGTGGTCGCTTCACGTTGGGCCCAGTGTGGGCGCCTCGCGGTGCAACGTGGAGCATGTCGGGATGGTGCTCTCGGGCTGCGCCACCGCCGCTATGGAGGACGGTACTGTCCACGAGCTCCGGGCAGGAATGCTGTTTTACATTCCTTCTGGACCTCCGGGGCACGATAGCTGGGTGGTGGGCGACGAGCCTTATGTTTCGCTGCATTTTCTCGGAGCGGCGCACTACGCTACCAAGTAGTATCCGGAGAAATGGTTGGGTGATCCCCAATCTGACTGAAAACTGAGACCCACTTTGAAAGCCTTCGTTACCGGCGCTACCGGATTTCTAGGCTCCCACGTCGCTCGCGTTCTAGCCGATCAGGGAGCTGACCTGCGTCTGCTCGTGCGTCCTACCAGCAATCTGAAAAATCTTGAGGGACTTAAAGCCGCCGAGACGTCGACCGGCGATCTGCGTGACGCTGCTTCTCTCGAAAAAGCAATGTCTGGTTGCGACACGGTGTTTCATGTGGCGGCTGACTACCGGCTCTGGGTGCGGGATCCGAACGAAATGTACCGCTCGAATGTCGGTGGGACCCGGACGCTCCTCGAAGCGGCGCGGAAGAACGGCGTAGGGCGCGTTGTTTATACCTCGAGCGTCGCGACCGTTGGATTTACGAGCGACGGACGTCCAGCGGATGAAGACTCGCCGGTCTCTCTGGCCGATATGATCGGCCACTACAAGCGCTCGAAATTTATGGCTGAGCAGGTAGCGCTGGAAGCCGGGCGTGCCGGAATGCAGGTGGTGACGGTGAATCCCACGACTCCGATCGGCGAGCAAGATGTGAAGCCAACGCCAACAGGGCGAATCGTGGTTGACTTTCTGAAGCGCAAATTTCCTGCCTACGTCGAAACGGGGCTCAATCTGGTGGACGTGAGGGAATGCGCGCGTGGACATGTTGCCGCGCTTGAAAAGGGCAGGACCGGAGAGCGCTACATTCTCGGTGGAGAGGACCTGACGCTGAAGCAGATTCTCGACAAGCTCGGCCAGATCACCGGTCTACCGTCACCGAAAATCAAGTTGCCATACATCTTCGCTTTTGCTGCTGGGATTGTCGACGAGGCGGTGACTGGCCTGCTGTTGCGGCGCGAACCGCGCGCGACGGTCGACACAGTGCGTATGGGTAGGAAGAAGATGTTTGCCAGTTCCGCCAAGGCTGAATGTGAACTGGGATGGAAGATCGTGCCGATCGACGGTGCGCTGCGGCGGGCGGTGGAATGGTTCCGGGCCGACGGATATGCCTAGACTCGCGATCGTGGCAGCTTTGGAACGCGAAGTAAGGCCGCTGGTGAAGAGTTGGCGGGTGACCGACAAGGAGCACGATGGACGGCGCTTCCGGTTTTTCGAAAACGGGGAAGTCGTCGTGGTTTGCGGCGGAATTGGCGCCGCGGCCTCGCGTAGGGCCTCGGAGGCAGTGATCGCGATCTTCGATCCGAACATCATCTGCTCGGCAGGTTTCGCCGGGGCGCTCGATCCCAAACTGCGAGTTGGGGATGTGGTCCGGCCAAGTTCCGTGATCAATGCCGGCGACGGCAGCAGAACCGTGGTTGAGGGCGGCGAGGGTGTGCTCGTCAGTTTCGCGTCCGTCGCCAGCCCGCTGCAGAAGAGCAAGTTGCGCGATTCGTTTGGGGCAGACGTGGTGGACATGGAGGCGGCCGCAGTGGCGCGTTCGGCTGAGGCACGTCACAAACAGTTCACCGTGGTGAAAGCTATTTCGGATGAAATGGATTTCGAGTTTCCCGCGATGGATCGTTTTATTGACGCGGACGGCAGGTTTTCACAGGGACGCTTCGCCTGGTACGCAGGTGTCCGGCCTTGGCTCTGGCCGCGGGTGATGCGTCTGGCGCGGAATAGTAAACGCGCTTCGCATGCTTTATGCGCGTATTTGGACACTATCGGAGGATGAACTTTCCATTGCCGGATGGGGTTCACATGGAAGAGTTAAGCCCTGCATTCATCTATAATTAAGCCTAGGCGTTCTCGTAAAAAACGATGCATTTTTTCCCCTTGCTAGCAGTGTTCGTCGGCGGCGAAATCGTCGACATGCTTTCCACTTCAGGACCGGTTGCCAAGCTGGTTTTGCTCGTGCTTCTCGCCTTCAGCCTTATCTCATGGGCGATCATTCTGACCAAATGGAGCCTTCTGCGGCGGGCCAAAGCGCAGAGCGGGCGCTTTGTGCGGGCGTTCCGCAAGGCGCAGCGCTTGCAGGATATTGTTGCCGTGGCCGATCAATTCAAGCCCAGCCCGCTGGTAGGCGTATTTGAGGGCGGATACGAGGAGTACCGCCGCCAGGTGGCGTCTTCGGGCGGGCTGCGGAGCATGATCCCGATTCAACGCGGCATGCAAATTGGATCGTCCGAGGAGATCACGCGGCTCGAGCGTAATGTGCCGTGGCTGGCGATCACTGCTGCGGCGACTCCCTTTATCGGATTGTTCGGTACGGTGTGGGGCATCATTGATGCATTTCATGGGCTCGGAACCGCCGGGGCGGCGACTCTGCGTGCAGTGGCTCCGGGTATTTCCGAGGCCCTCATCACGACGGCTGCCGGGTTGGCTGCGGCGATTCCCGCGGTCATTGCCTATAACCTGATCGGCGCTTCGATCCGCGAATTCGCCGCACGCTGCGATGACTTCTCGCTCGAATTCATGAACGCCGTGGAACACAACCAGCCACAAACGGCCGCCGCTGTCGCCCCGGATGTGAGGCGCTGATGGCGTTCACGGCCTCTAACGGACGAACGCAGTCTGCAATTGCCGATATCAACATCACTCCTCTGGTCGATGTGGTGCTGGTGTTGCTGATCATCTTCATGGTGACGGCTCCGGTGCTGCAGTCAGGCATTGACGTCGCCGTGCCGAAAACGAAAACCGTAAAAGAGATCACGGAAGAGCGGCTGGTCATTTCCATCAACAAGGATCAGCGCGTGTTTCTGGGGAACGATCCGATCAACGTCAACGAGATTGGGAACCGCTTGCGGCAGAAGATTCGCGACCCGCGCCATCAATCCATTTTTGTGCGCGCCGATGAGAACGTTCCCTTCGGCGCTTTTGCGACCGTAATGGACTCGGTGAAGCAGGCGGGCTTCGCCAACGTAAGTATCGTGACTCAGCCTATGGATGCAAATGTCGGCAAGCGCTGAAATCTATTTCGAACACGAGCGCTGGGGACGCGCGCTGGCGTGGTCGGCGGGGCTGCACGTGGGAATCACGGTCGCGCTGCTCGTCTATACCGCTTTCGTGACCCGGGGCACTGGCGATACGTGGGGCTCTGGCGGAGGTGGGGAAGCCATCGGCGCGACTCTGGTGAGCACGGTTCCGTTGCCCGCCAGTCCTACGCAGACGCAGAATGTTTTGGCCAACGAGTCGAAAGGGATTACTCAATCGCAGCCGAAGATCGAAGAGAAAGAGCCCGACGCCATTGAGATTGCGGGCAAGAATAAGAAGATCAAGCAGCCGCCGAAAAAGCCGATCACCGAATCGAAGTCGAAACCGCAGTCCGCGCCCGAACCAGAGGAGAATCAGGTCGCATTTGGCGAAGGCGGCCCGGTGAGCGGTCCGTATGGAACTTTCAGCGCGGCTGGCGCAAAAGGTGGATTCGGCATTACCGGAGGCGGCGGCGATTTCGGAACCAAGTACGGCTGGTACGTGCAGGTCATCCAGCGAAAGGTCTCAGAGAACTGGCTGAAGTACGAAATCGATCCGAGGATTACTTCGGCCCAGCGGGTATACATCACGTTCGACGTGGCGCGTGATGGTCATCCGACCAATGTTCGGGTCGAGCAGTCGAGTGGTGTTCCGTCGCTGGACATTTCGGCCGCCCGTGCGTTGCAACGGATCGACACGTTCGGTCCACTACCCCCGGATTATCCCGGAAGCAAGATTTCTGTCGAGTATTGGTTCGACTATAAGCGGTAAATCAGATGTACCTCTGGTCCGTAATCAACCCGGTACTCTCGGGACTTGGGTCGCGGAAAAGAGCGGAGAATAGGGACAATTGGATGAAGGGAAAAGGCTTATCTATCCACAAATTCTTGCAAAGCAATTCATGTCGGGCTACGATATTGTTACACGCGAAAACTTTGCCTCTGATGCGAACGGACGAATCCGCTAGAGCAGGTCAGGGACGGAACGGCAGGACCTGCGTTTTGGCCCGTGCATTCCTGGTGCTTCTTGCCTGTTGGCTGGCATGCGCCGCTGCGCAAGCGCAGGATTGGGTGAAAACCGGCACGAGCCTGGGAGTGGAGAAAGTCCGCCTTGCGGTTGCCGACTTCAAGCCCGCCACGAGTGATCCCGCAAATGCCCCACTGGTAAAGACCTTCAACGACACCCTCTGGAACGATCTGGATGTATCGGGAGTTGTCGAGTTGGTGTCGAAGAGTTTTTATCCTCTGCAGGTGCCCGGGCAGCCACCGGAGGTGAATTTCCTGGCGTGGAATGCGCCTCCTCCGAATGCGGCGATGCTGGCGTTTGGGAACCTGGGCGTGGCCGGAGGCAGGCTGACCGTGCAAGGCTGGCTCTTCGACGTCAAGAACATCCAGTCACCCCAGATCCTCGGCAAGCAGTACTCCGAGGCCGCGAGCGACGCGGTAGCGCGGTTCATGGCGCATAAGTTCGCCGACGAGATCATTTTTCGGCTGGGCGGCGGCATTCAGGGTATAGCCGAGACTCAGATTTTTTTTGTGAGCGACCGCAGCGGGCACAAGGAAATCTGGGCGATGGACTACGACGGCTCGAATCAGCACCAGGTCACGCGCCTGGGTTCGATCGCGTTGGCGCCGCGGATTTCGCCCGATGGGTCTCGTCTCGCCTTCAGCGCACTGACGAAAACCGGCTGGGAGATTATGATGTATTCCCTCGACCTGAACCGGCCATTGACCTTTCCGCATTTTGGCGGGACGAACCTCGCGCCGGCGTGGTCGGCAGACGGCACGAAGCTGGCATTTTCTTCGTCTCGGTCAGGCGATTCGGAGATTTATGTGGCGGACGCTTCCGGAGGGAACTCGCATCGATTGACCACCGATAAGGGTCCGGACGTTTCGCCGGTATGGAATCGCAAGACCGATGGGCAGATTGGGTTCGTCAGCGGCCGCACCGGATTGCCGCAGATTTACACGATGGAAGCCGACGGCACCAATCAGCAGCGCATGACCGATCAGGGTTACGCGGTCTCGCCGAACTGGGCGCCCAACGGTCAATTTCTGACGTTCGCATGGGTGCGTAAATATGGGCCAGGAGATCCTGGGGCGCTCGATTTATACCTGATGGATATTGCCAGCAAGCAGTGGGTCCAGCTTACCCACGATGGGGGGAAAAATGATTTTCCATCGTGGTCTCCTGACGGACGGCATATAGTGTTTCAGTCGAATCGTTCCGGAAGTTTGCAAATCTGGAGCATGCTGGCGACCGGCGAAAAACTTCAGCAGTTGACTTTTACCGGGCGAAATACCCAGCCCAATTGGAGTTGGAAATAGTACATAACTTCGTCTGGCCCCTTAGGGGTCGTAGGAGGAACCAAGTGAAGCAATCTAGTATGAAGTGGGTTGTGCTGATCTTTGCTCTTAGCGCTCTCCTGATGCTCGGTGCGTGCAAGAAGAAAGCCGCTCCGCCGCCGCCACCACCTCCGCCACCGCCACCTTCTCCGACGGCCTCCATCTCGGTGGCTCCGGCAACCATTCAGGCTGGTCAGTCTGCGACGTTAACGTGGCAGACCAGCAATGCCACAGACGTGTCGATTGATGGCATTGGCGCGGTGCAGCCGAACGGCTCACAAAGCGTTTCGCCGACGGATTCGACCACCTATCATCTAACCGCGAAGGGTTCAGGTGGGACGCAGGAGGCCACCGCCCGCTTGACGGTGACGCAAGCGCCTCCGCCGCCTCCGCCGCCGACTCCCAGCGTCAGCGATGAGGACTTGTTCAGCCAGAATGTGAAAGACGTCTATTTCGACTACGACAAGTCGGACATTCGTTCCGATCAGCAGTCCTCGGTGCAGTCCGATGCGCAGTTCCTCGCTCAACACGGAGGCATCAATATCACGATCGAGGGGCATTGCGACGAGCGCGGATCAACCGACTACAACCTCGCATTGGGTGATCAGCGTGCGGGTGCCGTGAAAAGCGCTTTGGTCTCGGCTGGGGTAAATGCCAGTCGGATCAAGACGATCAGCTACGGCAAAGAGAAGCCCTTCTGCAATGAGAGCAACGAAGCTTGCTGGCAGCAGAATCGCCGCGGGCATCTCGTTTACCAGAAGTAGTCGTTTCATGCGGGGGCGCTTCCGCGTCCCCCGTTTTCTTGTCTGAGGCCCGCTAGCGCTGGCCGCCCAGCGCCAGTTGAATCTTCCGGTTCCCACGGCCCTTTCGGATGTCGAATCCCCCCAGCCCTGTGGGACAATCAAAGCATCTAAGAATGCGTATCCAGGGAAACATGCTATGAAAACATACCGTAGTTCGGCGCTTGTAGCGCCATTTCTGATTCTTTGGTTGAGTGTGGCTCCGGCCTTCGGCGCAAACAAGGAAATGGTGCAGTTGCAGACGCAAGTACAACAACTGCAGGAACAGATGACCGCCATGCAGCGCAGCTTCGACGAGCGCATGGGCGTCATGAAGAACCTTGTCGAAAAGGACACCGACACGGTTAATAAGCTTGCGACTGCCCTGAACAACCTGCAGACAACCCTGCAGAAACAGCAGGAAGGCGAGGGAACAAAGGGCGACCAGCTCTCCGGCCAGATCCAGGCACTGAACGACACCATGGACGAGATCAAGGTGCGCCTGGCGAAGGTGACGAAGCAGTTGGAAGACATGCAAGCGACGCAGCAAAGCTTTGCCGCGCAGCAGGCGACGACACAAGCGCAGCAGCAGCAAATGGCCTCGGCGCCACCGCCCGACGTGCTCTACAACAACGGACTGCGTGACTATAACGGCGGCAAGAACGATCTTGCCACGCAGGAATTCTCTGATTACATCAAGTTCTATCCCAACACCGATCTCGCCGGAAATTCCTACTACTATCTGGGCGAGCTGCAGTTCAAGCAGGCGAATTATCAGCAGGCGGTACAGAGCTACGAGCAGGTCCTGCAGAATTTTCCGAGCGGGAATAAGGCGGCTTCAGCGCAATTGAAAAAGGGATTCGCGCTGCTCGAACTCGGTAAGCAGGACGAAGGCGTGAGTGAATTGCGGCATCTGATCCAGCGATATCCGCACTCGCCGGAAGCATTGCAGGCACGGGAGCGGCTACGCAAGGCTGGAGTCAGCAGCTCGGGCCGATAGACTCTGCGGACGATCCACGGTCCGACTAAACTGAGCGGGAGTGCTTATGGCGGGCATGGTGCTTCGTGGTGCGGTGGGCCTGGTGTTTGGCATGTTGATGATGATCCCGGTGCTTCACCGGAGTCAGCGAGGCATGGGTTACGCTGGCCAGGGCAAACACGCTCAACAGGCAGCACGTCATCAGCGACAAAAGAATCTTTTTCATACTCCGACAACCTTCCTCTGAGAAAATTATTCTATTCGATCTTTGCGAGG
Source organism: Candidatus Sulfotelmatobacter sp. (assembly GCA_035568275.1). GTDB lineage: Bacteria > Acidobacteriota > Terriglobia > Terriglobales > Acidobacteriaceae > Sulfotelmatobacter. The sequence goes on from DATMOO010000248.1 coordinate 50,653, forward strand.
AACAGACTTACTTTTGAGGGGCGGCTCTTCTCCTGCCATCTGTATGCCCCAATGATTGCAAGAAGGCGGACTCATGACAGAGAACAGAGTTGACCAGGATACAGCGAAGGGCGCGACAGAAACAGAGGATCATAAGACCCCGGGCAACATTGGCTTGCAGCAGCAACTCGGACATCGAGACCAGGATCCGATGATCAAGGGTGCAGACACGGATTTCCCCGAGCCTGGCGAGAACCCCGAGCATAGCGGTGAGCCTAAGTTAAAGACGGCGTAAACAGGTCGGTAATCAAAAAGAGGGCCTCGGCGAGGCCCTCTTTTCTTTGAAGAAAGAAACTAGCGCAGTTCTTCCATGCAAGCGTCGAGTACTTCTTTGGGCGGACGCGTCACCGAGTCGGGCAGCGTCGCCAAGGGCTGGTCGACGACATTCAGCATGTCAATGAAGTTGGGAGCCTCGAGATTCACGTAGAACAGTCCCGTCAGCACTTCACCCTTCTCGTGCGCCTCAGTGAGACGAGTAAGGGCCCGGATCTTGTTCGTGGGATCGTAGTCCTCTTCCAGCTTCCGAAGATGGAGACGGGAGCCGTCGTGCATGGTGACCTGGATTGTGGATCCGGGATCGTATTCGACGTCGATCTCCTCGAAGTGCGGCACGAAGCTCACATCCTGCAAGGTCTCTTCATGTTCCTTCACGTACTTGTACGACTTGGTCGATCCTTCGTGGTCATTGAAGGTCACGCAGGGCGAAACCACGTCTAGCATGACCGTCCCTTTGTGCGCGATGGCGGCCTTCAACATGGCGCTAAGCTGACGCTTGTCGCCCGAGAACGACCGCCCGACGAGCGTGGCGCCGAGTTGGATCGCAAGCGCGCAGGTGTCGATCGGCGGAAGGTCATTGACCACGCCGGTTTTCAGCTTTGAGCCGAGATCGGCGGTCGCCGAGAACTGTCCCTTGGTGAGCCCGTAAACACCATTGTCTTCGATGATGTAGATGATCGGAAGATTGCGGCGCATGAGGTGCACGAACTGTCCGACGCCGATCGATGCTGTGTCGCCATCTCCGCTGACGCCTATGCAGATCAGTTTGCGATTGGCCAAGAGTGCTCCGGTCGCGACTGAGGGCATGCGTCCGTGTACGGCATTGAAACTGTGTGAGCGAGTCAGAAAATACGCTGGTGTTTTCGACGAGCAGCCAATGCCGCTGGGCTTGATCACGAATTCGGGTTCAACACCCATCTCGAACATGGCTTCGATGATCCGTTCGGAGATGGCGTTGTGGCCGCAACCAGCGCAGAGGGTCGTCTTCCCGCCCTTATAGTCGATGACAGTGAGGCCGATGCGGTTTGTTTTCGGCCCGGGTGTAGCTGCGCCGGGGTCAACAGTGGTGGTTCCCATCTACTTACCCTCCATGCTGGTCAGTTCGTCAGTGATGGACCGCGCATCAAGAGGCAGTCCGGTGATGTGGGCGATGCTGCGCAGTCGCGGCGTCAACTCAGGCTTCACGTCGAGTTTCAGGAGGCTGAGCATCTGCGCATCGCGATTCTGTTCCACCAGGTAGACGCGCTCATGCTGCTCGACGAACTCGTGAACCTCGCGGGTGAAAGGATAGGCGCGGAGGCGCAGATAGTCGGTCTCAATGCCGTACTCGGCGCGGAGTTGATCGCGGCTCTCGGTGATGCCCCAGTGTGATGTACCGTAGCCGATAATGCCAATCTTGGCATTGTCGCCCTTTGTGATTTCGGGGCGCGGAACGAACGAGCGTGCAGTTTCGAACTTGCGGTTCAGACGCTCCATGTTGTTCTCGAAGTCGTCGGCGCGTTCGCTGTACTGGGCTTTTTCGTTGTGGCCGCTGCCACGCGCGAAGTAGGCCGCGGCTGGATGTTGGGTGCCGGGCAACGTGCGGTAGCCGACGCCGTCGCCATCGACGTCTTTGTAGCGCGCAAACCCGCCAAGTCGGTCGAGATCTTCCTTGCCCAGCACCTTGCCGCGTTTGATGGGCGTTGTGGGATAGTGGAACGGGTCGGCCATCCAGTTATTCATGCCAAGATCTAGGTCCGACATGACAAAAACCAGCGTCTGGAATTGCTCGGCGAGGTTGAATGCATCCGTTGCCATGCTGAAGCACTCCTCGACGGAGCAGGGAATCAACATGATGTTCTTTGTGTCTCCGTGCGATAAGACGGCGGTCGAAAGAATGTCGCCTTGTGAAGTGCGCGTCGGGAGGCCGGTTGACGGGCCTACACGCTGAATATCCCAGATCACTCCCGGAACTTCGACGTAGTAGGCTAGGCCAGCGAACTCGGACATGAGTGAGATGCCGGGCCCGGCGGTGGCGGTCATGCTGCGGGCGCCCGCCCATCCTGCCCCTATCACCATACCGATTGCTGCCAGTTCGTCTTCGGCTTGAACAATGGCAAACGTCGCTTTGCCGTCGGGGCCGATCCGATATTCCTTCATGTATTCGATCATCGTCTCGACGAGTGACGACGAGGGCGTGATCGGATACCACGTCACAACCGTGCATCCCGCGAACATGCAGCCGAGCGCCGCGGCGGAGTTGCCATCGATGATGATCTTGCCGGCAGTCTTGTTCATGCGCTCGATGTAGAACACGCCGCGCTTCTCGAGATTGGCTTTCGCGTAATCGAATCCGGCCTGCGCCGCCGCCAGGTTCAGGTTGGCGGCTTTTGCTTTCTTTGCGAACTGCTTGCGGATCGCCTTTTCCACCTCAGCCATATCGATGGTGAGCAGAGAGGCCACCACGCCGACGTACACCATGTTCTTGACCAGCTTCCGCAGCTTGGCCTCTGGGCAAACCGGGGCAACGATCTTGTCGTAGGGAACTGAATAAAAGATAAGGTCGTTGCGCAGCTTGTGGAGCGCGAGTGGCTCGTCGTAAAGCACCGATGCGCCCGGCGCCAGCGACATCGTATCTTCAGTCGCCGTCTCCGGATTCATGGCGACCAGGAAGTCGATTTCCTTCTTCCGACCGATGTAGCCGTTCTTGTTGGCGCGAATCGTGTACCAGGTGGGCAGTCCCGCGATGTTCGACGGGAACATATTCTTGCCCGAGACGGGCACCCCCATCTGAAAAATGCTGCGCAGTAAAACCGTATTTGAACTCTGCGAACCCGAGCCGTTCACCGTCGCGACCTGAATGCTCATGTCATTGACGATGCGCTGCTTGTTCATGCCGCCGGCGGATTCCCGGGGCACGACATCCGATGTGGCCATCCCAACACCTTCCTTTTCAATCAGCGGGCTGAAACCAATCGCCCATCTTTATGGATTGCGGAGTAGGAAACATTTCAATTATACGGCGGCATCGGCCGCGCGTGGCGGCCTTTCGCCCATCCTAGTAGCTGACATGGTCCTTGCGCGCCACGCTTCTCTGCGTGCTCTGGGCATTCTCGGCGCTCTCGGCGGTCTAAGATGTTTGCCGCAGAGTTCGCAGAGAATGACGTCGCGGAGGTCGCCGAGAGAAGCCTGCCGATACGTTCACGATTCGGTCTTGAAGAACTGGGCGATATTACGGAATTTATTATATCGTGATGCGACCAATTCGGCCGGGGGGATTTTCTTCAAGTCGGCGAGGTGCTTCTGCAGGCTGGCGTCGAGCAGATTAGCGGCCGCCTCGTGATCGCGATGCGCTCCGCCCTCAGGCTCGGGAACAATGTCGTCGATGCAGCCCAGTTCGCTCAGGTCGGTTGCAGTAATGCGCATGGCCTCGGCCGCCAGTTCTTTCTTGCTGGCATCGCGCCACATGATGGCGGCGCAGCCTTCGGGGGAGATGACTGAGTAGATGGAGTTTTCCATCATCAGGACGCGATCGGCGACCGCGATCGCCAGAGCGCCGCCGCTGCCCCCGACACCGATTACCGTGGCGATAATCGGCACTTCCAGACGCGCCATCTCGCGCAGGTTGTAGGCAATGGCTTCCGCTTGTCCGCGCTCTTCCGCGTTGATGCCGGGATAGGCGCCGTCGGTATCTACCAGAGTGAAGATCGGGCGGCGGAACTTCTCGGCAACCTGCATGACGCGAATCGCTTTGCGGTAGCCTTCCGGATGCGGTGTGCCGAAATTGCGGAAGACGCGCTGCTTCATATCGCGGCCCTTTTGCGTGCCCACGACGAGCACCTCTTCGCCATGGAAACGGGCCATGCCACAAATAATGGCGGCGTCGTCGCCGAAGCCACGGTCGCCATGAATCTCGCTGAAATCGGTGAAAACGCGCTCGATGTAGTCGAGCGACTGCGGACGCTGCGGATGGCGGGCCAGTTCCGTCTTTTGCCATGCTGTGGGCGGCGTGTTCATCTCGCGGCGAAGCGTGTCAATGCGATCCTGCAGTTTGGCAATCTGCCGGCGGGTCGCATCGTCGGTTTCGCCGGCTTCCATCTCGGCGACCTGACGCTCAATCTGTTCCAGTTCCTGCTGTACTTTTTCGGTGGCTGCCATTGTCGGCAAATCGGCGCCTAAAGGCGCGTCTGTTTTCTGACCATGACGGCGCGGGCTGAAGCCGTGCCCTTTCAAAACGGCCTTGCGCCAGCTGATTCAGCTGATGATGCGGACGCTGCCGCGCCCGCACAGCTGTTCGACCCGGGCGATGAAATTGCGGTCTGGAACGACATTATAGCCCTCCGCCTCCATCACCACCATGAAATCGCCCTGGCGCTCTACGTCAAATAACACTTTGGCCTCGCCTTTGCGCTCAAGAAACAGACTGTGCAGGCTGTCGATTGTCGTCTCGCCGGAGGATTCGAGCGGGATGCGGACGCGAATGGCGCGAGGCAGGGGAACCTTGGCATCTTCGAGCGGCATGATCTCGGCCGCAGTGATCTTGGGATTTGCTCCTTCTTCAATGCGCACGCCAGCCTTGACTACTACCGGAACCTCAAGCTTCACCTTCTCACCGATGCGTTTAAAGGCCTCAGGGAAAACAATCATGTCGATGGAGCCGGACATGTCTTCGAGGTTGGCCTGGGCGTAGAAGTCGCCCTTCTTTGACTTAAGGACGCGCACGTTGCTGATGATGCCGGCCGTGACGATGGTCTCGTCCTTTCCGGTGGACCGCGTCATCGCTGCGATCTCTTCCACGCTCAGGGCCTGCAGATCCTGCAGCTTGTCCTTGTACCTTTCCAGCGGGTGGCCGGTGATGAAGAATCCGAGGATTTCTTTCTCCGCGGTGAGCCGCGTGTGCTCGTCCCAGTCAGGAATGTTGGGAAGGCGATCGTTGGACGTCTCAGGCTCTTCTTGCTGAAACACGCCAAACAGGCCGTGCTGGCCGGATTCTGCGTCGCGCTGAGTCTTCTGTGCCTGCTCCATGGCTTTGTCGAGAACGGCCATGAGCTGGGCGCGGCGGCCGAGAGAATCCATGGCGCCGCTCTTGATCAGAGATTCAAGCACGCGCTTGTTGAGCAAGCGAAGGTCGACATTCTCGCAGAATTCGAAGATCGAGGTGAAGCGGCCCAGTTTCTTTCGGGCGGCGACAATCGATTCGATGGCATTGCCGCCAACGTTCTTCACCGCAGCCAATCCGAAGCGGATGCTTTCGCCGTGGGGAGTGAAGTTCGCGTCAGAAACATTGATATCCGGCGCCTCAACGGCGATGCCCATCTCCCGGCACTCGTTGATGTACTTGACCACGTCGTCGGTTGAGCCGGTCACAGACGTCAGCAACGCCGCCATGAACTCGACCGGATAGTGAGTCTTCAGATACGCCGTATGATAGGCGAGCAGCGCGTAAGCCGCGGAGTGCGATTTGTTGAAACCGTATCCGGCGAACTGCGCCATCAGGTCGAAAATCTTTTCGATCTTCTTGGGCGGATACTTGCGCTGCGCTGCGCCTTCGACGAAGCGTTCGCGCTGCTGCGCCATCTCCTCGGCTTTCTTCTTGCCCATGGCGCGCCGGAGCAGGTCGGCTTCACCCAGTGAGTACCCGGCAAGGCGGTTCGCGATCTGCATAACCTGCTCCTGATACACAATCACGCCCAGCGTCTCTTGCAGGATTTCCTGCAACTCGGGAAGTTCGTACTCGACCTTCTTGCGCCCGTGCTTGCGGTCGACGAAATCGTCGATCATTCCGCCCTGAATCGGGCCTGGACGGTAGAGCGCGTTCAGCGCCGTGAGGTCTTCGATCGAATTCGGCTGATATTTGCGCAGTACGTCGCGCATGCCCTGCGATTCAAACTGGAAGACGCCTGAGGTCAGTCCCTTATGAAAGACCTTTACGTAGGTTTCGTTATCCTCAAGCGGAATCTGTTCGAGCGTAAGCGGCGTGCCTCGCGTTTGCTCGATCAACTTCATGGCGTCGGTGAGAATCGTGAGCGTGGTCAGGCCGAGGAAGTCCATCTTCAAAAGGCCCATCTTTTCGATGGCAACCATGTCGAAGGCGGTCACGATTTCATCGTTCTTGGTGCGATGCAGCGGGACGAGATCGGTGAGCGGCCGCGGGGAGATCACAACCCCGGCGGCGTGCACGCCGGAGTTGCGAACAAGGCCCTCCAGTTTCCTGGCAGTTTGAAATAGCTCGCGAATCTGACCGTCTTTTTCGATTGCCTCGCGCAACTGCGGCGAGTCCTCAATCGCCTGCTCCAGCGTGATGTTCAGCTGGGTGGGCACCATTTTGGCGATGCGGTCCACATCGGCATAGGGAATATCCATGGCGCGGCCAACGTCTTTGATGGCAGCTTTGGCAGCCATGGTGCCAAATGTGATGATCTGGGCAACGTTGTCGCGTCCATATTTCTGCGTGACGTAGTCGATAACTTCGCCGCGGCGATTCATGCAGAAATCGATGTCGATATCGGGCATCGACACGCGCTCGGGATTCAGAAAGCGCTCAAACAGCAACTCGTGCTGCAGCGGGTCGATGTCGGTAATGCCGAGCGCGTACGAGACCAGCGATCCAGCGGCTGATCCGCGGCCTGGGCCAACAGGAATGCCGCGTTCTTTTGCGTAGCGGATGAAGTCCCAGACGATAAGGAAGTATCCGGGAAACTTCATCTGCTGAATAATTGCCAGCTCTCGTTCGAGGCGCTGATCGTAGTCGGTGATTGAGTGCTTCAGCTTGCCCTGGTCGTGCAGCGGACGCAGCGTTTCCAGCCGGCGGGCGAAGCCTTCGCGCGTGACGTGAACGAAATAGCTGTCGATGGTGTAGCCTGGAGGAACTTCAAACTGCGGGAAGGGATTCGCGACCTTTTCGAGGCGCAAGCTGCAGCGCTCGGCGATGTCGAGTGTCCGCGTAAGGACATCGGGCGAGTCCTTGAATACGCGGTACATTTCGTCCGCATTCTTCACGAAAAACTGCGAGCCCTCGAACTTCATGCGCGCCGTGTCGCGAATCGACTTGCCGGTCTGAATGCAGACCATCACGTCTTGTGCGTGAGCGTCGTCTTCGCACAGATAGTGGCTGTCATTCGTCGCCACCAGGGGCAAGCCCAAGTCTTGTTCCAGCTTGAAGAGGCCGGGATGGATGCGGTGCTCCATCTCAAGACCCTGATCCTGGATTTCGAGGAAGAAGTTGCTTTTGCCGAAGATGTCGGTGAAGGTGCCGGCGGCGGTTCGAGCGGCCTCGTAGTTGTTCTCCATCAGGCGCTCGGCGACTTCGCCCTTCAGGCATCCGGAAAGGCCGATCAGGCCGCGTGAGTGCTCGGCCAGAAATTTCTTGCTGACGCGCGGCTTGTAATAAAAACCGTGCAGAGAGGCCTCAGATGTGATCTTGACCAGGTTGCGATAGCCCTCTTCGTTCTCGGCCAATACCAGCAGGTGGTTGTAGGTGTCGCCTTCGGGCGCGGCGCGGTGGTCGTCTTTCTTGCAGACGTAAAGTTCGCATCCAACAATCGGCTTCACGCCCTGCTTGTACGCCGCATTCACGAAGTGCACGGTGCCAAAAATGTTGCCGTGGTCGGTCATGGCCACGGCCGGCATGCCCAGCTTGCTCACATGCTCGCAGAGTTTTTCGACGTCACAAGCGCCATCGAGCAGGGAATAGTCGGTATGCAGGTGCAGGTGAACGAATTGGGACATGGGTCTGTCCGTAGTCTAACCCAGGACGAGTGGAGGAAGCGTGTGGACGGCTGTGCGTTTTCGGGACGGGAAGACTCGAAAAACGGCTGGATTTGGCGGTGTTGCCGGAATTTAGGGGCGTGACACGCACCTTTTGGCGTCCAATTGTGGATCAGGGTGACCCGATGGATCGAGAGAGACGGTGACCCTTGCGGAGGCTAGTCCGCGCCTGCGCCAGCCGCCTGCGCCTTCTGCAGCAACTTCCGGGCTTGGCTGATGAGTTCAGCCACTTCGAAAGGCTTTACGAGGTAGGGAATGCTGTTCTCCTGCAGGAAGGTGCGTCCGTCGCCGGGTTCCACGCTGTTGGAGAACGTATACAAGACGTGCTCTTCCATGCCCGCGCAATTTTCCTTGAGCCATGGGTAGGATTGTTTGGCGGTCCATTGGTCCGCCATCTTGCCGCTCATAATGATGGCGTCAAACGGTTCCGAGAGCAGGCGAGTCTTGACGTCCTGGGCTATCTTCGCCGTAACCACCGATGCGCCGGCGCCGGTGAGCACGTCGCGCTCAAATTCAAGGACAGCTTCTTCTTCTTCGACCAGCAAGACGCGTCCGTGAACAGCGCCTTCGTGCAGGCGGGGCGCGGGCTTCGCGGCTTCCGGCTCGGCCACGGCAGCGACTGCCGCCGGCAGCTTGACCTCGATGGTTGCGCCACCTTCCGCATTGTTGCTGGCGAGAATGTCTCCGCCGTGTTCCTTCACAATCCCATAGCAGATGCTGAGTCCAAGGCCGGTCCCTTTGCCAACACTCTTGGTGGTGTAGAAAGGATCGAAGATGCGTTTTGGATCTTTAATTCCTGCGCCATTGTCAGAGAAATGCGTACAGATGTTTCCGCCAAAGGAGCTGATACGAATCCTCAACGCTCCGGTCCGTCCCGTCTCCAGAATGGCATCGACGGCGTTATTGATGATGTTCAGGAAAACCTGCTCAAGCTGATGCGGATCGGCGACGACCATCGCAGCTTCCAAAGGCACGTCCCGCTCGACCTTGATGTTATTGATCTTGAGATCGTAATCGCGAAGCGTGAGCGTTTCTTCGAGCACCTTGCGGATGTCGACCTCATCCCTTTGTGGCTTGCGCTGGCGGGCAAAGGAAAGCAAGTTCTGTACGACTCGATGGGTCCGCTGCGCCTGCTTGAACAGCTTGGTGACAAAATCCTGGGCGCGTGGGTTGAGCCCTTCGGTTTCGAGCAGCTGCGCGTAGCCGAGGATTGCCGTCAACGGATTGTTGAGTTCATGCGCCACGCCTGCGATGAGCTGCCCGACCGCCGACATCTTCTCGCTCTGCAGTAATTGCTCCTGCGTCTTCCGGAGGTCTTCGTAGGCGCGGCAGGTTTCTTCATACAGCCGGACCTTTTCGATGGTGGTGGCCAATTGCCGGCTAATGGCGACCAGCAGGTTTTCGTCATTCGACGAATATTGATATCCGAGATGGCTGCACAACCCCATCAGGCCGACCGGCGAATCCTTGGCCCAAAACAGCACCCAGATCCAGGAGCGATCGGATTCCGAACGCAAGAATTCGGCAACCTTGGGTGGCAAGTGCGGCAGATACTCCGTAGTAACGACCTCTGCGCGTGAGCGCATTACCAAGTCGCCAAAGCCCTCAGGGAAGGAAATTTCTGAAGGACGTCCCTTATCGCGGCTACGCGGTCCCCATGCGGCCCGTCGGCGATAGGTCGGGCTGTCGATGTCTGAGAGATAGACCGTTCCACTCTCGGCCGCGAACAGGGTGACCACCTGCCGCAGGGTGAGGTTGAGGATCTCGTCAAGGTCGAACGATTGTGCCGCCACCACAGCCATCGCATTCAGCGCATTCAGTTCGCGATTACGGCGCTGCATCTCATCTTCGGCACGCCGCTTTTCGGTCATGTCGAGAACGAATCCCTGATAGCGTTCTACTGCGCCTGTGGCATCGCGCGTCGCGAAGCTGCTTTCGACCGCCAACAGCAGCGTCCCATCCCGGCGGCGCAGCGTGACCTCGAAATTGCGAACGTAGTTGTGAGTTTCGATCTCGCGGCGGAAAGCCTCACGCTGGTTGGGATCAACGCAGATTTCCTTGTCCAGATTCAGTACTTGCAGTTCGTCGCGGTTGCTGTAGCCCAGCATGTGCACGAAGGCGTCGTTGCAGTCGATGAGCCGGCCCGCAGGATCGGCGACATAAACACCTTCCTGCACCTGTTCAAACAGCAGCCGGTAGCGTTCTTCCGCGGAGCGGCGGTCCGTGATATCGCGGACCACGTGAATCGTTCCTTTTTGTTGTGTCCCCTGATCGGTGTAAGAGGAGGTTGAGACGACCGAGAATCCGCCAAAGCAGGGGTCGGCTCCTTCCGTGAATTCCTCGTCACCACCCATTGCGCAGTACGGACAGCCGGTCCACTCGCCATAGGTATGCGGCAAGGCGGACTCACAAGTGCTGCCAATGACGTCAGCCGGAGCCTGGCCAATCTGTTCGAGCAATACCTGGTTCGCCTTGATCACGCGATAGTCGGAGTCGTGCGCGAGGATGACATCGTGGATGGAGTCGAAGGTATTCATCCACTGGCGCTGGGATCGTAAAACCTGTTCGAGCAGGCGGAAGTTTTCGACAGCCAGGGCGATTTGCCGGGCGCTGTTTTGCACGAACTCGAGTTCTTCCGCCGTCCACTGGCGGCCGCTGGAGTGGCCGATCATCAGCAGCCCGACCGGAGACTTATTGCCTACGACCGGCGCGATCACCAGTTGCCGAATCTTCTCGACGGCAAGACACACGGCGGGCTCCGTGGCGGCGTTTTCCGCTTTCTCGTCCTTGGGAGTACGTTTCTCCCAGAGTTTCGAAACGTCATCGGTAATTGCGGCAAAGCCGGCGTCGCGCAGAAACTCCCCGGAAAGACCGGCAGCGTGTGTGGCGACGAGATGGCCGCCTTCCATCAGCCGGAACCAGCACGCACGGACCCCGCACGCTTGCTGCAGTTCTTCAACGGCGCGCTGCACGACACTTCCGTATTGCTGGGCGCTGGCAATGCTTTCCGCCATTGACTGCATGGCTTGCAGGCGGCGGGTCCGGGCGTGCATTTCACCGAGCACCAGCATCAACATGGTGATCGGTAGAGCAATGTCAGTCGCGATCAGCACCACGGCCGGAACTTGCCCGGTCAACGGAGCCCAGGAAAGATGCAGCGCCAGCAGGCACAAAGCCACAAGCCAGGCCGAGGCGTGCCAGCGGCCACGGCGAGCGCGCAACAGGGCAATCGCCGCAACCAGCAACACCACCCGATAGCCGACTTCCAAAGCAAAGCGCAGCGGCAGTGATTCGGACCACAACAGCACCCGGGCACCGGCGAAGCCGACCAGCACCGGCGTGATCACCATGAGAGGAATAATCAGATCGCGCACGCGCGCATAAAGCAGAACGGCTCCGGCCAGAAGGCCGACGGCGAGGACAAAGGTGGACTGGACGACCAACAGATCGAAGGGCGCCGGGATTCTGGGCGAAAAGCAGTGCTCGGAGAATCGCGAAACGACAAATACTGCCCAGCCCAAGACCCAGAGTTTGAAGTAATGGTCGCGGAAGGCGCGCAGCACGAGGACCGAGGCCGCCAGCAGAATCAGCAGCGTCCATTCCGTGGCGGACGGCCGGGCCAATCCCAGCCTTCCCACCGTGTTCCAAACTTGTAAGAGGAAATCGCTCATCGCGTTCCGGGCGTACGGAGTCCTCGTCTCTGAATATCATGGAGGGCCGCAATCTCGATGGAGTTTCCGCCCCTCAATGATTACTTTCGGAATCTCGCCGAAAGGGTACAATCGCCGATAGCCTTTCGTGTAGACCATGCCTGACCGAATTCTTGTTGTTGATGACGAAGAGCCGATTCGGGAAATCGTCGCTTCCATGCTTGGCACCGCCGGATACGCCTGTAAACAAGCGGGTTCTGGCATGGAGGCGCTCGCCGTTCTGACTTCCGGAGAAGACTTTGAGCTGATGCTTTCCGACCTGATGATGGCCGATCTCGATGGCATCGGACTGCTCGAGCGCACCAAGGAAAAATACCCCGACATGCCGGTGGTGATGGTTACCGCCGTGCACGATATTTCGGTCGCTCTGGCAGCCATCCGAAACGGCGCCTATGACTATCTGCTGAAGCCGTTCGAGCGTGAGCAACTGCTGAACACCGTCAGCCGGGCGCTTGAGAACCGGCGGCTCAAAGTAGAAAACCGGAATTACCAGACGAATCTGGAGTCTCTGGTCAAGGCACGCACCGAGCAAGTGCAGGCGACCCTGCGTGAGTTGGAACGCTCCTATGACATGACGCTCGAGGCGCTGGGCGATGCGCTCGATATGAAAGATTCCGAAACCGAGGGACACTCACGGCGAGTGACTGCCTACACCATCGTGATTGCCCGGGCCATGGGTCTGCCGCCCGAGCAGATACCCACCATTGCGCGCGGTGCATTCCTCCATGACATTGGCAAGCTGGCAATTCCTGACGCGATCCTTTGCAAGCCCAGCAAGCTGACAACGGAAGAAATGGCCATCATGAAGGAGCACTGCTTTAAGGGGTATCAGATTGTTAAGAAGATCCCTTTTCTAGTGGACGCATGCGAAATCGTTTACTCCCATCAGGAGCGGTACGACGGGACCGGGTATCCCCGTGGATTGAAGGGTGAGGAAATTCCCCTGGGAGCGCGAATCTTCTCGGTAGCCGATACGCTGGACGCGATGACGGTAAACCGCGTCTATCGACCGGCGCAGAGTTATCAGGCGGCGCGAGAAGAAATCGTGCGCTGGAGTGGCAGGCAATTTGATCCGGACGTGGTCAAAGCGTTTATCGAGATACCGGAAGAAATTTGGGACCATTTGCGAAAAGACATAGATTCACAAATTTCGCGCATCGCGTATTCCGCAGGCGCCAAGGGCTGAGTCCGCCCGCGAAGGTGGGGAAGGGTGCAGGGCCGCAATCACTTAAAAGTGCTTTTGTGGGTTACGGTGCTGTTCATCGCACTGCTGACGGCGGGGTGTCTTTTGCTGCCGCGCGGGATGACGGTCGCCGTGGTGAGTGACACGTTCGGCACACTGCTGATCGTTTGCGCGATGCTGGCTTTTACCTGGAACGCCCTCGCTGCGAAAGGCCGGGTGCGGTGGTTCTGGATGCTGCAGGCCGTGGGCTGGGCGCTCTGGCTGGCCGATCAGGTTGTTTGGGATGTCTGGGATCTTGTGATCCGGCGAAGACTCCCGGATATGTATCCGGCCGACGCTTTGCTTTTTTTAGCCGGCGCTCCGATGTTGGGGGGGCTGCTGCTGCGACCACACCGACAGCCGTCGTCGGCGAGCGCACGGTTCGGAATGCTGGATTTCCTCCTGCTGGTGCTCTGGTGGCTTGATCTTTATGTTTCGCTCGTCGTGTGCTGGCAGTATCCGTACCCGAACGTGGCCAACTACAGCCGGAACTTTGATCTCCTCTCCGAAGCCGGGTCGCTTGTGATGATTGGGGTTTTGCTCCTGTTCTGGCGGGAAAGCCGCGGAACTTGGAAAAAGTTTTATGCCTTCTTCTGCGGCGCGGCCATTTTCAATGCGTTCGCATTTTTCCTGATTAATCGCGCTCTTGGGCAGGGGCTGTATTACACCGGCAGTTGGTACGATATTCCCTATTGCGGATCTTTTGCGGTTTACGCAGTTGTGGCGCTCGCTGGCTTTGGACTAACGGCGACACCAGAGATCGCAGGGGAAGAATCCTATGGGGCGTGGATGGCAGACCTGGCGATGATGGCTGTTCTGTCATTACCTATCATTGCTCTGGTTGCGCTACTCGATCCGCGGCTTCCGCACAAGGCCTCGAACTTCCGCGTGCTGGTTACTCTAGCCACTATATTTGTGATGGCGTTTCTAATCTTCATCCAGCATCGACGCTTGAACCGGGAGTTAAGCCATACGAATGTCGTGCTGCAGGAGGCGTCGCTCACCGATCCGCTTACCGGTCTTCGCAACCGCCGATATTTTTCGGCGACCATTGACGCAGACATGAGTCAGGCCCTCCGCTCACACGCCGACAATCATGACTCGCACACGCGCGACCTGGTCTTCTATCTGATCGATGCCGATAACTTCAAGGAAGTGAACGACCAGTACGGTCATGATGTTGGCGACGCCGTACTTGTTGAGATGGCGCGACGTCTGAGTTCTTCGATCCGTCACTCTGACGTGCTCGTGCGCTGGGGCGGGGAAGAGTTTCTGATCGTTTCCCGCTACACCGATCGCGCGGAGGCCGAGTTGCTGGCGCTGCGGGTGCTCTCGTCAGTCGCCGACACACCCTTCAGCGTCGGCCCATCTGGGGAGAGCATGGGAAGGACTTGTTCGGTGGGTTGGGCAGCGTTTCCCTGGTTTCTCGATGATCCGCGCTCAGTCAGTTATGAAGAAGTGCTGACCATTGCAGATCGCGGACTGAATCGCGCCAAGCAGGCTGGCAAGAATTGCGCCGTAGGAATGTCACCCGCGCGCGGAAACTCTTCCGCCACCACGGTTGCCCGGTCGCACGCCTCGCCCTTGGCCATCGATGCACTCGCGGTCGCCGGCCCACATTCGACGATTCAGTCGTAAAGTACAGCAAATACAGGGCCTTATCTTCGGGCAGTAAATCCCTTTTCCTGCGCATCCAATTCGATGAACGACGTTCTCCGTCGAAGGGGGGATTCCTATGTTTCATCCAGGTGTCCGGGCTCCAGGCGTGATCTCCACCTTGATGATCGCTCTCTGCGCGACGATGTTTGGGCAAGACGCGCCTCCCGCGCCAGCCAATGCTGTTGTGCAAGGCACGATCGGTCTGATCCAGTTGACTGACCGGCTCGATACCCACACGGTGAAGGCCGGTGATCATTTTCGCGCTCGCTTAGCCGAGCCTTTGACGGCGTCCAATGGAATGACGGTTGAAGTCGGACGCAAGATCAAAGGGCACGTCAGCGCGGTCGAACCGGGCTTGCACACGCGCCTGCTCCTGAGCTTTGACGAAATCGAAACCGCGCACGGATGGCTGCCTCTCATCGCGACCGTCACCGGCGTCCCCGGAGAACACGGTCTGAAGCAGATGGGAGAAGAGGGAGAGATTGGGCGCAAGGGGATGACGAAGGAAGAGATCGCTGAAGCCGTGGTGATTGCCGCGGGCGAAGGTGCGGCAGAAGGAATGCATTCAGGAGGCAAGAAAGGTGCGGCCGCTGGAGCCGGCAACGGTGCTGCGAACTCGGCGTATACGGCCTTTGAGTCCGGTCACGATCTCGTGCTCGACAGAGGGACTGCCCTCGAAATCAGATTGGATCGCAATTTGATGATTCCCTGACCCGGACGCTGGCTGCTCCCACCTCGCAAGATCCGTGGCACGCTGCGGTCTTCTGAAGGGACGGCTTGGGGTTCGCCATTAGCGCTAACTTACGCAGGACGGGCGAGAGGTTGGCCTCTCCTCCGGTTTCTGAGCGCTAACTCCCGAGTAGCCGACTAACCACTTCGAATACTCTCTCAAGCTGACTTGCACACCGCCGTAATGTCGACGGCACAGCTTGCCAAGGATAGCCTAAACGCATGCGGATCATGGCCAGCCTTGTTTGCTTGACGGCTTGTTTTGTCTGTTTTGGACAAGCGACGCAGCAGCGACCTTCCAGCGAGCTTCAACTTGCCGTGGGTGATGACGGAAGGCACTTCTTCTATTCAATCCCTCACCCCGAGCAGGTTCGCAGAGCATGGA
Organism: Candidatus Sulfotelmatobacter sp.; assembly: GCA_035568275.1. Taxonomy (GTDB): domain Bacteria; phylum Acidobacteriota; class Terriglobia; order Terriglobales; family Acidobacteriaceae; genus Sulfotelmatobacter. The sequence continues at coordinate 66,419 of DATMOO010000248.1, forward strand.
TCGAGGTTTTGGATCGGCCTCTGCTCTTAGACAGGAAACCTGTTGCGATTCAGGCCAACGGAACACTGGACTGGGAGTGGGACCGCAGCGCTCTGAATGACTACGAGCAGCCGGAAGACAATCTGGAAGTCTCGATCTGGGATCCGAATGGGGAAACACTTACTTGCGACATCAACACTGTGATGACATCCCACCCAGGTGGCATTGTTTCGGGAGCCACGGTTGGTGGACGCCAGCAATTCACCCCTGCGCCCCGCCTTGGCCATACCTGGGTGCGGGCCGCGCAAGGCAGTGGGGCGATCACCTTTGATGCGATGGGTCAGGATCTCGGCCAGAGTACGAAGTTTCGCATGGATGCATCACGGGGTGGCCGATGCCGCCAACAGAGCTTCCATACACAGGTTCTGGATTTGGCGCATGTACACATCACTGTCGACCCTGACTGCCTGCAGAGTTCGGGGATTCTTTCGGTAACAACCTCGAACGATACCGAGGACGGCGCCACCGTGCACGTAGCCAGCAAGGCGAGTCCCAAGCTGGACTCAGTTTCGCCCGCGAGCCTTCCTGATGATCTTAGGCAGGACAAGATGAAACTGATCCTGCGTGGCCACGGCTTCACGAAGGATTCTATCGTCTACGCCGGATACTATCCCGATGCGGGTGATTATCAAACAGATCAGCTATGGCCGGAAACCGAGTATGTCTCATCCACAGAACTCCGAGTGCATGTAGACCCGGCGCATGCAGGAGACTACACGGTCGCGCAGCCTGCGGGCGAGAAACTCCGCTTCTGGGTGAGGGGCAACGAAGAGAAGTGGGAACTTTCGCAGCCATTCGATGTAACCCTTCGACACACCAGTCGGCCGCTGCCAAATGGCCGGCTTTCCGAGAGTGACTTCAGGCGCTGGAAGCCAAAGACCGCGATCGTCACCGCGGTGTCCCCGTTTCCCATCCGACTCATGAATGAGCACAGTCCTAAAGAGTTGGCGGTATCGATCCACGGCGAGAATTTCTCCTCCGAGGACAAGGCCATGTTTTCCTTTGGAAGCGACGTCAACAACGACAAGGAAGTGCGAACGGAGTACATCTCGTCGACCATGCTACGCGCGTGGCTTCCCCGGCAGTTCTGGCGTAAGCACGCAGTTTGTTACCGTCTCGTCGTGGAAACCAAAGAAGGCAAGCGGTACACGCGTCAGGTGGATGAAAAATACGGAGACTAAAGGCGGTCAAGGTTATGTAAGATTGTAGGACTATATCGAGCCTCTGATCTCAGAGACATTCGCAATTAGCAAGTCACGGGCCAATCGGAAGTAATTCTTAAGTTAGATGGGATGAGAAGGTCGATCCCCGATCACGGATGGCGTTAAGCTAGCAGTGATCAACGCACTCTACGGTGCAATCCAATGGATAAGGGCCCACGAAGCGGCCCATTCAGAGTGCGGATAGAAGCACGGCAACGGTGGGTGGCGTCGGCTAGAGTTTCCAGGAGGACTTGGTTCGAAGCGGATCCAGGATGTTCTGGGACCGAAACGAAAAAGATGATGGTGGAGAATGCCAGAGGCGGTGAGGCGGAGTATGGCTGCCGACCAGGGTGTCGAGAAAAAGCGGAACCCACTCCACTAAGGAACGAAGCTCAACTGAACTGCGTTGCGCTTCGTTCCGAGCTCGATTGTAAGTGACTTGGGGAGCTGTCAAGGGTCAAGATGAACGCCCCCTTCGGCGGCGCCCTTGCCAGCTCCCCAAGTCACCCACCGGAGGT
>DATMOO010000249.1:0-12870 GCA_035568275.1 Candidatus Sulfotelmatobacter sp.
GCCTGCTTTAGTCCTCGCCAGAGACACTCGTGTCCGCCATGCCAGGAAAACTTAGAGGGCGAAATAAATCGGTGGAATAAAAGTGACTTGCGCCGGTTATCACCTCAGAACGCCACAAACCACGGAGGGCAAATGCCGGACAAGAAGCAAGATCTGATCGATCAAAAATTACAGGAACTCAACAACGACGGCGTTGATCGTCGCGGATTCCTGAAGTGCATGGCCTGGGCGGGTACGGGCTTGGTGTGGACTTTAAGCGGCGGTATTCCGGTGTCTCGTGCATTCGCTAAACGCTACGGCAGGGATGCAGACAAAGGCGGCGACTTCAGCTTTGTTCAGATCAGCGACAGCCACATCGGTTTTAACAAGCCGGCCAATCCCGACGTCACCGCTACTCTCGAGACGGCGATCAACAAGATCAACGCGATGCCCCGCAAACCGGATTTCATCATTCACACCGGTGATCTGAGTCAGCTCTCGAAGCCGAGTGAATTCGACACGCTCGATCAGGCATTAAAAGGAGCATCCGCGAAACAAATCTACTTTGTGCCGGGTGAGCACGACATGCTGACCGACAACGGCGAGCAATATCTCCAACGCTATGGGAAGGGCACAAAGGGGACAGGGTGGTACAGCTTCGATCACAAGGGCGTGCATTTCGTTGGCCTGGTAAATGTCGCCAATTTGAAAGCCGGAGGCATGGGGTCCCTCGGTCACGATCAGCTGGAGTGGCTGGAAGACGATCTCAAGGGCCGCTCCGCTAGCACTCCGATTGTGCTCTTCGCACACATTCCGCTGTGGACCATCTACCCCGATTGGGGCTGGGGAACCGATGACAGCCAACAAGCCTTGTCTTACGTCAAGCGCTTCGGTTCCGTGACTGTGTTAAACGGCCACATACACCAGATCATGCAGAAGGTGGAAGGTAAGGTGTCTTTCCACACGGCGATGTCGACGGCTTTCCCGCAGCCTGCGCCCGGGACAGCTCCGTCAGCCGGACCCATGAAAGTGCCTGCCGACCAGTTGCAACAGGTGTTGGGAATCACGGACGTGAACTATCTGGTTAGCGGACGGAGCCTTGCGGTTGTCGATTCGCCACTTGCGGGTTCGGGGTCTTCGGCTTCAGGAAGTGGCAGCGGCTCTGGTGGTCGTTAACTCAAGTCTTGTGTGAACCGTCAACGATCGGGTCCCCGAACAGTGAAAATCAAGGAAGAAAAATAAACCGTAAAGGAAACAGAACAATGAAGCGGAACAGTTTCTGGGTTGCAAGTTTCACAGCATCGGTAATCATTGCGATCGTACTGCTAGTCGCGGGATCACCGACCGTTACGGCGAATGACCAGCCCTCCGCGGCAAACGCAGAGGTAAAAATCGACAACTTCGTTTTTGGACCACCGACGATCACGGTACCCGTCGGAGCGACAGTTACGTGGACAAACAAAGACGACATTCCCCATACCTCGGTCAGCACAGAGGGTGTGTTCAAGTCCAAGGTGCTCGATACGGATGAAAAGTTTTCCTACACATTTACCAAGGCGGGAACCTATTCCTACTACTGCACGATCCACCCGAAGATGACCGGCAAGGTCGTAGTGCAGTGAGTTCAGACTTCTAACTAGTGCGCAAGGAGACGGCCTCCCGCTCGCAGCCACATTGGTTGCGTTGCAAAGGGGTCGTTCTCCAAAGCGCCGAAAACGACTATGAACGCAAACTCGGCACAATTCGCAGCCAGCAACGACCTGGATCTTGTCCACGCCAGCAAGAAGGGGGATGTTGCCGCTTTCGAGCAACTTGTGAAGCGATACGGCCGCAGACTTCTCCGAATCTCTCAAACCGTCACTCGTAATAGGGAAGACGCCGAAGATGCGGTCCAAGAGGCGCTCTTGAAAGCCTTTCAGAATCTGGCAGAATTCAGAGAAGACTCACAATTCTCAACCTGGCTGATTCGCATTACTCTGAACCAGTCGCTTATGAAGCTGCGAAAACAGCGCACCCACAAAGAGGTTTCCTTGGACGAGGATTTTGAGCCGGATGGGGACGCGCTTCCAGTGGACGTGCCCGATCGTGCCCCGAATCCAGAGCAACTATGTTGGGCCTCCGAATTCCGCCACATCCTTGGCAGAACCGTGGAAGAATTGCGCCCGATCTTGCGGACGGTCTTTGTACTCCGTGACGTCGAGGGACTGTCGATCGAACAGACCGCACAGGTGCTAAACCTTAGCCAGGCCGCTGTGAAGGCAAGGCTATGGCGAGTGCGGTTACACCTTCGCGAACGCCTTAACAGATACTTCGACGAGCGGACACCCTTCGCGCCCGGAGAGCCAGCGCCGACCAGCAGGGTGACGAAAAAGATTATTGGTCTTTTTGCCGAGTGCCTTCGTGACTCGATCCCTCGCACATATTCGACCAGTGTCGCTCGGTAACGACATCTTTCCCCGATTAAACTTCCCGCCAACTCTCTAAGAGGCAGAGCCCACGTTTATCACGTATCAGGTGCCGCCATAGTGCTGACTATGACCGCTGGCGCCACAACCGTTACACACCATCGACACAGAAGTGACAATCAAATGACATGAGTGCTGCATCTCGTAAGTCATGACAGCGTCTAACCTAGTGACGCTTACATGTATGTAGATGACCGCAGCGTGCGCGGCAGCAGATACGGAATAAAACCAGCACGGATGCAGTTATCAATTGTGAAAGAGTCAGTCTGGATCTATAAGGAGAAGTCATGAATAAGTTGTATTTTACAGCAGTACTTACGTTCACATGTGTACTTGGAGTTGGGGTAAGTGCCCGTGCTCTAGATACCGATGCGGTCGTCGTAAGCGTTCCGTTCGAATTCGTGGTGGGAGGCGCAAATCTTCCTGCAGGAGATTACAGGGTAAGTCGCGTTAATCCTGACACAAATAGAGAACTAGCCATCCGCGGCTATGAGAAAGGGAACGTATTTGTACTTCCAGTGGCGTTCGACGATGGTCCTGCCAATCAGCCGACGCTCAGCTTCGAGCATGTCGGCGGCAAGTACTTTCTGAGCAGGATCAAAACACCCAGCGGCGTCTATACCATGCCGGCGTCACGGGAGATGGTCATGCTGGGCAAGGCGAACTCTCCAGGCCCGAGCACTTCATCCGCCTCAGGTGGTCAATAGGTCGGGATCAAGATATCGGTTCATGCGGTTGCGGCAGAGAGTTCGAGACTCAAGAACAATCAATCTGATGCTCGATTCTCTGTCCAACCGGCATGTCAATAACGAACCATTATTCAGATTCAGAGTCGCACAAATCCAACACTCATATTTCTTAGAGGACACCATGAAAAGAGCAATCTCGTTAATCGGACTGCTGATGACGTTAGCAATTCCCTCGGGATTGCTTGCTCAGCAGGCCGGCTATTCCCAGACCAACTTGGTCTCCAATACTACCGGCGTAGCCAATACTACAGATCCTCAACTGTTGAACCCCTGGGGCATTTCTATTCTTCCTGGGCAAGACTTCTGGATCGCCAACAATAACAGCGGCACTTCCACTCTCTACGATAATCAGGGCAAGAAGGATACCGGCCTCGTAGTGACCATCCCCGGGGCGACGCACAATCCGAACGGTAATTGCAGCCCCGGCTGTCCCACGGGCAACGTGTCGAACGGGAACGGTGCTTATTTCAATGGCGGGCAGTTCATTTTTGACACTGAGGATGGCCTCATCGCCAGCTGGACTGGCACGAGCAACACGGCAGCCGTGGCTTTCGATAACTCCGCCAGCGGAGCAGTTTATAAGGGTCTGGCGTCGCTCAACAGCACCTTTCTTTTGGCGGCGAATTTCAATAGCGGAAAAGTCGATGTTCTCGATCGCAATTTTAATCTCACCTCGTTGAGCGGTTCGTTCACCGATCCAAAGCTTCCTGCGGGCTTCGCTCCCCATGGTATCCACGTCATCGGAAACCAGATCTATGTCGCCTATGCCATGCAAGATGCTGCCAAGCACGACGCGCAGCCCGGTGCCGGTATGGGGCAGGTTGATATCTTCGACACGAATGGCAATTTCCTGAGCACTTTTGTTGCTGCGGGTGGGAAACTCAACGCGCCTTGGGGCGTTGTGGCGGCGCCGGCCACTTTCGGAGAATTTCCGAGCGCGATCCTGGTGGGCAACTTCGGTGACGGTACGATCAACGCGTTCGACACAACCGGAAAGTTCCTCGGCCAGCTCAGCGACTCTTCCAACAAGGTGCTGGTGAATCCCGGCTTGTGGGATATGGTGTTTGGCGAAGGTGGCACCTCTGGAGATCCCGGGACTCTATACCTCACTGCAGGCGGCTCCAACCAACCTAACTTCCCCGCCGGAGGGAGCACTACAGCTGTCTTCGCGAGCGTCGTTCCTGCCGCCGCGGTCGCGGGTCCCGATTTCTCGCTAAGCCTTTCAGCACCGAGTGCGACCGTCAAGGCGGGCGGTTCGACGACTCTAACGATCAGCGCGAGTGCGGTGGGCGGATTTAACAGTCAGATTTCACTCACCTGTTCGGCACCCGCAGGTTTGACCTGCTCTCTGAGTCCTTCAACGATCTCTCCTGGATCGAGTGCCTCGTCCTCAACCTTGACCGTAGCTGCGGCGTCGACACCTCCGACTGGAGGCTACCCCGGTATGGCTATTCTGACGCCTGGATTGGGGCTTTTGGGAACTCTGATAACCACACGCAGGAAGAGACTACTTACGCGTAAACACTTCGTGGGTATAAGCGTACTGGGCTTGCTGCTTTTCGTTTCACTATTCACTCTCGGATGCGGCGGCAGCAACGCCAAAGCACCTGTCTCATCTCAAACAACTTTGACAGTAACGGGCACATCCGGTGCGTTAAGCCATAGCGTACCTGTCAGCGTCACTGTCAACTAATGCCCGACTCTTGGCAAGGGTGCACTTTTGGTGCGCCCTTGCTCCGATTCACCAAAGTCGTCGCACTCCATAGGGTTGCTAGGAGTGGCGATTCTCATCAGATAGCTGGCAACCCGAAGCAAGAAAGCCAGGCGAGCGGAGTGGACGCAAATGCTGGAGTTAACGTCATACGGTCTCACAGGGCTGGTCGCAATGCTGCTCGTCGCGTTCTGTTTCGCGTGCAAAGACGAATCCGCCTCATTCGGCGAGAAGCCTTCGTCCGGTCTAATGTACGACGCCGAGTTGCGCCATCCGAAGCCTGTTGAGAGATGCACCGGCACTGCAAACAGCGATACAGAGCCACAGGGTCCGAAACACGAGGGAATTCTACATGGCTAACGTTGTTGATTCCCTGCCCCTGCATGAGCGCGCCATGCCATTCCTGGCCCACTTGGAAGAACTGCGGAGACGGATCATCCTTTGCATTCTTGGAATAATCATCGGATTCCTTCTGTGCTGGTCGTTCGCGGACCGACTGTTCGGTTTGATGCAGCAACCGATTATTCAAACATTACGGCATCATGGCATCGGCGGTGGCTTGGTGTACTTAAATCCAACCGAACCCTTTAATCTTTATCTAATGGTGGCTCTTGTTCTTGGACTATTTGCCGCTTCGCCATTTGTGTTTTATCAAATCTGGTTGTTTATCGCTCCTGGGCTGTACCGGACTGAGAAGCGGTATGTTCTTCCTTTTTTAATCAGTACGGTGGGATTATTCCTTGCCGGCGGACTGTTCGGCTACAAGACGGTTTATCCGGCCTCCCTGGACTTTCTGATCGGTTACGGCGAACGCTTCCAGCCGATGATTACGATTGGAGAGTACACGAAGCTTTTTGCCACAATCATCATTGGTCTTGGGCTGATGTTCGAAATGCCGATCCTAGTGTTCTTCTTGGCTGTGATGCGAGTGATTACGGCGAAATGGATGTGGCGGAATCTTCGCTATTCCGTCCTTGTCATCTTTATCGCGGCCGCCGTCATCACGCCCACCGCCGATATCCTGAACATGTGTCTCTTTGCGGCCCCGATGATTGGACTCTACGGCATCAGTATCGGCGTGGCGTGGCTGGCAGGAGTCCGTCGTGAGCGCGCGAGAGTCTCCTAGCCCGCGAACACCTCTTCTGTCGACCTTGGTTGCGGCTACTTAGACATCCGTCGGTAAGGTGTCGTCCCAAAAGCTTGGTATGTCAGAGAAACTATTTCTCTCAGAGCGTGGAATAAAACTGGACCTGAGACGTTTCCATCTAGTTGGAGCAAAATCAAACGCCAAACGAAGTGGGGCAAAACGATGAAAGATGGTGATCGGCAGCAGCGGTCGAATGCCTTCGCGCAGACACACTTGATGTTGCTAATCGTTGTATTGATGGCGGCCCTCAGAGTCGGCGCACAGACTTCAACGACCGGAGACATCGCTGGGGTTGTTACAGATCCAACAGCCGCTGTGGTCTCCGGCGCGCCCGTCACATTAAAGAATGTTGATACTGGCAGTTCGACTTCCACGACGACTAATACGCAAGGATCGTACAATTTCTCTCTCCTGCAGCCAGGAAACTATTCGGTGTCAGCGAATGTCGCCGGCTTTCAGAAAGTCCTCAAGACTGTAACCGTCACGCTCGGGACTAGCATCACGGTGAACTTGCAGCTATCTCTCTCGTCCCAAGTCGAGTCCGTGGACGTCACCGATGAGGTGACAGGCGTGCAGACCGAAGACGCCAATCTTCAAACAAATTTCGATGCCCAACAAATTGCCCTCTTGCCGAATCCGGGAAATGACCTAAGCGCTGTTGCTTTGACGGCGCCTGGGGTGGTGATGAACACGACCGGGGGTTCGGTGTTTGGCGGTGGTAACTATGAGTTCTTCGGTTTGCCGTCGAACTCCAATGTGTTCACGTACGACGGGGCCAATGACAACGATCCGTACTTCAACATCAACAATAGCGGCGCGACCAACCTGACGCTTGGGTTGAACGACGTGCAGGAGACCAGCGTAGTGACCAACGGCTATAGCGGCCAATTTGGCGGGCTGGCTGGAGCGAATATTAATTATGTTTCGAAGTCCGGCACTAATTCTTATCATGGCAATGCGGAGTACTGGTGGAACGGCCGCGCTCTAAACTCCAACAACTATTTCCGGAATCAGGCAAACGCTAAGTCCGGAACTGACAACTTTCCGCGCTTGTTCGTGAATGCCAATCAGTATGCAGCCTCATTGGGGGGGCCCATCAAGAGAGACAAATCTTTCTTCTTTGTCGACTATGAAGGTATCCAATTGCTGATTCCGTCGGTTGTTGCGGTTAATTTGCCGACTCAGCAATTTGAAAATGCTGTAATCGCTAACCTAAACACTGTCAGCCCGGCCTCAGTGCCGTTTTATAGTCAACTGTTCGGCGTCTGGAACGCAACTCCGGGAGCGGCACGCGCTCAAAATTCCCTTCCTGGTGGAGGTTGCTCGAACGTCACTAGCCTGGGTGGAATTGCATTCGGAGGAGCCAATCCCTGCGTCGACGCACTGCAAGGCGGCAGATCGCAGGCGACAAACGATTATCTAATTGTCGGTCGCTATGACCAGGTCATTGGCAACAACGACAAACTGTTCATTCGAGTACAGCACGAAAGCGGTCTTCAGGCTAGTTATACCGACCCCCTCAGTCCGGCCTTCGATGCTCACAGTACTCAGCCGGAATGGCAGAGCCAGTTGAGCGAGACCCATACATTCGGCGCAAACAAAGTGAACAACTTCGTTGCGTCACTGCAATGGTATAGCGCGCTATTCACGATGACGAATCCAACCGCCGAATTTAAGGCGCTTCCTGAAACCGTTTTTCTTGATGATGGTTCCCTGTTCCCTCTGAACAACGAGGGCACTTTCTTTCCCCAAGGCCGAGCGGTAACCCAGTACGGAATCGTTGATGACTTCAGTTGGACTCGCGGCCGACACGGATTACGCTTCGGAGTGAACTTCCGCCGCGACGATGTGAGCGATCATAACTTCACCAATACAATTCCGTTTGTTCAGGAAGCCACCCTGAATGACTTCGCATTTGGAGGGGTGGCACCTGTCCCGCCTGGGACCTCACCAGGAGGGAGCACTTTATCTCAGAACTTCCCTCTCAATACGAACGTACCCATAGCGCTCTACCAACTCGGATGGTATGCCTCAGACGAGGTCAGGGTTACTTCGAACTTGAAATTGACGCTGAGCATGCGTTTTGACCACCTGTCAAATCCAATCTGCCAAACCAATTGCTTCCAAAGCCTGTCGGAGCCATTTCAGAACTTGAATCGGACGGCACCTGTGAATCAGGCATTAACTACGGGGTTGCACACTGCATTTCCGTCTGTAACGTCGGTTGTGTATCAGCCCAAGGTCGGCTTTGCGTGGTCGCCGCTCGGCGCCAGGAACACCGTGGTCCGCGGCGGGTTCGGCATCTTCAGTGATGCTATTCCTACCGGCGGGATCGACGACATCCTAACCAACGCGCCAAATGATCCGTCATTCAACATCTTCAACGGTGCGCTCTCCCCCGCCGCTCCGGGAAGTCTGAATGGGCAAGCGACGGCGGCCAATGCCGCGTTTCGCTCTAATTTTGCAAATGGCGGCACCGTTCCCGCCTTCAACTTCTTCAACCCAGGAAAAGTGCAGATTCCGCGTTATGACGAGTGGGATCTGGAAATACAACAGGCATTGGGTTGGCACACCACAATCAGCGCTAAGTATGTGGGCAACCATGGTGAACATGAAGAAATCACCAATCCAGCTCTGAACGCGTCCAGTCCCATGGGAGGCGCATTCGGGGGGTTGCCGCTCGCTACTCCTGACCCGCGATTCGGAGTGGTTGCCCAAACCCAAAACGTCGGCAACTCCAATTACCATGGCGTCACGCTGACCGCCGCGCACACGATGAATGGCGGCTTCCAGTTCCAGGCTTCCTATACCTATAGTCACGCTCTCGACGAAATCTCCAATAGTTCGTTGAACCCATTCGGCGTGAACACCAACAGCAACGTTGATGTGGTCACACCTCTCAATCCGTTCAACATCCGGCAGCTTAACTACGGCAATGCTGACTACGATGTACGGCAGTCGTTCGTGATGAACTACGTCTGGAGTGACGCCATCCGTCATCTCACAAGCCGCGGTCCGAATGCCCTGGCGAAAGGCTGGACGTTCTCAGGAACGATCTTCAAACACACAGGGTTCCCGTACTCGATCTATAGCAGCCACCAAACTGCCGCTCTACAACAAGGCTTGTTCGGCAGTGCAAGTCCAGCGACTGCCACGGCTGTGCTAGCCGATGTTGTAGGCTCTCCTAACATCAACTGTAGTGGCTCGGCTGCGCAACTCGTGAACGGACTGCCGAACCCCTGCTATAACACGGCCGATTTCGTGGATCCAAGCAACGATTTCGGCACCCAGCGCCGGAACCAATTTCGTGGTCCTGGTTACTTCGACACGGACTTCGATGTAGAGAAGTCCTTCGCTGTGCCGAAGTGGGAGAAGGCCCAGTTCTCCGTAGGTGCAAGGTTCTTCAACCTCTTCAATCACCCGAACTTTGCTTTTCCAAACACAAACATAGACAGCAATCAGTTCGGACAAATTACTCAGACGGTCAGTCAACCGACGACCATCTATGGTTCCGGTCTGAACGCGGACGCGTCGCCAAGGGTAATCGAACTGCAAGCGAAGTTTGTCTTTTAGCCGGCGCGCGAGCGAAGGAGGCGATCTCGATTTCAGAGGTCGCCTCCTTTTCGTGTGATCTAGAAGTGTTAACTCAGCGACTCCTTTGCGCCCTTCGGCGTTCGCTAAAACGTCTCAAACAATTTTTAGTTACTCCGGAATAAGTAGGGACCGACCGAGTTGTATTTGTAGAGGTAAGACGAGGACAAGGAAGAAGCAAGAGCCGGAGCGTAAGTCCAAATCTGACAGCGACGTTGTGGGGTTGAGTTGTTCAAAGAGTTGACAATCAAATGACATCTTTGATGCATCTCGGAATACGCCACCTAGGTCTAACGCACAGTACCACTGAAACAAAAATCATGAAAAAAGGAATCGGAGCGAAAAGATGAAAGAAAAGAATTCTCTATCGACCGTGGTGTCCGAGACAAATCCATCGGAAGCCAACCAGTCTTCGACAGAAGATGTTCAGCGTCATTGGCAAGGCGTAGTCAAGAGACGTTCTTTCCTCAAGGGACTGGGAATTGCCGGAGCAACGCTGTCAGCTAGCGCAATATTGGGGGCCAAAGGCAACGCGGAAACCGCTCGAAGCACTGGCAAGCTCACCAAGGGCGACGCAGCTCTTATACGATTCGCAGCAGCGGTGGAACTTGTTGAAGCCGATCTATGGCAGCAATACAACGAACTGGGCGGAGTTCAAGGCGGCAATCCCGCTTACATAGCCGCGCTCAGCAACCTGGATGGCGATATGCCGCAGTATATCGCCGATAATACCGACGATGAATTGAGCCATGCGGCGTTCCTGAACGCTTATTTGATCTCGAAGGGCGAGGAGCCCGTGGATCTGGACGTATTCCGTACCTTGCCCAGCAGTCAGGCGACCGGTGCCAAAGCTATTGGCAGGCTAACGAATCTGCTGAAGCTCAATGTCGATCTCAGCTGGTACACACGGTATCGCAGCACGCAAAATCCGGACTTTGGAGCGAATCTCAAAGGGCCGTTCACTATCGAGAACGAGCCTGCGATACCGCTCAACGATAACGATACCGCGCCAGACCAGCCACAACCAGTCCCGCCAGCCACTCCCCAAGAGGCTCGCATGCAGGCAATTGCAAACACGGCAGGGTTTCACTTTGCATTTATCGAGCAAGGTGGTGCGAGCCTCTACCCCACCCTAGCTTTTAAAGCGACCGACCTTGAGGTACTGAGAATCTTAGTGAGCATTGGCGGAGTGGAGATCGACCACTTCGGTCTGTGGCACGACAAGGCGGGTAATGCAGTCGCTCAACCTTTGGCGGGAGTCATCGATCCTGTTACGGGCCTCACATTCCCGGATCTCAATGCTTTGAACTCAGAGCTCGACCAGACGAACCTGATCCTGGCCGAGCCCTGCGAATTCATCGACAAAAACCTGCCCCAGTGCTCTGTGATTCGACCCACTTCGACGAAAGAAGGGGGAGCTGTGGCCACAATCAAGGCTTTCACGGATGACCTCTTGTTCCTTGGTCAATCGCCGGCGTTCTTTACCCTGGTAAACAAGCTCGCTGCCGAAGCTGATTCGGTTCGGCGCGGCCTTTAGGTGTTGTAAGTCCCCCATGACGCAGTGGGCGCTGCAAACAGTTCACCGGTTGCAGCGCCTGCATTTTCGTAAGGCGGCTTTGAGATTCTCAATTAAGGAGGCTGTATGTTTGAAGGACTGTTTCAACCCATGCATCTGCTAGTGATTTTCGGAATTGCCCTGCTCGTGTTCGGCCCCAAGAAACTACCGGAACTTGGCAAAGGAATCGGAGAGGGCATCCGTGGCTTCAAGGCAGCCATGAAAACTGATGAAGCAAAGCCGGCCAGCATCACAACCACCGTCGCCGAGGACCAAAGCATAACCAAGGGGTGAATCGTGGGTCTGGGTACCGAAATCCTGTTCATACTCATGCTCGGCCTGCTGGTATTGGGTCCGAAGCAGCTGCACACATTGTTGGGACACGTGGCGCGGGCTAAAGCTCAGTTCGAAGAGGCCAACCGCGGTTTCAAATCTCAGCTCGCGGCGGAACTCGACGCTGTGCATCAGGACGCAGAAACTGATGCTTCGCATGAATTGGCTGGGGACCAGTGAACCATCCTCCGTATCGAAACAGCAAACTTCTTCACCTCGGTTCCACAAGGAGCAGACGCCTACCTTCTGTGTGGCGTGATTCATGACTGGGACGACCGTGGTGCAATCGGAATCCTAAAAGATTGGCGCTGGATTATGAGAGAGAAGGGAAGAGTGCTACTTGTCGATATGGTTGTACCAGACACCGACGCGATGTCCTTCAGTAAGCTTCTCGATCTGAATATGCTGGCGATGACCGTACGACGGGAATGCACCAAAGCTGAGTTTCGCGCTCTGCTCGATGCTGCCGATTACAAGCTGACGAGAATCATTCCAACATGGCTCCGCAGAGCCTCCCTGAAGCCGTGCTAAGAGTATGCAATTAACCGACAAAAAAACGCTGGCATCCACGGAGCAAGGAGACCGGAGGTTTGGTAATTCTTTGGTAATTCACAACCCCTTGGGAATATTTTCCCTTGTGGCTAGTTCTAGATGGTATGAGTGCCAGATCGCAGTGATTACGTCGCCTCCTGTCGGGCACTAAATCCAAACAAAGGAATAAGGATATGTCTAAGACCTTACTTACCCTTGCTCTCCTGTGCGCCAGTCTTCAGGCTCAAATCACTGGAGCTCCGATTGCGGCGAATGCTGAACCATCCGCTGTAAGCTCCGCTGCCCCGGTCAATCCAGTCATCGAGTGGAATAGAACTCTCCTCGTGATCCTACGGACCGCCGGCGCCCAGCCTCCCACCATTCATTCGACTCGCAGCTTTGCCATTCTGCATGCTTCCATCTTTGACGCGGTCAACAACATCGAAGGAACCTATAATCCGTACCTCGTACGTCTCTCGGACGTCTCGCGACTGGCTTCGCAACCAGCTGCGGCAGACCAAGCGGCGCATGACGCCCTGGTCGCACTCTACCCGACGTTTCAGGCAACACTCGACGCTGAACTGCAGCAGGACCTGGCGCAGATTCCGGCAGGACAGGACAAGACGGACGGCCTGACCGTCGGACAAAAAGTTGCCGGAGAGATTCTAGCGTTCCGCAGCACCGACGGAGCGAACCTTACTCCGCCTCCTTTTATCCCGGGAAACCAGCCGGGAGACTACCAATTCACGCCTCCCAATTTCGCACCAGCGGACTTCACGCAATGGCCTCAGGTCGCGCCGTTTGCCCTT